>JAFHKH010000053.1 GCA_016937595.1 Pseudomonas cedrina subsp. fulgida | reverse complement strand
ATGAGCTGGGAAGACTACTGCCAACTGCACGGCCTGAATGGCTGACGCGTTACCCGCTCATCCAGCGACGACGCCGGCCCGCCAACCCTTCACGCAGCTCGGCGGCGCAGACGGTTCGCTGTTGCGGGTCCATCGCCAATGCCGCACGCAACGGCGGCCAACACTGCCTGGGCAACTGCCTGGGCCGAGGCAGGCGCAGATTGCTTTGGCGCTCATCGGGGCGGCGTCCCTCGGCCAGTTCATAGAGCACACGGGCCGCGCCGTACAGATCGGCACTGGCCGATGGCAACCCGCCAGCCATCAACTCCGGCGCAGCGTACGCTGGGGTCCAGGCATGCAGGCGACTGCGGTTCAAACCGGGCAATCCTGCCCTTGCCTGAGCCTCGGCGTGACCCAAGCCGAAATCAAACAAGCGCACCCCCTGCTCTCCCACCATGATGTTGGCCGGTTTCACATCACCATGCACCACACCTTGGCGTTGGAGGTAGGCCAGTGCATCCAGCAATTGCAGGGCCATGGGTTGCAGCTCATGCCACGGCAGCCCCTGCGGACATTCGGCGAGCATGCGGTCGAGGGTCAGCCCGGGCATCACTTCCATGGTGAAGAATGCCACTTGGTGGGCGGTATCGACCTCAAACGAAAACGCGCGGACCACGTGAGCATGCTGCAGGCTGCGGGTCAGCGCGAACTCGCTGTACAGCAACACGGGCGCATCAGCGCAGGCGCAAAGGCTTTCGCCCAACAGCTTCAGCGCCACACGGCAATCCGGCTCGCCGAATGCCTCATGCAACAGGTCACGGGCGTGATAGACCACGCCCATGCCCCCCGTCCCGAGCACGCGTTCAAGCTGATAGCGTCCCGCAAGCAGTTTCGGCGGGGCTGCCGCGCTGTTCATGGCTGGATCACCACCGCCGTGAGGTCATCCCGCGCCCGCCCCCGCAGCGCGGCGCTGAACAGATGCTCCACCGCTTGCCGTGGCGTTCCTGCACTCATGGCCCACCCCAATTCCCGGTGGCTGAGGCCTTGGTACAGACCATCGCTGCACAGCAAGAACACATCCCCGGACCGGCGCGCAGTTCCAGGATCTCAAGGTTCAGTGGCTGGCGCGCGCCCACTGCGCGGGTCAAAGCCCTTGCGCCTGGATGGGCCTGGGCCAGCTCCGGACTCAACCGCTGCTTATCCATCAAATGCTGCTGAAGGGAATGGTCCCGCGAAAGTTGATACAGGCGCTGCCCTCGCCATAGGTAGCATCGGCTGTCGCCTGCCCAGAGGCAGGCTGCGCGGTCTTGCTCCAGGAGCAGCACCACCACCGTACTGCCCATGACGCCCGCCACGCCGTCGGCGTGTTGCAACTGGCTGTCGAGGCCTCGCAGGCAGCGTCGGACGGCCTCGATCCGCTGATCCAGAGCACCTTGGCCCGGCAGTGCAGCAAGGCCACTGATGACGCGTTGACTGGCTACATTCCCGGCATGATGGCCACCCATGCCGTCGGCTACCGCCCAACAACCGCGCTGCGGGCAATCGAGGAACGCGTCTTCGTTGCGCGAGCGACTCTTGCCTTGCGCCGTGCGCCCGGCACTTCGCCAAGGGTAAGCCGGGTTCATAATTGCTCCGGCAGGCGGAAGGTGCGCCATGTCGCCATCTGGAACGGGCTGGGGCTGCGTTGGCTGGTCAACACGTAATTGACACGCAGGCCCGCCAGGTCGGCCTTGAGTATCTGCGCTTCCCTGCTGCTGCCAGGCTCGGTTTGCATCAGCTCGAAAAATCGGAACAACGACCAGGTCCCCCGGTCTTTTTCGATCCCCAACGGCCGTTCTGAACCGCGCTCTACTACCAGGCTGGTGCGGCCATTCTCTGCCTCGCTCGGCCAATGAAACGCCATCGGCACAATCGGGCCGTGACGGTACTCCAACTGCTGGTCGCCCACCCGCAGCGTCGCCCGGCTGACAGCCTGGTCCAGGCTATAGGGCGCCAGCGTGAACCGAACGGCCCAATCGCCCTGGTCCTCGCTGAAAAAACCCTGGCGAATGACCTGCGCCCTGGCCAGTTGCTCCAGCACCAGACGCGATATCGGCAGGCTGCGCCCCTCCAGGGTCCGCAGGCGATAGCGGCTGCCCTCGACACTCACAAACGGTCGCAGGTACGCCTCATAGAAGCGCGCCATGGCCCCCCGCGGCTTGAAAAATTCCTGGAAATCGCCCAAGGCAACGTCGCTGCCGGCGTGGGCATCAAACGGATATCGGCGCTGGATGGCCTTCGCATAGAAGCCATGGAGTTCGCTTTGATACCGCTGATTCACATAGCCATAGGCATCCTCAAGCAGGTGGCGCCAGCTTTGGTCGGCCATCCCTTCGAACCATTCCCTGAGCGGTTGCGGCAAGCGGGCCGCCGCATCCCGCAGGTTGCCCAGCAGCGGCTGCTGCCCCTCCATGCGTTGCCTGGCCATTTTGAACGCAGCCTGCTCCGGCGAACTGTCCCGGCTCAGGGTCGACAATTGCAGCTGCAGCTCATCGAGCAAACGCAAGGCCTGCGTCAATTCGCCGCCGGGGTTCTGCTCTTCATCGAGCAATTGGTGCAAGGGTTCGAAACGGCGCTGCAAGGCCCGTCGAGCGGTATCCGGCGGCGCCGTCCGCGCCAGTACCCTCGACGCCACCGCGCCCAGCTCGCCGACCGGTTGGCTCACCGTCCCAAGCTGATCGAAGAGCGGCACCAGCCGCGTGTTTTCGCGAACCTGCCGCAACAACTGCACCAGGGCCGATTGGGCCGACGTCAGGCTTGCGAGCTGCTGCGCACCTTGGCGCAGATTGCCACTGTCGAGCAGCCTGACCTGCCCAAGGGCCTCACTCCATGCATCAGCGTATTCACTGAAATAGCGCTGCTCCAACTCAACCACCAACTGGCGTAAGTCCATGGCGCTAAGGTCGGTGCCTTCGCCAAGCACCCAGTTATCCTGGGCGATGGCATTGACCAGTTGAGGGCCCTGCTTTTCGAAAAACTGCAGGTACTTTCGGGTGTAGAACCCCGGTATAGGGGGCTCGACCCTCGAAAACGCCGAACCTTCGGCCAGGCGGTAGGGCTCCAGGCTCCGCGCTTGCTCGCGCAGCGTTCGATAAACCACCTCCGCCAGCGACTCACCGCGTAATACCAGGCGGGCCTGAGCCACCAACTCGTCATTCAACGGCGCCAGAAACGGCTGTTCGAGGAGTCGTGCAAGGTGTTGATTCAGGCGTTTATGCGTCGAGGGGTCCGTTGACCACTGACCCGCCAGGTATTCCGCCAACCACGCGGTATCACGTCGTTCGCGCAGGTTGAGCATCAGGTAGGCGCGCAGGCTGTCCAGCAACCGCTCGCGATCCGCCAGGCGGTCTCGCACCTGTCCTTCGAGCAGCCTCGCCACGTAGGGCAGCAGTTGCTGGTGCAAGGCTTGTTCATAGGCGCTGTCCAACGGCGGGCGGGTCAACGCCCCTTGGTACAAGCCCGCCCGATCCACCCACCGGACGTCTGCCGGTGCGCAAAGACTTTGGTTGCAGCCAGGCGGCTATCCAACAGAGCCAGCAACGCGAAACGCTCGTCTGGACCCGGTGGAGCAGAGAGCCCAATAGTGCTCAGTGCCAGCAGCCGCTGATGGTTGAACGAGAAACTGTGCATCCACAACGCCCCCGCGATGCCGATCACCACCGTTGCGGCAAGCGCGAGCAACCCGTGGCGTCGATGTATGCGCTGCCGCTCCGGGGTATGCAGCCCGGCGAGATCGGCTTCGGCAAATATCACCCGTTTGAACAGGCCCTGGACAAAATGAGGGCGTACATCGTCCGTTTTCGCACAGGTCAGGTAAACCCCTCGCAGCCCATTGATGCGCTGGTAGCGATGCGCGGAAAACGCGGTTTCGATGAACAGGCACAGGGGGTCACCCAAGCGGGCGACGTGCCGGGGAAAGTCCAGCATCCGGCCGCGACGCTCGATATTTCGCTCCTGATGCAAGCGCGGGATCAGTTCCGCCCCCAACCGTTGCAGCAGGCTCTCGAACATGTCTCTCACGTGGGCGATATCCGTACCGGACGTGTCGGCAACCAGGTCCCCGCCCAAGACGTCTTCCGTGCCGTCACCCTGCTGCGCGTCAAAGAACTCCGCAAACCCGGCCAACCGATCCGCCTGGGTCAACACCAGGTATACCGGCACATCCACATGCAATGTCTGCTGGATCTCATGCAAGCGGCTACGCACGTCACGTGCATGGCGCTCCAGGTCATGCTCGTTGCTGCTTGACAGTGTGTCGACTGACAACGTCACCACTACGCCATTAAGCGGTCGCCCCCTGCGCCACGACTTGAGCAGACCCAACAGGGCCGTCCAGCCCGCCGCATCGACCGAATGCTCGGGTTGGCCCAGATAGCGGCCGGCCGTCTCGACCACTACCGCCTCTTCGGCAAAATACCAGTCACAACAAGGCGTAGTGCCTGGGGGCGCTTCAACCCGGTCGAGCGCAGACTGCAAGCCACCGGCGACCAACAGGCAGGTCTTGCCACTGCCTTGTTCGCCGACCAACAGGTACCAGGGCAATTCGTTTCGCCATCGTTCGCTACGCAAGCCATAGTGCCGCGAGCTTTTCAACGTGTGCAGCGCCGCCTTGAAGCGCCCCTGCACCTGGCTTATTTCATGACTGATCAGTGCCTGGCGCTGGTGAAGTGCTTGGTGCTCGGGCTCATGCAACCGAGCTGTGCGGCGCGCGCCCACCACGACCATCGCCAGCCCCCACATCAGCAGCAACCCGCTGATGGTCAGCAAACGGGAGGTCGGCTTTGCCAGAAACGGTAGTCATCCACCGCCAGCAAAGGCCCGCAAAACCACACCAGCAGTGCACCGGACAACACCAGCAGCAAGCTCCATACCCAACTTTTGCGCAGCACCGTACCCACGCCCTTGAAGAATGCGTTCATTCATTGCTCCAGCGTTACGAAGGCGTCCGGGACAGATTGAAAAGATTGCAGCGCCGTCATCCGTGCCTGGCCCAGCACCCAGGCAAACCCGGAATACATCGCGAGCAGACAGGCCAGTACGCAGACGGCGACCCAGGTGGCGGAGACGATGCGTAGCCGTGGCCGGGATGCCCTCTTCGTCTGCGATGCGGTGGTTGCCGGCAGCCGGTCACCGCGCACATGCCTGATCTGGCGATAAACCGCGTCGTGTACCGCTTCAAGCTGCGGTCTTCCGCGCTCCATGACCCGGTACTTACCTTCGAAGCCCAATAACAGGCACAGGTACATCAATTCCAGCATGGCCACATGCTTGACGGGATCGCGGGACAAACGCTCCAGCAACTGGAAAAACTTTTCACCGCCGAAGGTTTCGTTGTGAAAACGGCTCAACAGGCTTCGCTTTGACCAGTCGCTACGATTACCCCACGGCGTGGTGACCACCGCCTCATCAATGACACTGCACAGTACATAGCGCGCCGACAGCACCTGACTGTTCTGCGCCCCAAGGTGCAAGGCATGCGCCTCAAAGGCATTAATCCCCGATGAGAGCTGGTCATTGAGCGCTTGCAGGCTTTCCCGGCCGGAACTGAATTTGAGCTGGGCAACCTGCGACAACAGATCCCATGCCGCTGCCAACAGCGTGTTCGGACTTATGGTGAAGCTCTCGCTCCCCTGCAGACGGGCGGCGTAGATCATCCGGTCTTCCAGTTGCTCGAAGCGCGGCGGCGTTGCAAAGTCGGTGACTGGCCCCTGCGCGGGTCCAAGCCCGTCACGGTCAAGCAACACGGTTTTTTCGTCCTGCGGGTATTCACTGTCCATCGTCATGGTGTTCAGTTCCTGATAGCCCAGAAGTTGAGTTCCAGCTCGGCGAACTCGCCGCTGGCGTGGAAGGCAAAACCACCCGATTGCTCCAACTGCGCGATGTCGCGCGGGCTGAGTTCGAGCATGAAATAGGTCTTGCCGGCATGAAACGGGATCTGTCGCGGCGCTACCGGCAAGGGCTTGACCTTGATACCGGCGAGATGCAGGTTCACCAGTTCGCGGATGCGCTCCACGGGGCCGATCTTCAGATGCGCCGGCAGGCGATGGCGCAGCTCTTCACTGTCGCACTGGGCAGTGGCCGCTAGAATGAACGTCGCAGTGCCCAGTAACTTGAGATCGTTGACCGGGCAGACCAGCACCCCGTACTGGCGTTGCTGCAGCGCGAGCTCGATGGCATGTTGTTCCAGCACCCGCGACAACACAGCGCGAAGCCCCTCCATCAGCGCACGGAAGCTCGCCCCCTGATCGCCATGCTGGTAGGGAACCGCCAATGGCGCGCGTCGGTTGTCGCTGGCAAACGTCGACAGTTCGCCGAGAATCGACAGCAGCTCCCGATACAACCGCTGCGGACGCACCTGGGCCTGACTCAGGTAGTGCCGCAATATCAATTCGGCACGATTGATCAGTTGCAGCATCAGGAAGTCGCCGACCTGCGCGCCCGCCGAGGCGCCACTGCCCTGGATGCGCGCTGCAATCGCATCGCCGCGGGTCGCCAGCAGGCTGATCACCTCCTTGAGGCACGACCACACATACCCCGAGCCCTGGAGGTAGATGAACGTCGGTACAAAATCCGCATCCAGCCTGGCGCCGCCGTCAAGGGTCGAGTCCTGCACCTGGGCGACCTGAAGTTTCACGTAGGACGCGTCACTGGGGCCCTCCCCCAGCACCAGGCGCAAATCGGGGCGTGCACAGTGGACCAGGCAGCGAGTGTCGACGCCGGCATTGGCGTCTCCGATCTCCGTTTCCCAGGCGACGTAGCGCGCCAGGACATCGCGTTGCTCCTTCCTGCGGACTTCAACCTGATTCGCCGTCGCCAGCGGCAGCGCCAGGTACACCGCTTGTCGGCCGGCATTCGCGGGCACCTGCAATACCAACGGCTCCATCGCGCCGCTGAGCTCGAACAGGCTGCCATCCGGCAATACGCCGCTGGCCTGGCTGACCACTATCTTGCCCAGGTTGAGGTACTGCAGATCCACATCCAGGCTCAGGAATCCCCAGGCATCGGCGCTCAACAGGCGTGTACGGTTGAGTTGCCGATGGAAGTAGCGATCGCTGTGCTGCAAGTGCTGGGGCCTGAGCAACATGCCTTCTTGCCAGATAACGTTATGGATCTGCATCTCAGTCCTCCGTCCGGTCAGTGTGGGGTGCGGCCATACGGATGCCTGCCTGGTCCAGCACAACGTCGGCACGGGTCAACTGCCCAGGGTTCAGGGGCAGTACCAGCCGCCATTGCACGTGGGGCAAGTCGCGATAGGCCGCCAGCACACCGACATAACGGCTGTGCGGCTCGACACTCAGCTTGAGCGCCAGGTGTTCGCCGGGGCGCAATGCCAACTCTTCGCTGGCGACCCAATCCTTGGGCAATGTCTGTTCGGCCCTGCCGTAGAGGCTGAAGAAGTCGGCGTTTTCAAAGGCCACCGGATGCCGCAGCTCAATCAGATGCACCACCACGGGGGATGGACGGCCGTGAAGGTCTGGGTTGACTTCGTCAGCGGCCGCCAACGTCAGGTGCAGTTTGGTCATGCTCGAAAATGGTGAAAGGCTGCTGCAGCCGGCCAACAGGCCCAGCGCCAACAGCATCGATGAAACAGCGATTCGAGACATGAACATCATCCTGGGTACCCGGCGTGCAGGGTGGAGACCAGGCGCACCTGCTCTTCGTAGGCCTTGGAGAAGTCTCTGCGCAACAACTGCTCGCCCAAGGGTTGCTCCTGCGTCAGCCGGCGATAGTGGCGTTGATACGCCCGCCAGTGGGCACCGTCACCGAAGAACCTGGGTGACTTGCCCTCGCGCTCGAAACACAGCAGCAACTGACCGGGCGCAAAGGCAGCCAATGCACCGCGTACAGTGGCGCGACAGGCCACCACCAACGCCAGTTGATGAACTTGCAAATCACGATAGACCTGAGTCACCGCTTGTTCGGCGCAGAGCGCCTTCCCCTCGCCTGCGCCCAGCAGTGACATCATGGCTGCGTGGCTGTCGGCACAGTCTTTCAAAGGATTGGGGGTAGCGTGAACCGGGACGGTTAATGCTTCGCTCAACTCACTGTGCAGCTCGTCACGGGTTCGCAGGCTTTGCTGCAAGCTCTCGATAGTCAGCTTGAGCAGGCCAGCCACCTTGATTGCCAGCGCTTCACGCGCCGGCGTATCGAGTGAGTCCAGCGGCATGCCCAACGCGCGGGCAAACTGCGGCCAGAACGTTTCGCCGGCAGGCGCGGCCGTGACGAGCTCGCAAGGCAGGATGTCTTCGGTCGCTGCCGCCCATTTCGGTACGACCAGATGATCGCGGTCCACAGGGCCCTGGCAGAGCGATGGGGGCAGTACCTGGGTTGAGGTGTCCAGGACACCCTGCTCTGTCGGTGAGTCGACACCCATGTGCTCGCGCTCCAGCGCGCGGACCGGGTCAAGCTCCAGGAAGGCATCGTCGGGAATCATGTCTTCCCGGGCAAACGGCTGCCGTTCCTGCACCACCAGGTTCGCACGAATATCCAGGTTGCCCAGTTGGTACACATCACCGTCACTGATCAGCCGCGCCTGGCCTTTGCACAAGCGTTCCATGCTGCCTGATACGCCGATGCCATTGCTGCTGATGTCGGTGAGAAAGTAGTGGCCTTGCCGATAACCGACCAAGCCATGACGGCTGGAAATCAAGCGATCGGCGTCCGGGATGACCCAGTCACAGCCGGCTCCGCGGCCGATCACGCCGCCCACCGCGTCAAACGTCTTGCGCGCAGGCGGCTCACCGCTTGCGGTACGGCAGACTTCAAACATTAATTGCATGGCAGCTCCCCTGCTCACTGGCCACGGCGGACCGCCTGGGGGTCGCCCAATGGACGGTAGTCGGCATCATCAAAAACGTAATTGGCGTGACAGCCGCTCAACACACACAGCGCAAGCACCACGGCTTGCCATGGATAAAAAGGCATCAGGTATCTCCCATAAGAATTAAGTGCACACGCGCCGCCCGTTCAGCATCCCTCGCGCATATCGCCAACCGGGATCTTCAGGCGCGCCAGTCGGTAGAGCAGCGTGCGCCGCGCCACACCCAACTCGCGCGCGGTGCGGGTGCGGTTGCCATGGTTCTTGTGCAGGCAATCGATCAGGAACACCCGCTCTACGCGCTCCAGGCGCTGGCGCAACGTCGCATCCATGGGCTCATCGGCGGTCGGCCCGGGCAAGGACAGGTGCCGCGGCAGGATCACGTCGTCATCACAGAGCAGCACCGCGCGCTCCACCAGGCATTTGAGTTCGCGGACATTGCCCGGGAAGGCGTAACCGGAGAGCTGGTCAAGGGCTGCGCTGGACCACGCCACCGGTGAGCGTCCCAGTGCGACAGAGGCCTTTTGCGCAAATTCGCGCGCCAACAGCAACACATCACCGTCACGCTGGCGCAACGGCGGCAATTCGATGGGAAATTGCGCCAGCCGGTAGTAAAGGTCCTCGCGAAAACTGCCTTGGGCGACCATCGCGCCGAGGTCGCGGTGAGTCGCTGCGATGATGCGCACATTGACCTTGTGTGCCGCACTGGCGCCTAACGGGCGCACTTCGCCTTCCTGCAAGACTCGCAGCAACTTGGCCTGCAGCGACAGCGGCATGTCGCCAATTTCGTCCAGCAGCAGCGTGCCGCCATGCGCCGCGTCAAACAGCCCTGCATGGTTACGTTCGGCACCCGTGAACGCACCTTTGCGATAGCCGAACAGTTCACTTTCCAGCAGTCCCTCGGGAAAGGCCGCGCAATTTTGCACCACGAATGCTTTTTGGCTACGCGGCCCCGCCGCATGAATAGCGCGTGCCACCACTTCCTTGCCCGTTCCCGTCTCGCCGCGCAGCAGTACGGTGTAGGGTGTATTCAAAACCTTGCCGATCAGGTGGTACGTCTCATCCATGGCCGTACTACGGCCGATCAACCCAAACTCAGCACGCAGAGCCGGTGGGCATCCCTTGGCGGGGGTGACAGGCACGGTGGAACGCTGGCACCGCAGCAAAGACAGTTGCATCGAGGCAAAACTGCCGAGTTGACTCAAGGAAAGGGTGTAGTCCTGCAGGTTTTTTCGGCATTGGCTGGCGTACAACAACACGCCGCTGATGGCCTTGCCGCGATTGAACAACGGCACGCATGACAGCGCTTCCCAAGGTGCCGCCATCACTGGCAGGAACCCGCACTCGTATACGCTGCCTGCAAGGTCTTGCAGGCTGAGCGCCCTCTGATGGCTAAGCACATAGTGCAGCACTTGCTCGTGCTGGAAGTCCTGGGTACCGGCCGGATCGATGGAGCGAAGCGCTCCGGGCAGATGCTGCGCAATCAGCTCAAGGCGGCCTGTGGCTTCATCTCGCCAGTACCACTGGCAGAGTTCGCACTGGCTCAGTTGCGCCACCGCCGCAACGCACAGGCCGGGCAAGGTGGCTTCGTCGCCATCGATGCCCAGGCGGATGAACCAGTCGAGCAGCGCTTCGGCGTAAGCCGGGGCATGGGCCGCCTGGGTGAACGGCTGGTCGCTCATTGGCTGAACTCACAGAGCGGAGAACCATTGGTCTCAAGGCGTGCATGCACATGTGCCAACGCCTCGCCTTGAGCCATGGCGGTCAACAGCCGATCCACGATCTGCGGCAACACATGGAGTTCGATCCACTGGTCGATGTAACGAGCACCGCTGTCACCGTGGGCACAACGCTCGGCCATGTGGGCAACCAACTCTGGCGTATAGCTGAACGCCAGTTTACGCAGGTGCAGCCGCTGCCCCAGGCGTTCCAGCTTGAGCCTTGCAAGGTCATGCAGGACCTCGCCGGTGACCGGGTAATACGGAACCACACGCATCCGGGCCAACAAGGCGGGTTTGAAGTGCTCGCGCAGCAGCGGGCGGATCGCCTCTTGCAGCACGTGCGCGTCAGGACGCCGACCGCCCGCGCAGCGTTCACTGATGCACTCGCTGCCCAGGTTGGACGTCATCAGGATCAACGTGTTGCGAAAGTCAATTTCCCGGCCTTCCCCATCATTGGCCCGGCCCTTGTCGAAAATTTGATAGAACAGGTTCAACACTTCAGGGTCGGCTTTCTCGACCTCATCGAGCAGCACGACAGAATACGGTCGCTGGCGCACGGCTTCTGTCAGCACACCGCCCTCGCCGAAACCGACGTAACCGGGCGGTGCGCCAATCAACCGAGACAACGAGTGTTTTTCCTGGAACTCAGACATGTTGAGGAGGGTGACGAAACGCGCTCCCCCGTACAGCAGATCGCCCAGGGCCAGCGCAGTCTCGGTCTTGCCTACACCACTTGGACCGACCAGCAGGAACACACCGACCGGCGCATCAGCGTTGTTGAGCCCCGCGGCCACGGCGCGCAGGTTGCGATCCAGGGCCTGCACCGCCTGCTCCTGGCCGAGGATGCGCGAACGCAGCGCATCGGCAAAACCCAAGACCTGTTCACTGTGTTCGAATGCCAGTTGTTCAACCGGGATGCCGGTCCAGGCACTGATAACCTGAGCCACCAGGCGCGGGCACACCTGCTGCGCCGATCCTTGCTGTTGCTGCCAATGCCGCTCCAGGTGCTCCCGCTCGTTTTCCACGGCCTGCATGCGCAGGTTCAACGCATGCAGGAGCTGTTCATCCACGGCAAACCCCGCGTCGCTGTCTCGGCGCATGGCCTGCAGCTGTCGGGCGCCCTGCGCATGTTCCGCGTAGAGGCCTTGCAGTGCTTGCGGCGCCGTCTCCCGACTGGTTTTCAAGCGGGCACAGGCGGTGTCCAGCACATCCACGGCTTTGTCGGGTAACTGGCGCCCGGTCAGGTAACGAGCGCTCAACTGCGCCGCCGCCACCACCGCATCGTCGCGCACGTAGACGCCATGGCTGCGCTCATATACCGGCACCAATCCGCGCAGGATCGAAACTGCCTGCTCGACACTGGGCTCCTCCACCAGCACGGGCTGGAAGCGCCGCGCCAACGCAGGATCTTTTTCGACGTATTTCTTGTATTCCGACCAGGTGGTGGCGCCGATGGTACGCAGCTCGCCACGGGCCAGGGCCGGCTTGAGCAGATTGGCAGCATCCGATGCACCGGCTTGCGCACCCGCCCCTACCAGCGTATGCGCCTCGTCGATAAACAGGATCACCGGTTTGGGCGAAGCATTGACCTCGTTGATCACACCCTTGAGGCGCCGTTCGAATTCGCCCTTGATGCTGGCTCCCGCCTGGAGCAGGCCCATATCCAAGCTCAGCACCCGGACTTCGCGCAGTGGCCCCGGTACCTGTGCGGTGGCGATACGAAGCGCGAGGCCTTCGACAACGGCGGTCTTGCCGACCCCGGCTTCGCCGACAAGCATGGGATTGTTCTTGCGCCTGCGCATGAGTATGTCGATCAATTGGCCGATCTCGGCATCACGGCACAGCACCGGATCGATACGCCCGTCATGGGCCTGGCGTGTCAGGTCATGGGTGAAGCGCTCCAGCAGTGACTCACCCGTGGGCACTGGATGCATTTCAGGCGCCTGGCTCAACACAAAGCCTTGCACACGCTGCGCATCCAACCGGTTCAATAGCCCCTGATAGGCACTCCCTGCATGGTGCAGCGGGTGGCGCAACAGGGCCAGCAACAGGGCGCCATGATCGACCTCGGCCTGACGCAGCTCCAGATGGGCAACCATCACGGCCTGTTGCAGCCATTGCACAAGCGTCGGGGCAAACACCGGGTTGCGCGAGGCACTCGCCTCCACCTTGGGCTGGAGTGTGGCTTGCAGCTCGCCAGCGTCGATACCGGCATCGGCCAAGGCCCTTGCCATCAGGCCATCCCGATGCTCAAGCAAGGTCAGCAGCAGGTCTTCCACCAGCACTTCCCTGCCGCCGCGCATGACGCAACGTTCGGCCGAGCGTTCCAGGTCGCGGCGAGCCTGGGAGGTCAAGGTCTGGATAAGGTGTTGCAGGTCCACGTTCATCATAACGATTCATCCCTCATGAGCATTGCTCGGCACCATGACCACGCCATCGGCGCGCTCACGTGCCAGCCAACTGGTCCAGCCGAGGCGACAGACATTGCGTTCGCCAATGTGCAGCGGCTTGATCTCTTCCCTGGTCATTACCAGGCGCAGGTCATAGGCCAGCGGTTCCCGAACCGTCAGCCGCACCAACGAACACAGCGGCGCGTAGCCCGTGCCGGTGGGGAGGAACTCATGGAACCGTTTCCAGCCCAGGTCCTGCAGATGCACCCTGAATTTGCCACTGCGGTCTGCGACCCGGCTTCCCAACACCTGGTCGTTGCCGAGCACGCTGTTCGCAACGCCGAGGCGATTGCTCTGCGAGTCAGGGACGCCCACCGTGCGCAGGACCGCTTGCTCAATGAACAGACGGTCATGCTTGAAGTAGTAGCGCAGCACCTTCTCGATCAGGGCGGCCGAGTGCGCCCGCAGGCTGAGCAATCCCAGGTACGGCAGCAGTCGCTTGCAATCCAACTGGGCAGCGCTGCGAATCTGCCGCCCGCTCAAGCCGATCAACGCAAACATGTGCTCGGAAAAGGCATCGCCTGCGCCCGCCCGGAAACACGCCCGGTAGCGGTACTTGCGCCAGATCGGCAGCATCAGCCGTTGCAGGCGGTGGTGGAAGATGTTCAAGAAGTCGCGGGTGGTGTTGCCAGTCACCCCGTCGGCGCACGCCTGTTCGCTATAGAACGCGGGCAATGGCGACCCTGCGCCACACAAGCCCAACACGTTGAGGCGAAGACGTGCACGCAACTGGTCGTGCTCGATGAAAAACTCCACCCGGTCAATATCGTGCCCCGGAAAACCAAGCCCTGGGTTGGCCTGAAACTCCAGCAGGTCATACAGCGCGTCGTCACCCAACAAGGGGTGGGCATCGCGCAAACGCTTGATCACCTGCAAGACCGCCTGGAACAGCGAGTACTCGCGGATGATGCGCGACAGTTGCGTCAAAGCAGGGGCTGGCGCCCCATCCGTGGTGGCCATAGGTACACGTCTCCTTGTGTGCTGATGACGCTTAGTTCGTGGTAGGTATTGAGGCCGGCGTAGAGCGCAAAGAACTCGTTGAGCACCGATGCGAACACAAACACCTCGCCCTGCCCCAAAAAGCCTTGGGGGTCGATGGCCAGTTCAATTCGGACTCCGCGCAAGGGCAAGCCATGGCGCAATCGGTCGACAGCGGCGTGGCTGACGGATCGCAGCGCGCCCAGCCTTCTGTCGCTGACTTTCTGAGCCTGTTGGTCGTGATAGCGAGGAAAGTCATAGGTTCGAAGGATCGTCTTCAAGGCGTTGATATCGCTCAAGGACAGGTAGTTGAGCGACATGTTGCTGATAAGCCGCCAGAGAAAATCCTGGTCAAGGGGCGGAGAAAAACTCGCTGTCGGAGCGCAGATATTGCGGAACGACAGCCCCTCCGGCGTCTTTTCGCACGGCTGGTTGATATCCCCTACCTGCAACAGCCGGGGCAGGTTGTGATTGGTGCAGGTCAACTCGATCGACAGGGTTTGCGGCGCCTGCGCCTGAGCGTTATCAAACCCAAGCCAAGTCTCGAGCCCTGCCTGCTGTGCCGATGGCCGTTGGCGAACGCTGTAGCTCGGGGGGCGTTCCGATGCGTCGTGATTGCCATCATGTTCGAAGGATTCAAAAGGTACGTAAGCCTGGTATCCAAGCCCGCCCGGCTGCCAGCCCGTCACACGGTCGACGGAAAATACGCTCGCGTTCTCCCGCGCATATTCACCAGGCATCAACAGGTACTCGTCTTGCTTGCCGTCCAGGCGAATGGGCACCGCGTCATGCTTGAACAGGTTGACGATGGGCGTGCAGTACAGCTTCACGTTATCCAGGGTGGGCGGTTGGGGCTCGCACCATGAAGTCCGCAACTCAAAGCGCAATATCACGCCGCACACCTGCTTGAGCAGCTCGCCGGGCAATCCGTGCAGTACGTCCAGCCCTCCGACATCGACAAACAGGTACTTGTCGGGAAAGGCAAAGTACTCCTGCAAGTGGCGATACCCCTGAAACGTATTCAGCGGGTACGGGATCAATGCCTGATCCTCATTGAAACCCACCGGTTGCACACGATCAGCACCCAGCCTCAGCGAGACTGGCTGACCTTCAGGGTCGCTGATCGGCAGCCCGTCGCGCCCCAAGGGCAGCAGCTCGATACCCTCCAGATGACGCAACAGGCTCAGGTACAGTGCCTGGCTGATGTAGCGGTCTCCCGCCAGGTGCAGGCGTAAGTGATCAAAGGTCCACTCACTGAAATTACCCTCGGCGCTCATCTCCAGACGCAGGCTCAACATGCCCCGGTCCGCCCTGGCGCTGTACTCCAGCGCACTCAGTTGCAGCGCCAGGATCTGCGTGTCGTAGCACGTACGAAAACAGCAACGCTGGTCGTTGACGGCGGTACTTTCAACCGGGGTATCCCGCGCAACCGAAACGGGCGGCCCCGAACGCCTCAAAGGGTCGAACTGCAGGATGCTGAACGCCGGCATGGGTCGCATGTAATTGGGCCAAAGCAAATGCATCAGCGAATGCGTCAGCTCTGGAAGCTCGTCATCCAGTTTCTGGCGCAAGCGACCGGTGAGAAACGCAAAGCCTTCCAGCAGGCGCTCCACATCCGGATCCTGGCCGGGCTCTGCCAGAAAAGGCGCAAGCGCGGGATTGCGCTCCGAAAAGCGCCGCCCCAACTGGCGCAAGGCACTGAGCTCGCTCTGGTAATAACGGTTAAAGGACATCCGGCAAGACCTCTACCCGACCGCTATCACTTAGCCGCGCGGTAAACGTCACAGGCTGTTTGCTGCCCTTCACACGCAGAATGGCTTCGATCGCGAACGCCAGGGCCAGTGGGTCCTGATCTCGCGGCAATGGCGTGACCCGCACCTGCTCCAAGCGTGGCTCATAAGTGCGGATAAATCGCTCGATCAACAGGCGCGACTGGCTCAATGACTCATGCAGGCTCTGGTTCATGTCGTTGAGGTCGGGCAACCCGTAGTCCGGCTGTGTCTGCACACTGCCCGCACGGATGCTGAGCATTTTCCCGAGATGCCGTGCGACGGACGTCACGCCACACGCCGGGGCAGCTGCCGGGCGTCGAGCCGCTCGAAAAGGCTTTGATGGTCGCGCATTCCGTGGCCTCTGCTCATTCTTTGTCGAGCTTGCCAACCAGGGACAGCGTGAAGTCCGCCCCCATGTACTTGAAGTGGGGCCGCACGCTCAGGTTCACGCGGTACCAGCCGGGCTCGCCCTCGACATCACTGACAACAATGCGGGCCGCCCGCAACGGACGCCGCCCACGCACTTCGGCGCTCGGGTTTTCCTGATCGGCAACGTACTGGCGAATCCATTTATTGAGTTCCAGCTCCAGGTCCGTGCGTTCCTTCCATGAACCCAGTTGTTCGCGCTGAAGGACTTTGAGGTAGTGGGCCAGGCGATTGACCACCATCATGTAGGGCAGCTGGGTCCCCAGACGGTAGTTGAGCTCGGCTTCCTTGCCCTCGGGACTGAGGCCGAAGTGTTTCGGCTTCTGCACCGAGCTGGCCGAGAAGAACGCGGCGTTATCGCTGCCTTTGCGCATCGTCAGGGCAATGAAACCCTCTTGGGCGAGCTCGTATTCGCGGCGGTCGGACACCAGCACTTCGGTCGGAATCTTGGTTTCGATTTCACCCATGCTGTGGAAGTGATGCAACGGCAAGTCTTCCACTGCCCCCCCGCTTTGCGGGCCAATGATATTCGGGCACCAGCGAAAGCGCGCGAAGCTGTCGGTCAAGCGCGTGGCAAAGGCGTAGGCGGTATTGCCCCACAGGTAGTGCTCGTGGCTGTTGACCACGTTTTCCTGGTAGGCGAAGGTCTTGACCGGGCATTCAAGCGGATCATAGGGCGTACGAAGCAGGAAGCGCGGCACGGTCAAGCCGATGTAACGGGCGTCTTCGCTTTGGCGAAAGCTCTGCCATTTGGCAAATTGCGGGCCTTCGAAATGGTCCTTCAGGTCTTTGAGGTCCGGTAAACCGGTAAAGCTTTCCAGCCCGAAGAACGCCGGCCCGGCCGCGGCGATAAAGGGCGCGTGGGCCATGCAGGCCACACTGGATGCGTACTGCAGCAGCTTCACATCAGGCGCACTGGGTGACAGGAAGTAGTTGGCGATAATCGCCCCTACCGGCTGCCCGCCAAACTGGCCGTATTCGGCGCTGTAGATATGCTTGTACAACCCGGACTGGGTCACTTCCGGCGAGTCTTCGAAATCTTCGAGCAGGTCTTGCCGGGAGACATTGAGCAGTTCGATCTTGATGTTCTCGCGGAAGTTGGTGCGGTCGACCAGTAACTGCAACCCTTTCCAGGATGCTTCCAGGGCCTGGAATTGCGGGTGGTGCAAAATCTCGTCCATCTGCAGGCTGAGCTTTGTGTCGATCTCGGCGATCATCCGGTCGACCAGGCGTTTCTTGACGGGCTCGCCACGATTCTGCGGCTTGATCAACTCTTCGATAAACGCCGACACGCCACGCCGGGCAATGCCATAGGCCTCGTCATCCGCGTTCAGTAGGGTCTGCGCAACGATGTTGTCGAGGATGCTGTGCTGGTCGGTGGTCTGTTCAGCCAGCGAGTGCTGTTGGGTCGTCATGGATCAGTGTCCTTTTACTGAAAAATGTCAGGCGCCGGGGGTGTCCAGGCCCAGTTCCGCCAGTACGCGGGCGCGGGATTCGTCATCGGCCAAGGCCTGCTCGATCGCCTTGCGAAAGCTCGGGGTGTTGCCCAAGGGTCCCTTGAGGGCCATGAGCGCCTCGCGCAACGCCATCAGCTTGTGCAACTCGGGCACCTGCTCAACCAGGTTCGCGGGGTTGAAATCCTTCATGGAGTTGATGCGTACCTCAATGGCGAGCTCCTCGACATCCGCCTCCTCCAGCAGGCGATTGGGCACGCTCAGTGTCAGGCTCAACGCCTGTTTGGCCAGCACGTCATCCAGGGTGTTCTTGTCGATCGCGATGGGCTTGCGATCTTCGAGCTTGCGTACATCCTCACGCTGAGTGAAATCGCCCAGTACCAACAGTTTCAACGGCAGCTCGACTTCTTCCTGCGCCCCGCCGATGGCGGGCTTGAATGTAATGTTGATACGTTCCTTGGGGGCTACCGAACCTTCTTTGGCCATGGTGGATCTCCGTTTTCAAGTGGCCCGAAAGCCTATTCAAGTGCCGCTTCAAGATCGAAGAGGCACAGCCTGCGATGGGTGTCTTCCTTGCGTTCGCGCACGGCGTGGTTTTGCGGCAATGCATCGCAACAGCGATACAGAAGCTGGGTGACCTGCAGGGCCAGCTCCGGCTCCCAGCGCTCCAGGCCGTTGCGTTGCAACTCTTGGTCAAGGTGTTCAAGCTGGATCTTCGCCAGCTCATGCTTGCCGGCTTGCGCACACAAGCGCGCCAGGGCCAGTCGCCAATGAAAACGCGCACGATCACCGCGCGCCGTGTACATGCCTTGCTTGAGTTCATGGATGGCGGCCTTGAGCCCATCCTTTCGCAACCGCTGGGCTACCGTCTGCAAGGCGACCTCCCAGGGCGCCGCTTCGGCATCGACGACCACTGCGGTTGATTCGGGTATTTGCAGGTGGCGGGCAACCTGCAGCGTGATCCAGTCGCGGGTGTCGGCATCGGCAAACGGGACGCCGTCATGGAAGTGAAACGCTGGCAGGTCCGGCAGGCGTTGCAACAACAGGGCGAAGGTCACTTCCAGCTCAGCCATGGCCTGGTCGGCCTGCAAGGCCTCCAGGCATTGCCAGAGCATGCGCAGCCCATCGAACCAGAACATCGCGCCGGCGAGGCTGGCTTCGAGCTCAAGCACCAGGTCGGCGTAATGGCCTTGGGCAAAGCGCTCCTGATAACGCCTGAGCTTGTCGGGAGCAGGCCTGCGCAAGGTTGTGACCCGTTCGTTGTCGGCGTCCGGATAACTGGCCAGCGCCAGCCAGGTCAAGGTTCGATTCAGGCGCAGGGCGCGTGCGTCAGTGGCGTTCTGGCGTAACCACCAGGCACACAACGGACGGGCCTGTTCCTGCAAGGCGCGCAGCAGCTTGTGGGCGTCTTTTTCGTTGTTCACCACCGCTTCGGGCTTGAGCAATTGGCCGGTTGCCTGCTTGACGTGGGCAATGACGCCGCTCACCCCTGCCGCTGGGGTATCGTCCTGTGCAGCCCGTTCCAGCCTCTGGGCCAATTGCCTACGAATCGGCAGCAGCAACGGCGCATCATTCTTCAGATGCGTGGCCCAGAGCTCATCGAGGCACTCGAGATGCTCAAGCACGGCGCTGAACTGCGATTGCTGGTTCTGCAGCGGCAGGCCTTGTGTAAACAAAGGTTCAAGGCGCAGCACCAACCAGCCGAATGCCGCGCCACGGGTACGCGGTTTTTGCGGATAGACCACCGACCAATGGTGTTCGCAGAGATAACGCAGCACCCCGAGCCCGGCCAGCAGGCCCGGATAGGATTCACACCGGTACAGCGCCCAGGTCAGCCAGACGGCGACCTTCAGATCCTTGGACTGACGGCGCAACAGGATCTCGCTGGTTTCCAGGACTTTCTGCCAATCGGCTGGCCACCCCCATGAATTGATTGCGCCTTGGCCAACTCAAGTTCCAGGACTTCATATTCACTCGAAAAGCGCACATCGTTGCCCGCAAAACATGTTGGCGTGCAGGGTGACCGTGCAACTTCAAGGTAATAATCACAAAGCTTGCCTGAATAAGCCATTTGATACCGTGCGCAACTCGTCATGACAGGAAAGGCCAACTAAGCGCATTTAAACCGCACATCAGAATGCCATCTATTCTTTGCCGGAAAATCCCGCAAAGCTCACGAACCTTAGTCACGACTAAAATATTCAGCAAGCGACGGAACGACACTTAATCCTTTTCCTACACACGCCATGAATGCGAGAGTGCGCAGGATTTTTCGCATCCAACCGACCGTATATTTGAGGCCCGAAGACCAACACCAATGTTTGCATAACACTCAATATGGGCAACTAATTGCGCACTAATGCGCAATCCAATAGTCACTAAATCAACCAAACACTGCGCGCCCCTTCAAAAATCACCACTTAAATAACGCAATACCCCTATCTTTATTGACCAAGGCACTTTCAGGCACGCTTCTTGTTATAGGTCATTCTCCAGCCGGCCCACTGATCGGCTGGAACTACCTCATCAATCAGACAAGGAAACATGTCATGCCAACACCCGCGTATCTCTCCATCACCGGCGTCAAACAAGGTTTGATTACGGCAGGTACGTTTACTCAGGACTCGGTAGGTAACATCTATCAGGAAGGCCATGAGGACCAGATCCTGGTCCAGGCCTTTTCTCATCAGGTGATCATTCCGCGCGACCCGCAATCGGGCCAGCCCACGGGCCAGAGGGTTCATAAACCCTTGATGATCAGCAAGGTCTTCGATAAGTCGTCGCCCTTGCTGTTCAGCGCACTGACCAGCGGCGAAGAGGTCAAGTGCCGGCTCGAATGGCTGCGCACCTCCTCGGCCGGCACCCAGGAGCACTACTTCACCATTGAGCTGGAGGGGGCAACCCTCGTGGACATCCAGTCACGCATGCCCAACTGCCAGGACCCGGACAACGCCCACTTCACTCATCTGGAAGATGTGTACTTCACCTACCGGAAGATCGTATGGACCCACGAGGTCTCCGGTACGTCCGGGTCGGATGACTGGCGCAGCCCGGTGGCAGGTTAAGCCGGGTTGACGCAGCGGCGGCGCCAGGGAAGGCGCCACCTCTATCGGTCGGCTACACCATCGCCAACGGATGCTTGCGCTTGGGTGCGCCAAACACGCGATCGATGGCGTCCAGGTCGTGTTCATCCAGCACCACCTTGGCCGCGGCTGCGTTGAGTCGCACATGCTCCGGTGTGACCGCCTTGGGAATGGCGATCACACCGTCCTGGCGCAGCACCCAGGCCAGGGCAACCTGGGCGGGCGTGACCGCGTGGCGACCGGCGATCTGCTTGAGGGTGGGGCTGGACAACAGCTCACCACCCTGGGCGATCGGGCAGTAGGCCATCAACGGTAAGTGGTGCTGTTGCCACCAGGGCAGCAGGTCGAATTCAATGCCGCGCTCTTCGATGTTGTAGAGCACCTGGTTGGTGGCGCAGGCCGGGGATGCGAGTTCCTGCAGGTCGGCGACATCGAAATTGGAAACACCCCAGCGACCGATCTTGCCGGCTTCACGCAGGCGCTCGAACGCTTCAACGGTTTCTTCAAGCGGGTATTGGCCGCGCCAGTGCAATAGATACAGATCGATGCAGTCCGTACCCAGGCGCTCGAGGCTGGCTTCACAGGCACGGGGCACGCCCTGATGGCTGGCATTGTGCGGATAGACCTTGCTGACGAGAAACACCTGGTCACGCCTGCCGCGAATGGCCTCGCCGACCACCCTTTCGGCGCCGCCCTCGCCATACATTTCGGCGGTATCGATCAGGGTCATGCCCTCGTCGATGCCCAGTTGCAGTGCCGCCACTTCGGCGCGGTGCCGG
>JAFHKH010000529.1 GCA_016937595.1 Pseudomonas cedrina subsp. fulgida | reverse complement strand
CAAAATGTGGGAGTGGCTTCTGCGATAGCGGTAGGTCAGTCACCCTTCAACTGGCTGACCCACCGCTATCGCAGGCAAGCCAGCTCCCACATTGACTGCATTTCAGTCATTCATCTGATTAGCGCTCATGCACATAAGTACCCGGCGCAGCTTCTGCAGCGGCGTAAGTTTTGTTACCCAGGCTTGCAGGCGCTTTTTTCAACTTGCCCGCCCGCTCCGCCTGCCACGCCTGCCAATGCAGCCACCACGAATCCGTGTGCTTGGTCGCGTTTTCCTGCCACTCCAGCGGTTTCGCCGCCAGGCTGTCGCTGGTCTGGTAGCGCGCCTTGGGGTTGCCCGGCGGGTTGAGAATGCTCTGGATGTGCCCGCTGCTGGACAGCACGAACTCCACCTTGCCGCCGAACAGTTGCGCCGACTTGTAGCAGGACTGCCACGGCGTGATGTGATCGTTGGTACCGGCCAGTGAATAGATATCGGCCGTGACTTGCTTCAGATCAATCGGCGTACCGCACACCTCCAGGGCGTTGGGGCGTACCAGCGGGTTGTTCTTGAACAGTTCGATCAGGTCGCCATGAAAGGCTGCCGGCAGGCGCGTGGTGTCGTTGTTCCAGAACAGGATGTCGAACACCGGCGGCTCGTTGCCCAGCAGGTAATTGTTGACCCAGTAGTTCCAGATCAGGTCATTGGGGCGCATCCAGGCGAACACCTTGGCCATGTCGCGGCCTTCCAGTACACCGGACTGGTAGGAATGGCGCTTGGCGGCTTCCAGGGTCTGTTCGTCGACGAACAGCGCCACCTGGGTGTCCAGCGTGGTATCCAGCACACTCACCAGCAGCGTCAGGGCGTTGACCTTCTTTTCCCCGAGTGCCGCATAGTGGCCGAGCAGCGCGGTACAGGTAATGCCACCGGAGCAGGCGCCAAGCATGTTGATGTCCTTGCT
Organism: Pseudomonas cedrina subsp. fulgida; assembly: GCA_016937595.1. Taxonomy (GTDB): domain Bacteria; phylum Pseudomonadota; class Gammaproteobacteria; order Pseudomonadales; family Pseudomonadaceae; genus Aquipseudomonas; species Aquipseudomonas fulgida. The sequence goes on along the minus strand of JAFHKH010000529.1, from coordinate 1,528 downwards.
GCCGGTAATCGCGGTGACCACGTCCACCGCTTCCTTGAGCGCTTCGATATAGGTCGACAGGCCCCACTCGCGCTGGGCCTTGGTCGGGTTGCGCCAACTGATGATGAAGGTTTGCTGGTTATTGCGCAGGCAGAAGCGCGCCAGGCTCTTTTCCGGGCTCAGGTCGAATACATAGAACTTGTTGATCTGCGGCGGCACCACCAACAGCGGGCGCTCGTGCACCTGTTCGGTGATCGGCTTGTACTGGATCAGCTCCAGCACGTCGTTGCGAAACACCACTGCGCCTTCGGTGGTGCCCAGGCTCTTGCCCACTTCAAAGGCGCCCATGTTGACCTGGCTCGGCATGCCGCCGTTGTGCACCATGTCCTTGGCCAGGTGGGAGAGGCCATCGAGCAGGCTTTTGCCGCCGGTTTCAAAGAAGCGCTTGACCGCCGCCGGGTTGGCCGCGCTGTTGGTGGGGGCCATGGCTTCGGTCATCAGGTTGATCACGAAATGGCCGCGGCTGATGTCCTGTTCGGACAGGTTGCTGTCGCCGATCCAGTCGTGCAGTTCCTTGCGCCACGCCAGGTAGGTCTGCAGATAACGTTTATAGAGCGGGTTCTGGCTCCAGGCAGGGTCATGGAAACGACGGTCGTCGCTTTCGGGCACCAGCTGCGACTTGCCGAACATCACGTTCTTGAGCTCCACGCCAAAATGCGCGACGTGCTTGACGCTGTGCAACGGTTGCTTGATGGCTTGGGTGAGCACCATCTTCGCCGAGGCGAGCAAGTCCTTTTTTCGTAACGCGATGATCGGGTTGAGCCCCAGGGTGTTTTCCGAGGCCTGGCGTTTCAAGTCATCGTTATTCTTGTTACTCATCTACGACGCTCCATTGTCCGAAAGACGAGTACCGGCGGTGGCGCTGCATCCAGATTGCGATCCACAACACACGCCAGGTACTGCGACTCGGGTGACCGTTGATACCGCATCGTCAAATGCAGGGAACTTGCCAGCTCCATTGGTTACCCGAGTTTAATTTTTTTCGCAAGCGGACCGATGGTTGGCCGCGCGACAGGGCATTCAAGCAGATGAAATTAGAAAATGCCCTCTAAAGAGCAAGACGCCTGGGCTAGAGCATCAGCCGCACGACCGATTCACTCGGATCGCGGGTTTTGCCGGCCGCTTTGAGTTCGGCGAGGTAGTCGGCCCACAGCGCGTCCTGACGCACGGCCAATTGGTAGAGGTAGTCCCAGGTGAACAGCCCGCTGTCATGGCCGTCGTCGAAGGTCAGTTTCAGTGCGTACTGACCGGCCGGTTCTATCTTGATCAACCGCACGTTGAGCTTGCCGAATTGCAGGATGGGTTTGCCGTGGCCCTGGACCTCGGCGGAAGGCGAGTGCACCCGCAGGAGTTCGGCGGGCAACTGGTAGGTTTCATCGGGCCCGTAGGTAAGGCCGAGGGTATTGGAGGTTTTATGCAGGTTTACAGCAGTGGGGAATCTGGCCATTGGTAATAATCCTGAAGAAACCGGCTCAAAAATGTGGGAGCG
>JAFHKH010000528.1 GCA_016937595.1 Pseudomonas cedrina subsp. fulgida | reverse complement strand
GGCAATGGCGGCAGCGTGGGCGGGCCGGCCGACTGGGATGAGTACAGCCAGTGGCAATGGGTCACCGTTAAAAACACCGCACCGATGTACCCGTTCTGAGCCACGGCTCGTTGCATTGACATCACTACGCCTATACAAAAACAAGAGGGCTTGAACATGAACCTGCAGAATAAAACCCTGGTCGTCACCGGCGTCGCCTCGGGCATTGGCGCCGAACTGGCGCGGCTCGCGCGCTTCATGGGCGCGACGGTCATAGGGGTTGACCGGCATGAACCGCACTTGACCCTGGATGGCTTCTTCCAGGCCGACCTGGGCGACCCTGCCAGCATCGATGCGCTGGTGGCGCGCTTGCCGGCGCGGGTCGACGCGTTGTGCAACATCGCCGGCGTGCCCGGTACGGCGCCGGTAAAAACGGTGGCCGAGGTCAATTACCTGGGGTTGCGACATCTCACTCAAGCGTTGCTGCCACGTATATCGGCGGGCGGCAGCATCGTGAATATCACCTCGATCCTCGGCGCGCAGTGGCCGCAACGGCTGGAGCAACACAAGGCCCTGGCCGCCACGCCAGACTTCGACGCGGGGCAGCAATGGCTGGCGGC
>JAFHKH010000527.1 GCA_016937595.1 Pseudomonas cedrina subsp. fulgida | reverse complement strand
CCGGCCTTGGCGGCGATGTCGCTGGTTTTGGTCGCGGCGAAGCCCTTGTCGGCAAACTCCTCGCTGGCCGCCCGCAGGATTTTTTGTTTGTTGCGCTCGCGAATGGTGCTCATAAACCAGAGGTTTCCTTGCCAGTACAGGCGGTTGCGCATGGTAGCACCGGCCATCCGCGAGCCTCAACAATGTGCCCGCAAAGCGGCGTGCCGCGCTATGCTCGCCCAAATCCCCTCTTACGGAAGCCCGATTCATGGCAGGAAGCAGCTTGTTGGTGTTGATCGACGATATCGCCGCCGTACTCGATGACGTCGCCCTGATGACAAAAATGGCCGCGAAGAAAACCTCCGGCGTGCTGGGCGATGACCTGGCGCTCAATGCCCAGCAGGTCAGCGGCGTCCGTGCCGAGCGGGAAATTCCGGTGGTGTGGGCGGTGGCCAAGGGCTCATTCGTCAATAAGCTGATCCTGGTGCCGACGGCCCTGCTGATCAGCGCCTTCATACCTTGGGCGGTGACGCCGTTGTTGATGCTCGGCGGCGCCTACCTGTGTTTCGAAGGTTTCGAGAAACTCGCGCATAAATTCCTGCACAGCAAAGCCGAGGATCAGGCTGAACATGCGCAGTTGGCCGAGGCGGTGGCCGACCCGGCAACTGATTTGGTGGCCTTTGAAAAAGACAAAATCAAAGGCGCGATCCGTACCGACTTCATCCTCTCGGCCGAAATCATCGCCATCACCCTCGGCATCGTGGCCGATGCGCAACTGACGCAGCAGGTGATCGTGCTGTCGGGCATCGCCATTGTGATGACAGTGGGCGTTTATGGGCTGGTCGCGGGTATCGTCAAGCTGGATGACCTGGGCCTGTGGCTCACTCAAAAAC
>JAFHKH010000526.1 GCA_016937595.1 Pseudomonas cedrina subsp. fulgida | reverse complement strand
ACCAGGCCGGTGTCCATCACGTCCTGGCTGGTCGCGCCCAGATGCACATAACGTTCGGCGCCCGGGTCTTGGGCGGCAATCAGTTTGCCCAGCGCCTTCACCAGCGGGATCGCAGAGTTCCCCGCCGTAACGATCGCCGCGCCGAGGGCATCCACCTCGTACAACGACGCCAGGCAGGCCTGGGCAATCGGTGCCACGGCGGCCTGGGGAATCAACCCGACCTGGGCCTGCGCCCGAGCCAGTGCCGCTTCAAAATCGAGCATGCCCTGCAGGCGCCCTTGGTCGCAAAATACCTGCGCCATGCTGTCGGCCGTGAAGTAAGCGTCGAACAGTTGGTTGCTCGTGCGCAGTGTCATTGCTTATCCCTTACAAATCGTGGTGCAAGTACGCCGCCTGTTTCGGCAGGCGCAAGCTGAACAGGAAAGCGATCGCCATCATCGCCGTGACATACCAATAGAAGCTGTTTTCCATGCCGATGGATTTGAGGCTCAACGCGACGAACTCCGCCGAACCGCCAAAAATCGCATTGGCCACCGCATACGCCAGGCCCACACCCAAGGCCCGCACCTGTGGCGGAAACATCTCCGCCTTCACCAGGCCGCTGATGGAGGTATAGAAGCTGACAATCGCCAGCGCCAGGGTGATCAGCACAAAAGCCAGGAACGGGCTACTGACGGTTTTCAGAGTCAGCAGGATCGGCACGGTGAAC
>JAFHKH010000525.1 GCA_016937595.1 Pseudomonas cedrina subsp. fulgida | reverse complement strand
CCCGCTCGCCACAGGGGGAGGAACTCGCCAATCTGTTAGAGGTGTGTAGATATCTAAGCGCGGCGCGGGTGAGCCCGGCTCTTACACCTGATGGATAGGCTTCACGCCTTGACCCGCGCTTCACTGGCCAGGCGTGCAATCGACATGTCCAGTTCGTCCAGCGCGTGCAGGGCCTTGGCGTCGTTCTGCTTGAGCAGGGTTTCGGCGCGGTGGCAGGCGGCACGCAGTTGCGGGACGCCGCAATAACGGGTCGCGCCATGCAGGCGGTGCACACGTTCGATCAGGGCGTTGTTGTCGCTGGCGTCACGCGCGAGGGTGATGGCCAGGCGATCGGCTTCCAGGGAGGCCAGCAACATTGCCAGCATATCGGCCGCCAGGTCCGCCTTGCCAGCCGCCAGGCGCAGGCCTTCTTCGTGGTCGAGCACCGGCAGTTGCACGCCAGGGCCAAGGCCTTCGGTTGCGCGCTCCGGCGCCTGGTTGCGCAGGGCCAGGCCGGTCCATTTCAACACCACCTGGGCCAGTTGCCGCTCGCTGATGGGTTTGGTCAGGTAGTCATCCATGCCGCTCTGCAGCAAGGCACGTTTTTCGTTGGCCATGGCGTGAGCGGTGAGGGCCACCACCGGCAATGGCGTGCCGCTGCGTTCGCTCTCCCACTGACGGATCGCCTCGGTGCTCTGGCGGCCGTCCATGCCGGGCATCTGTACGTCCATCAGCACCAGGTCGAAGGTCTCTTGTTTCACCGCATCGACAGCCGCATACCCGCTTTCCACTGCGTGTACCTGAGCCCCCATGTCTTCGAGCAGCGTCTGGACCAGCAGCAGGTTCGCCGGGTTGTCATCCACGCACAGCACGCGTGGTGCCCGGCTGGACAGCGGCTCGCCCGGTTCGCTGCGCGATGGGCGCGGGCTGATCAGGTCGGACAATGCGCGGCGCAGCTTGCGCGTGCACGCCGGCTTGGCCTGCAATTGGCTGTTGGGGTTGGGCACCGACTGGTTGAACAGCATCTGTTCGGTGGTGGGGCACAGCACCAGCACCTTGCAGCCCAGGTGTTCCAAGTCCCACAAATGCTGGTTGAGGCGCTCGGGCGGGATGTCATTGGCGGTGACGCCAAGTACCGCAAGGTCGATGGCCTGGTCGGTCTGGTGCGCGCTGGTGATGCCGTTGGTCAGGCTTTCCAGGGTGTTGAACGGGGTGACGTCCAGGCCGCAGTCTTCCAGTTGGTGCTGCAATGCCTGGCGCGCCAGCTCATGGTTTTCCAGCACCGCCACGCGATGGCCCAACAGCGGCGCGCAAGGCAAGTCCTCGACGTCGTCACGGGTCTTGGGCAGGTTCAGGCTGATCCAGAATTCCGAGCCTTCGCCCGGTGTGCTGTCGACGCCGATCTCACCGCCCATCTGTTCGATCAGGCGCTTGGAAATCACCAGGCCCAATCCCGTGCCGCCCGGTTGGCGCGACAATGAGTTATCGGCCTGGCTGAACGCCTGGAACAGCGCGCGCACGTCCTGGCTGGACAGGCGATGCCGGTGTCCTGCACGCTGATGCGCAGTTGCACGCTGTCTTCCTGTTCGTCCTCGATCATCGCCCGGGCACATGGTGCCTTCGCGGGTGAACTTGATCGCGTTGCTGATCAGGTTGGTGAGGATCTGTTTCAGACGCAGCGGGTCGCCGACCAACGCCAGCGGCGTGTCGCGATAGACCAGGCTCACCAGTTCCAACTGCTTGGCATGGGCGGCGGGGGCGAGGATGGTCAGGGTGTCTTGCAGCAAGTCGCGCAGGTTGAACGGAATGCTGTCGAGTACCAGCTTGCCGGCTTCGATTTTCGAGAAGTCGAGGATCTCATTGATGATGCCCAGCAGGTTGTCGGCGGACTTCTCGATGGTGCCCAGGTAGTCGAGCTGGCGCGGCGTCAGCTCGCTTTTTTGCAGCAAATGGGTAAACCCGAGGATGCCATTGAGCGGCGTGCGGATCTCGTGGCTCATGTTGGCCAGGAACTCCGACTTGATGCGGCTGGCCTCCAGGGCTTCCTTGCGGGCCAGGTCCAGCTCGATGTTCTGGATCTCGATGGTCTCCAGGTTCTGGCGCACGTCTTCGGTGGCCTGGTCGATACTGTGTTGCAGTTCTTCCTGGGCGTTCTGCAGGGTCTCGGCCATGCGGTTGATGCCGAGGGCGAGCTGATCCAGTTCCTGGCTACCCAGCGGCGGCAAGCGGGTTTCCAGGTTGCCGTCCTTGAGTTGCGCGACGGCTTGCTTGATCTGGCCGATCGGCGAGTTGATCGTACGGCTGATGCGCAGGGCCAGGGCCGCGGTGCAGATCAGGCCGATGGCGATCAGCAGCAGGCTGGCGAAGAGGCTGCGGTAACCGCGCAGCAACATGCCGTTGTGGGACAGTTCCACTTCGACCCAGCCCAGCAGCCGGTCGGCTTCATCCGGGATCAGGTCGCCGGCGAGGTTGCGGTGACGGCCGAACACCGGCAGCAGGTAGCGGGTGGCGTCGTTGCCGGTGCGCTGCAACAGGTGGGAGCTATTGCCGATGGGCGTCGGGTTGAGCATGGTCGGGCCGGCATGGGCGAGGGGCGCGCGGTCTGGGCTGAGGAAGGCAACGGTGCGTACGTCCGGTTGCTCCAGGGACTGGGTGGCGATGCGCTCCAGGAGGTCGGTATTGCGCGCGCTCAGGGCGGGCGCCACCAACGGCGCCAACTGCTCGGCGATCATTTCGCCGCGCTGCAGCAATTGGGCCTGCAACTCCGAGAGCTGCATCCAGGTGAAGTAGCCCCCCAGCAACGAGGCCATCAGGCTGGTCGGTAATAAGGTCAGCAACAGTACGCGGCCTTTTATCCCGATTCTTGTCAGCACGCCACTCTCCTGCTACCACATTGATATCTACGATTGCCCAGGCATCCGGCCCGCGCCACCTGCGCAGTGTAGCCATTTGCGCGGCGTGGAATCTCGTAAATTAATGACGGATGGCAATCTTCAGGGGATTGGGTGACGGTTGACAGCGGTGGGTTGGCCGATGCTGGTGTTCAGGCGCGGCGCTGTTTGCGCTTTTTCCACTGGTGGGCCACCCACCAGCGCCAATACCCCATGGTCAGGCAATAGGCGAGTGCGCCCAACACCAGCCCCAATACCACTGAGCCCAGCAGGAACGGCTGCCACAGCGTGCTCAATTGCCCGCTGATCCACTCCCAGCTCAGGTCGTCCGGAAGGCTGCGCGGTGGCACATTCATCAGCCAGGCGCCGGTCATGTAGGTGCACACAAACACCACCGGCATGGTGATCGGGTTGTCAGCCACACCAGGCTGACCGCGATGGGCATATTGCCGCGCACCGCAATCGCCAGGACCGCCGCGAGCAGCATTTGCAAGGGGATCGGGATAAAGGCCGCGAACAAACCCACGGCCATCGCTCGCGCAACCGAGTGCCGGTTCAGGTGCCACAGGTTCGGGTCATGCAGCAACGTGCCGAGAAACTGTAATGACTTGTGTTCCCGGATACTGCTGGGGTCGGGCATGTACCGTTTGAATAAGCGCCGGGGCATAAGGGGTCCAGGTCAGTTCGAGGGGCAAGTATGCGCGCATTCTATAAACAGATAATTCAGACTTTGTGACAAAACATCAGAGGCAGTGTTGGTTTCCCGGTCAAGACTAGTGGATCACTTGAAAAGGATGATTCATGAGGACAGGGATGTTCGCGCTGGCGCTGGGGCTGCTGGCCTTGCGCTTTCTTTCGGCATTACCAGCCACCGGATGGCTGATTGCCTTATTGGTGCTGGCATTGATGCTGTTGCCGTTTCGCACTTACCCGCTGGCGTTTTTCCTGTTGGGGCTGAGCTGGGCGTGCATCAGCGCGCAGTCGGCGTTGGACGATCGCCTGAAGCCGCTGCTGGACGGCCAGACACGCTGGGTGGAAGGGCGGATCGCCGGGCTGCCGCAACAGACCGGCGACGGGGTGCGTTTCGAATTGGCCGACAGCCGGTCACGAAATGCCCGGCTGCCCAAACGTATCCGGGTGTACTGGCGTGGCGGGCGCCCGTGCACAGTGGTGAACGCTGGCGCCTGGCAATCACCCTCAAGCGGCCTTCCGGGTTGCTGAACTTCCATGGGTTTGACCAGGAGGCCTGGCTGCTGGCCCAGCGCATCGGCGCCACGGGCACGGTGAAGGACGGCGAGCGCCTGGCACCGGCGCGAAACGCCTGGCGTGACAGCGTACGCCAGCGCCTGATGGCGGTGGATGCCCAAGGTCGAGAAGCGGGCCTGATCGCGCTGGTGCTGGGCGACGGCTCTGGGCTGGCCGCCGCCGATTGGCAGGTGTTGCAGGACACCGGCACCGTGCATCTGCTGGTCATTTCCGGCCAGCACATCGGTTTGCTGGCGGGCTTGATCTACGGGTTGATCGCTGGACTGGCACGCTATGGATGCTGGCCCCGCACCTGGCCGTGGCTGCCGTGGGCCTGTGGGCTGGCGTTCGGCGCCGCGCTGGGTTACGGCTTGCTCGCCGGGTCTGGCGTGCCGGTGCAGCGCGCGTGCGTGATGGTCGGGCTGGTGTTGGTGTGGCGGCTGCGCTTTCGTCATCTGGGGCGGTGGTGGCCATTGCTGCTGGCACTCGATGGGGTACTGATGCTGGAACCGCTGGCCAGTCTGCAGCCGGGTTTCTGGTTGTCGTTTGCCGCGGTGGCAGTGTTGATCCTGGCGTTTGGTGGGCGGTTGGGGCCCTGGAGCCCGTGGCAGGTCTGGACCCGCCCGCAATGGCTGATTGCAATTGGGTTGTTTCCTGCCTTGCTGGTGTTGGGGCTGCCCATCAGCCTGAGTGCGCCGCTGGCCAACATGGTCGCTGTACCCTGGATCAGCCTGGTGGTGTTGCCGTTGGCGTTGCTGGGGACGGCGTTGCTGCCTTTACCCTTCGTCGGTGAGGGGCTGTTGTGGCTGGCGGGCGGCGCGCTGGGTGGGTTGTTCAACGGCTTGGCCTGGCTGGCCGGGCAGATGCCCGCCTGGGTGCCGGCCGAGGTTCCGTTGGGCTACTGGCTGGTGAGCCTGTTTGGCGCCGTGCTGCTCCTACTGCCAAAAGGCCTGCCGTTTCGGCTGCTGGGCTGGCCGATGCTGTTGCTGGTGGTGTTTCCCCCGCGCGAAGGGGTGCCCCACGGGCAAGTGGAAGTGGTGCAACTGGACGTCGGCCAGGGGCAATCACTGATCCTGCGCACCCGTCACCACACCTTGCTCTACGACGCCGGCCCACGCTCGGGAGCCTTTGATCTGGGTGCGCGGGTGGTGTTGCCGTCGTTGCGCAAGCTTGGGGTAGGGGCGCTGGACATGCTGCTGCTCAGCCACGCCGACGCGGATCATGCCGGTGGCGCGGCGGCGGTTGCCAGGGGGATGCCGGTCAAGCGCGTGGTGGGCGGGGAGACCGAGGGGCTGCCGGCGTTTCTTGCGGCCCAGCCGTGCGTCAGTGGCGAACAGTGGCGTTGGGACGGTGTGACGTTCGAACTGTGGCAATGGCCTGACGCTATCAGCGGCAACCCGAAGTCCTGTGTGCTGCAGGTGCAGGCCAACGGCGAGCGCCTGTTGCTGACCGGCGATATCGATCAGGCGGCTGAACGGGCCCTGCTCGCCTCACCGCTGGCGGTGCCCACCGATTGGTTGCAGGCGCCGCACCACGGCAGTCGCACGTCATCGTCCTGGGCGTTTCTGGAACGCCTCGCGCCGCGTTCCGTGCTCATTTCACGGGCGCGCGGTAATGCGTTCGGCCATCCCCATCCACAGGTGATGGCACGTTACCAGCGCTTGGGCAGCCGGTGTATGACAGCGCCGAACAAGGGCCGTGCGTAGTGGCAAC
>JAFHKH010000524.1 GCA_016937595.1 Pseudomonas cedrina subsp. fulgida | reverse complement strand
AGCGCCAGCAGGTTGGTTTGGGCGGCGATGGCGTTGATCACTTCAATCACGGTTTCGATGTTCTCGCTGTCGCTGGACACCTGATTGACCCGGTGGGTGGCCTGGTCCAGGATCGTCGCCAGCTCCTCGATGGCCACCGTCACTTGGCCCACCAGGCGGTGGCCGCTGTCGACTTCCGCGTCGGCCAGGATGGTCGCCTCGGACGCGGCGGACGCATAGCCCGATACCTCGCTGACCGAGGCGGCCATTTGCGTGATCGCGGCGGCACATGCTCGGCTTCGCTGGTCTGTAAGGTGATCTGGCGCCGGTTATCGCTGGCAACCGACAACAAGGTGACCGAGGAATGGCGCAGGTCCTGGGCCGCCAAACGCACTTCGGCGATAGTGTCGCCCAGGCGCGCCAGGGTATTTTTCAGCAGGCCCATCACGCTGTCGGGGTAGCGCGTTTCGATGGGCTGGTTCAACTCGCCATTGGCCAGGCGGCGGATTGCCTCGGCGACTTCTTCAGGCTCGGCGCCAAGGGTAGCCTTGACCTTACGGATAATCAGCAGTGAAACCAGCACGCTCAAGATAATCGCGGCGGCGCTGGCCAGCACCATCAGCAGTGCAAAGTGGCTGGCGGCGGATTGCACCGTATCCAGGCTTTGTCTGATTTGCGCTTCTTCGAAGTCGATCAGTGCGTTCACGCGCGCAAGCCACTGGGTGTAGTCGGCGGACGCTTGCGTCAGCAGCAGTGCCTGGGCACCGGCGATGTCTTGGTTGCGACGCAGGTTGACCACCCGTTCGGTGGAGGCCAGGGCCTGGCGCTCGATGGCCTTGATATCGCCCAACAGACGGGCCTCTTCGCCGCTGGCGGCGCCGCTCCCCAACAGGCGATCCATCAGCACGGCGGAATCCTGGTAATCGCGCTTGAGTTGGTCGATTTCGTCCAGGTGACGGTTGAGCGCCGCGTCATCCTTGACCAGCACCGCGTCGCGAATGGCGATGGCACGGTTGTGCACGCTGCCACGGAAATTGATCGCGTAGCGCTGCACCACGGCGGCCTTTTCACCGACATCCTTGAGTGTGCTGTCGATAAAACCCACACGTTGGATACCGACGGCGGTGATCAGCACCAGCAGCGACAGGGTGGACGCGAAGCCCAGGCCGATACGCATCGCCAACGAGACAGGTTTTTTCATGAGGAACTCGATAGTCAAGGGATTGGGAGTGATGGCTAAAAGCTATCTATGCGGGGGGAATCTAAAGCTGCGCCGCGTGCGCGTCCAATCAGTAAATACTGAAGCTTCTATTGAGCGAATTGATGGAATGAGGTCGTGCGGCCTACGACCTCGCTTCCCGGGCGGCGCAATGAACGAGCTGGAATGCCTTAAAGCACAGGAACATAGGATCCAATTACGGTATAACCCTCGTACGCTTTAGTTTTTCGAGGCCCGTTTTTTTCATGCAAAGCCCCCTGCAACGCCCCCTGTGGCAGATCTACCTGATCTTTCTGGCGCCCATGGTGCTGTCTAACTTCCTGCAGAGTTTTTCCGGCACCCTCAACGGCATTTATGTCGGGCAAATGCTCGGCACCCAAGCGTTGGCGGCGGTGTCGGGGATGTTTCCCATCGTGTTTTTCTTCATTGCGCTGGTGATCGGCCTGGGGACGGGCGCGTCGGTGCTGATCGGCCAGGCCTGGGGCGCGCAGGAAACAGGGATGGTCAAGGCGATTACCGGCGCCACCCTCACCTTGGGCGCGCTGGTCGGGATGATTGCCGCAGTGCTGGGCAGCTTGTTCGCGCGTCCGGCCTTGCAGGCATTGGGTACGCCGGTGGATGTGCTGGACGATGCGGTCGGCTACGCGCAGAAGATGATGCTGATCATGCCGCTGCTGCTGGTCTTTATTCTTTATACCCAACTGCTGCGTGGCGTGAGCGACACCCTCTCGCCGTTGCTGGCGCTGATGGTCTCGACCCTGGTCGGCCTGCTGCTGACCCCGGCGCTGATTCGCGGCTGGGTTGGGCTGCCGCCCCTGGGCATCCAGAGTGCGGTGTACGCAGGGTTGGTGGGTAACGCTTCGGCGATGCTGTTTTTGGTCCTGCGCCTGCGCCATAAAAACCAGGTGATGGCGCCGGATCGCGAATTGCTCGCGGCCCTGCGCCTGGACCGGGTCATTCTCGGAAAAGTCCTGCGTATCGGCTTGCCCACCGGCCTGCAGATGGTGGTGCTCTCGCTGTCGGAATTGGTCATTCTCGCCCTGGTCAACGGCCACGGCTCCCAGGCCACGGCGGCGTACGGCGCGGTGACGCAGATCGTCAACTATGTGCAGTTTCCGGCGCTGTCGATTGCCATCACCGCCTCGATCCTTGGCGCCCAGGCGATTGGCGCCGGGCGTGCGGAACGCATCGGGCCGATCCTGCGCACCGGGTTGTTGATCAACACCTGCCTTACCGGCGGCCTGATCGTGCTGGGTTACGTGATGTCCCACTGGCTGCTCGGCCTGTTCATCACCGACGACGTGGCACGGGTCAACGCCGAGCACCTGCTGCATATCATGCTGTGGAGCGTCCTGATATTCGGCTTCCAGGCCGTGATCGGCGGGATCATGCGGGCCAGCGGTGTGGTGTTGATGCCGGTGGTGATTTCGATCTTCTGCGTGCTCTGTGTCGAGTTGCCGATGGCGTACCTGTTCAACGCTCACTTCGGACTGGAAGGGGTGTGGATGGCGTTTCCGGTGACGTACCTGGCAATGCTGGCGTTGCAGACCGCGTATTACCGGTTGGTGTGGCGGCACAAGCAGATCAAGCGGCTGGTGTGATAAAAGGATGCGCACTTTAAGGACAGAAGGCTTCTGAGTCATGGCAAACCCCTACGCGCAACTGTTCCAGGTCCCTGGCGCGCGGGCTTTTGTGCTGGCGGGAATGCTGGCGCGCATGCCGGTATCGATGACGGGCATCGGTTTGATTACCATGCTCTCGCAGGTCCATGGCGGTTACGGCCTGGCCGGTTCAGTGGCCGCGGTGTTTGCCCTGGCCACGGCGCTTTGCGCGCCACAGGTATCGAAGCTGGTGGACCGCTACAGCCAGGGCCGGGTGCTGCCGATTGCCGCGCTGATCGGCGGCGGGGCGTTGTTGATGTTGCTGCTGGGCACCCGTTTGCAGGCGCCGGACTGGGTGCTGTTCCTGTTCGCCGCGTTGGCCGGTTGCATGCCGAATATGTCGGCCATGGTGCGCGCGCGCTGGACCGAGTTGTACCGGGGCGAGCCCAAGCTGCACACCGCATTTGCCCTGGAGTCGGTGCTGGATGAGGTGTGCTTTATCGTCGGTCCGCCGATTTCGGTGGGGTTGAGTGTCGTCCTGTTCCCGGAAGCCGGGCCTTTGGTGGCAGCGCTGTTACTGGCCGTGGGCGTCACCGCGTTTGTCATGCAGCGCGCGACCGAGCCTCCCGTGCATGAGCATCAGGACCCTCACGGTCGTTGGTTGATCGCTTCGCCTTCGGTGCTGATCCTGATGATCCTGCTGCTGGCCATGGGCGTGATTGTCGGCGTGGTGGACGTGGTCAGCGTCGCCTTTGCCCAGCAGCAGGGCCAGCCGGCCGCGGCGAGCATTGTGCTCTCGGTGTACGCCATCGGCTCGTGCCTGGCCGGGCTGGCGTTCGGTACCCTTAAACTCAAGGCGTCGTTGCCCCGGCAGTTCCTGTTTTGCGGCGTGGCCACGGCGTTGACGACCTTGCCGCTGCTGCTGGTCACCCACATCCCCGGGTTAGCGGTGGCGATTTTCATTTCCGGGCTGTTCTTCGCGCCGACCCTGATCGTGTCCATGGCCCTGGTGGAGCGGATCGTGCCTGCCAGCCGTCTGACCGAAGGCATGACCTGGCTGATAACCGGCCTCAGCATCGGCGTGGCCATCGGTGCCGCCGGCTCCGGATGGATGATCGACCACTTCGGCGCCACCAGCGGGTTCTGGGTCGCGCTGGCGGCGGGGACGGTGGTATTGGGCGCGGCGGTGTTGGGGTTTCGCAGGTTGGCTGATCAGCCCATTGCCGGACAGGCATCCGCACTGTGGTGCTGCAGAAACTCATTCAACGCCTGGCGGGTCAGGTCGTTGAGTGTCACCTTCTTACGCGCCGCCGCCAGCGCCGCCGCCAGGTGCAGGTCGTGGCCGACCCGGACATTGAAGGAGCCTTTGCAAGGCTTCTCCGGTGTGTGCCCCAGGGTCTGGCAGGTGGCGAGATAGTCATCCACCGCCTCACGAAAAGCGGCGTCCAGTTCGGCGACGGTTTTACCTTCGTAGCTCACCAGGGCCTTGATGAACAGAATCTTGCCGAACAGGCAGTTGTCTTCGAGGCTGGCTTCGATGGAGCCGATGTAGCCTTTGTGTTTCAGTTGGTTGTTCACTGAATCAGTTCTCCTGATCTCAATTGCTCAATGATCTGGCGCCGAATGTAGTGTTTCAGTTCGTTGCCAGGGTGAGGCTTGTGCAAGGTGATCATTGCACTGGGGTCGCCGATGTCGAACTTGACGCGGCTTCCAGCCCCTTCAATCGGTGTGTAGCCGAGCCGACGCAGCAGCGTCACGAGCTCGGGCCAGGTAAATGCCATGTGCTCGTTGAGCAGTTTGGCCAGCAGCTTTTCATTTTTTGACACGGCGATCCTTGCCTGTAACTAAATGTAGTTGCAAAAAGTGGTGTGCGTCAATCCTAGCTCGGCTTCAGGTGCTTTTCCCGGGATTGATGTAACCCTTGATGACACCTCGCGCCACGCCCCCCAGCCCTCGCTAATTTTTCCCTCTGCGGTTCGTTTTATAGGGACGACGTGCCTTTGTGCTTCCTGCCTATTGCTCCGGACTCCAAGAAATGAATGCTGAAGACTCCTTGAAACTTGCTCGCCGGTTTATCGGGTTGCCCCTGGAAAAGCGCCAACTGTTCCTGCAGGCCCTGCAGAAAGAAGGCGTGGAGTTTTCTCGGTTTCCGATTCCGGCGGGGGTGGAAGTGGAGGATCGCCAGGCGCCGTCCTACGCGCAGCAACGCATGTGGGTGCTCTGGCAACTGGACCCCGGCAGTGGCGCCTACAACCTGCCCGGCGCCGTACGGCTCAAGGGCACGCTGGACCTGGGGCGCGCTGGAGCAGGCGTTTGCCAGCCTGGTCGCGCGCATGAAACATTGCGCACCGTGTTCCGGCGCCAAGCGGATGAGCGTCTGATGCAAGTTGCTCTCGAGCCCTCGCTGGCGGTAGAGCACCTGGATTTCAGCGAGCTGGCCGCCCACGAGCGCGAACAGGCCGTCAACGACGCTGCGACCCGTCAATCACTGCTGCCGTTCGACCTGGAAAACGGCCCGCTGCTGCGCGTGCAGTTACTCAAGCTCGCCGCGCGGGAGCACGTGTTGCTGCTGACCCTGCATCACATCGTCTCCGATGGCTGGTCGATGAATGTGCTGATCGACGAGTTCATCCGCTGCTACGACGCCCACGAGCGCAATGCGGTACCGCAACTGCCGGCCTTGCCGATCCAGTACAGCGACTATGCCCTGTGGCAGCGGCGCTGGCTCGAAGCGGGGGAACAGGCCCGCCAGCTCGACTACTGGCGGGCGCGCCTGGGTGATGAGCACCCGGTGCTGGAGCTGCCGACGGACCGCCCGCGCCCGTCCATGCCGAGCTACCGGGGGGCGCGGCATAATTTTGCGATCGACCCGCAACTGGCCGCACAGCTGCGCACCTGCGCGCAACAGCACAACGTCACCCTGTTCATGTTGTTACTTGGCGCTTTTAACGTGCTGCTGCATCGTTATACGGGGCAGGGCGATATCCGCGTCGGCGTGCCAATCGCCAACCGCAACCGCACGGAAGTCGAAGGGCTGATCGGCTTTTTCGTCAATACCCAAGTCCTGCGCACCGAGCTGACCGGGCAAACCCGCGTCAACGATCTGCTGCAAGGTATCAAGGAACATGCACTGGGCGCCCAGGCTCATCAGGAACTGCCGTTCGAGCGTCTGGTCGAGGCGCTCAAGGTCGAGCGCAGCCTGAGCCATACGCCGCTGTTCCAGGTGATGTACAACCACCAGCCGGTCGTCGCCGATATCGCCTCGGTCAGCACCGCCTCCGGCTTGGAGCTGGCGCTGGTGGAGTGGCAAGGCCGCACCACCCAGTTCGACCTCACCCTCGACACCTACGAAACGTCCGGCACCCTGCACGCCGCGCTGACCTACGCCAGCGACCTGTTCGACGCCTCGTCCATCCAGCGCATGGCCGGGCACTGGCTCAGGCTGTTGCAGGCCATGGTCGCCGACGGTGAGCAGCGGATCGGGGAACTGCCGATGTTGGCCGCGGATGAACAGCAGGTGTTGGTCCACGCTTGGAACCAGACAGCCAGGGCTTACCCGACCGAGCGCGGCATTCATCACCTGATCGAAGACCAGGTGCGTGCCACGCCTGATGCGCCGGCGCTGACATTCGGCGCTGCCACGTTGACCTACGCCCAGCTTGATACGCGCGCCAACAGACTGGCCCACGCCCTGCGTGAGAAAGGCGTCGGTCCTGATGCCTTGGTGGGGATCTGCGTCGAGCGCTCCCTCGACATGGTGGTCGGCCTGCTGGCCATTCTCAAGGCGGGTGGCGCCTACGTCCCGTTGGACCCCGAATACCCTCGGGAACGCCTGAACTACATGATCGAAGACAGCGGCATCCAATGGCTGCTCAGCCAGCGCAGCCTGTTGCCCGTGTTGCCTGTCGATGGCATTGAGGTGATCGTCCTCGACCAGCCCGACGGCTGCTCGACGGCTACAGCACCCAGCCGCCCGGGGTCAGCCTGCACGCGCTGAACCTGGCCTACGTGATCTACACCTCCGGTTCCACCGGCCAACCCAAGGGGGCGGGCAACAGCCATCGCGCGTTGGTCAACCGCCTGTGCTGGATGCAACAGGCCTATGGCCTGGAGACCAGCGATGCGGTGCTGCAGAAAACCCCGTTCAGCTTCGACGTATCGGTATGGGAATTCTTCTGGCCACTGATGACCGGAGCACGCCTGGTGGTTGCGGCGCCAGGGGAGCACCGCGAACCGGCACGCCTGATCGAGACCATCGCACGGCAGCGCATTACCACCTTGCACTTCGTGCCTTCGATGCTCCAGGCCTTTATCCATGAGCCGGGTGTACAGGCTTGCACCCACCTGCGGCGCATCGTTTGCAGTGGCGAGGCCCTGGCGCTGGATGCGCAATTGCAAGTATTTGCCAAGTTGCCGCAGGCCGCTTTGTTCAACCTCTACGGCCCGACCGAAGCCGCCATCGATGTCACTCACTGGACCTGCATCGACGAAGGCGCCGACAACGTGCCTATCGGCCGACCCATCGCCAACCTCGGCACCTACGTGCTCGATGCGCAGCTCAACCCGGTGCCCGCCGGCGTCAGCGGCGAGCTGTACCTGGGCGGCATCGGCCTGGCGCGCAGTTACCATCGGCGTGCGGCACTGACCGCCGAGCGTTTTGTGCCGAGCCCCTTCGATGACGGCACGCGCCTGTATCGCACGGGCGATCGTGTGCGCCAGCGTGCCGACGGGGTGATCGAGTACCTGGGCCGGCTCGACCATCAGGTCAAATTGCGCGGTTTGCGGATCGAACTGGGCGAGATCGAAGCGCGCCTGATGCAACACCCCTCGGTGCGCGAAGCCGTGGTGCTGGTGCAGGGCGGCAAGCAATTGGTGGCTTACCTGGTGCTGCAAGACCAGCGCCGGCGACCTCAAGACGTGGCTGCTCGACAGCCTGCCGGAATATATGGTGCCGACCCATATGGTGCCCCTGGCCAAGCTGCCGGTGACCGCCAACGGCAAGCTCGACCGCAAGGCCTTGCCAGTGCCGGACGCCACACCACAGCAGGCGTATGTCGCGCCGCAAAACGCGCTGCAAAAAGCCCTCGCGGCGATCTGGAGCGATGTACTCGGTGCTCCGCAGATCGGCCTGGACGACAACTTTTTCGAGCTGGGCGGTGATTCGATCATCTCCATCCAGGTGGTCAGCCGTGCCCGCCAGGCGGGCATTCGCCTCAGCTCACGCGACCTGTTCCAGTACCAGAGCATCCGTAGCCTGGCGCGGGTGGCGACCTTCGAGCAAGCGATTGTTATCGACCAAGGGCCGATCACCGGCGAGGTGATGCTGACCCCCGTGCAGCACGGTTTTTTCGAACAGCGATCCCGGCACGTCACCATTGGAACCAGTCGCTGCTGCTGACGCCGCGTGAAACCCTCGCACCTGCGCGCCTGGAAGCGGCCCTGGTGCAGCTGATCAACCATCACGACGCCCTGCGCCTGCGTTTTGTACGCCACCCGCAAGAATGGCAGCAAACCCATGCCGAGCCGGTGACCACGCCCGGGTTGTGGCAAGCCCACGCCGCCGACGACGCTCAGTTGGCCGCACGCTGCGACGAAGCCCAGCGCAGCCTCGACCTTGCACAAGGCCCACTGTTGCGCGCGCGCTGGTTGCCATGGCCGATGGCAGCCAGCGCCTGTTGCTGGTGGTGCACCATCTGGTGGTGGACGGTGTGTCGTGGCGCATTCTGCTCGAAGACCTGCAACAGGCTTATCGCAACGCCGCATTGCCGGCCAAGACCAGTGCCTACCAGCACTGGGCGCAGCAGTTGCAGGCCCATGCGCACACGCTGGACGATCAACTGCCGTACTGGCAGGCGCAGACCGCGACGGCCGACCTGCCTTGCGACAACCCTCAGGGCGGCCTGCAAAACCGCTTGGGCAGCCAGCTCGAAACTCGTCTCGGCGCCGAACATACCCGTCCAACTGCTGCAAGACGCTCCGGCAGCCTATCGCACCCAGGTCAATGACCTGTTGCTGACCGCACTGGCGCGCGTCATCACGCGTTGGAGCGGCCAGCCCGCCGCGCTCATCCAGCTGGAAGGCCATGGCCGCGAAGACCTGTTCGACTCGGTTGACCTGAGCCGCAGCGTCGGCTGGTTCACCAGCCTGTTTCCGGTGCGACTGGAGGCCGCCGGCGAGTTGTCGAGCGCGATCAAATCGGTAAAGGAACAACTGCGCGCCGTGCCGGGCAAAGGCATCGGCTACGGCTTGCTGCGCTACCTCGGCACGCCTGAGGCCCGCGCCACCCTGTCGAACCTGGCCGCGCCACGCATCACGTTCAACTACCTGGGCCAGTTCGATCGCCAGTTCAACGAGTCGGCGCTGTTCGTCCCGGCCACCCAGGGCAGCGGCCAGGCCCAGGATCCTGACGCGCCGCTGGCCAACTGGCTGACGGTGGAAGGGCAGGTGTATGGCGGGGAGTTGGCGCTGCAGTGGGGCTTCAGTGGTGAGATGTTCGAGGTGGCGACTGTCCAGCGCCTGGCCGATGATTATGCGGCTGAGCTCACGGCCCTGATCGCGCATTGCTGCGCCACGCCGGCGGGCAGGTCACGCCCTCGGACTTTCCGCTGGCGCGCCTGACCCAGCAGCAATTGGACGCTTTGCCCCTCGGGGGACCGGCCATTGCCGATATCTACCCGTTGTCCCCGATGCAGCAGGGCATGTTGTTCCACACGCTGTATGAGCCTGAGGCCGGCGCATACATCAACCAGTTGCGCCTGGATATCGAAGGTTTGGACCTGCTGGTGTTTGGCCGTGCGTGGCAAGCCGCGCTGGATCGCCATGACATCTTGCGCAGCAGCTTTCACTGGCTCGGCCTGGACAGCGCCCATCAGGTGATCCAGCGCCAAGCCGATGTGCAGCTGCACGTGATCGAAGACATCGGCGCCGATTTCGATGCGCTCGCCGCTGCCGAGCGTGAGAAAGGTTTCGCGCTGAATACGGCGCCGTTGTTTCGCCTGATGCTGGTGCGCGGTGCCGGCAGCACCTGGCACCTGATCTTCACCAGCCATCACGTTCTCATGGACGGCTGGAGCAATGCGCAGTTGCTGAGCGAAGTCATTGCTCACTATGCCGGGCAAACCGTACCGGCGCCGCTGGGGCAGTTCCGCGACTACCTGGGTTGGCTGCAACAGCAAGCGTCAGGCGAGGAATTCTGGAAGACCACCTTGGCACCGTTGCAAGCGCCAACCTTGCTGGCGCAGGCACTGCGGGTACCGGCCGAAGGCCAAGGGATGGCTGACCATCGGGTGGTGCTGGGCGACGATTTCACGCGTGCCCTCGGCGAGTTTGCCCGTTGCCAGAAAGTCACGCTCAACACGGTGCTTCAAGGGGCCTGGAGTCTGTTGCTGCAACGCTATACCGGGCAGGACTGCGTGGTCTTCGGTGCCACCGTCGCGGGGCGCTCGGCATCTTTGCCGGGCATCGAGCAGCAACTGGGCCTGTTTATCAATACGCTGCCCATCGTCAGCGCGGCCTCGCCGGCGCTGTCGGTTGCCGCCTGGCTGGAGGCGCTGCAAGCCCTCAACCTGAGCCTGCGTGATCACGAGCATGTGCCGCTCTATGACATCCAGGGCTGGGCGGGACAGCAGGGAAATGCACTGTTCGACACCTTGCTGGTATTCGAAAACTTCCCCGTGGCCGAAGCCTTGAAACAAGGCGCGCCCGCGGGCTTGAGGTTCGACCGCCTGCGCAACCACGAACAGACCCATTATCCACTGACCCTGGGCATCGAGTTGGGCGCCAGCCTGCGCCTCGAATTCGGCTACGATCAGGCGCATTTCAGCGCTCAACAGATCGCTCGACTGAGCGGCAATCTGCACCACCTGCTGGCGCAAATGCTCACCAATGCCCAGCGCCCCTGGGCAACCTGTGCCTGTTTGATGAAGCTGCGCGGCGCGACATGCTCGCCCTCAGTCAGTCGCCCAGTACCGGCCAGCATCGTCTTCGCGTGCACGAACGCATTGCGGCCCAGGCCGCCGCCACGCCTGACGCGCTGGCGGTGCAGGCGGGCGCTACGTGCTTGAGCTACGCGCAGCTCAATGAGCAGGCCAACCGTCTTGCCCATCGCCTGCTGGAGCAGGGCGTTGGTCCAGGCCAGCGCGTGGGCCTGGCGGCCCGACGCGGCCCGCAGTTGATTGTCAGCCTGCTGGCAGTGCTCAAAAGCGGCGCCGCCTATGTGCCACTGGACCCGAACTATCCTGCCGAACGCCTGAACTTCATGCTGACGGACAGCCGCCTGCATCTGCTGCTCAGCGAAACCGGGCTGCTGTCGAGCTGGCGCTGCCCCGCGGGCTCAAGCGCGTGGACTTCATGGCGTCCGGCGCAGAGCTGGGAGGCTACCCGTCAACCAATCCACCCAACCACGCCGCCACTGCCGACCTGGCCTATGTGATCTACACCTCCGGTTCAACCGGGCTGCCCAAGGGCGTGGCCATCGACCATGCTGCCCTCGGCCAGTTCTGTGACAGCGCCGAGGCCTACAGCCGGTTGAGCGCTGCGGATCGCGTGCTGCTGTTCGCGACCTTCAGCTTCGATGGCTTCGTCGAACAATGCTTCCCGCCACTGTGTGTGGGCGCCGCATTGATCATGCGCGGCGATGAATTGTGGGACGCCGGGCAACTGTCCCGGCACATCGTCGAGCAAGGCGTGACGCTGGCGGATTTGCCCGCTGCCTACTGGTATTTGCTGGCCAAGGAATGCGCCGTCGACCAGCGTACGCTGGGCAGCCTGCGCCAAGTGCATGTGGGGGGCGAGGCGATGTCGGTGCAAGGATTGCGCGCCTGGTTCGCCGCCGGCTTGGGCGGTGTGCGCCTGGTCAACACCTATGGGCCCACCGAGGCCACCGTGGTGTCCAGCGTGCACGACTGCCGCTTGGCCGATGCCAGCGATGCGTTTGGCGTGCCGATTGGCCGGGCGATCAAGGGGCGTTCGTTGTATGTGCTCGACAGCGGTTTCGAACTGCTGGCCGTCGATGGCGTCGGCGAGTTGTGTATCGGTGCCGAGCAGGGCCTTGCCCAAGGCTACTTCGACCGTCCGGCGTTGACCGCGGAGCGTTTCCTGCCGGACCCGTTTTCGAGCGTGCCGGGGGCAAGGCTGTATCGCAGCGGCGACCTGGCCCGTTACAACGCGTTGGGTGCGCTGGAGTACGTCGGTCGCATCGACCATCAAGTCAAGATACGTGGGTTCCGTGTGGAAACGGGCGAGATCGAAGC
>JAFHKH010000523.1 GCA_016937595.1 Pseudomonas cedrina subsp. fulgida | reverse complement strand
TCGCAGAAGCACTCCACAGGGCTTCGGTGTTGTTCTGGATTACTCGATCCCGACCTGATTACGCCCATTATGCTTGGCCGTGTACAACCCCTTGTCCGCCGCCATGATCAACTGCCGGCAATCGGTGCCCTGCACCGGGGTCATCGTCGACAAGCCAATGCTGATGGTCAGGCTGGCACCCTCGGCCGGGGCGATGTGCGGGATTTTCAGCGCCGCCACCGCCATGCGCAGTTTCTCGGCCACCAGCCGCGCGCCGCCCGGCGAGGTGTTGGGCAGCACCAGGGCAAACTCTTCGCCGCCATAGCGCGCCGGCAGGTCGGAAGGACGGCTGCTGGCTTCGCGGATGGTGTTGGCGACTTGCGCAAGGCTTCGTCGCCCTCGACATGGCCAAAGCTGTCGTTGTAGGTCTTGAAGAAGTCCACGTCGATCATCAGCAATGACAACTGGGTCTGGTCGCGCATGGCGCGGCGCCATTCCAGTTCCAGGTATTCGTCGAAGTGGCGACGGTTGGACAACCCGGTGAGCCCGTCGGAGTTCATCAGCCGTTGCAGCACCAGATTGGTGTCCAGCAGTTGCTGCTGGCTGACCCGCAACGCGCGATAAGCCGCATCCCGTTGCAGCAGGGTCATGTAGGAGCGCGAGTGATAGCGGATGCGCGCCACCAGTTCGATATTGTCCGGCAGCTTGACCAGGTAATCGTTGGCCCCGGCCGCAAAGGCCGCGCTCTTGATCAGCGGGTCTTCCTTGGTGGACAGCACGATAATCGGGATATTCGCGGTCGCCGGGTGGTTGCGGTACTCGCGCACCAGGGTCAGGCCGTCAAGGCCGGGCATCACCAGGTCTTGCAGGATAACGGTGGGCTTGATGCGGATCGCCTGGGCTATCGCCTGGTGCGGGTCGGCGCAAAAGTGAAAATCGATATTTTCTTCATGGGCCAGGCCACGCCGCACGGCTTCGCCGATCATGGCCTGGTCGTCGACCAGCAACACCATGGCGGCGTTTTCGTCGGTCTTGATGTCGTCGATCTGTAAATCATTCATGTGCAGTCACCTGAATTACTTCCTGCTGGCCAGCACTGCGCAGGGTAGTGATCATGTTGCAAACACCTCCTGCAATCGGGGCGCAATCCTGTCCAGTGGGCAAATTTCAACAGCGGCATCAATTGCCGCCGCCGCTTTGGGCATGCCGTACACCGCCGAGCTTTGCTGATCCTGGGCGATGGTCAAATAACCTTGTTCACGCAATAACTTGAGGCCCTGGGCCCCGTCACGCCCCATGCCGGTCAACAGCACGCCGACGGCATCGCCATTCCAATGGCTGGCCACGCTTTCGAAAAAAACATCGATCGAAGGCCGGTAGATCTCGTTCACCGGCTCTGCGGTATAGGCTAGCGTGCCATTCTTCAATAGACGAATGTGGTGATTGGTGCCGGCCAGCAGCACCACGCCACTTTGCGGCGGCTCGCCTTCGCGGGCCAGGCGCACCGGCAGGCCCGAGGCGCTGCTCAGCCACTCGGCCATGCCGGCGGCGAACACCTGGTCCACATGCTGCACCAGCACAATGGCGGCCGGAAAGTCACGGGGCAAGCCCTTGAGCAGGGTTTCCAGGGCGGCCGGGCCACCTGCCGAGGAACCGATGGCCACCAGGCTCTGACGCATACCGGTGCTGCGCGGCGCAACGCTTTCAGCCCGCACGCGGCTGCCGCGCTGGCCGATCAACCAGCCGATATTGAGGATCTTGCGCAGCAGCGGCGCCGCTGCGTCCTTGGGGTTGCCGACGCCCAGGGGCGGCGTGTCCACCACGTCCAGGGCGCCGTGGCCCATGGCTTCGAACACGCGGCTGACATTGGCTTGGCGGTCGACCGTCACAATCACGATGGCGCAGGGGGTCTCGGCCATGATCTGCCGCGTGGCTTCAACGCCATCCATCACCGGCATGATCAGGTCCATCAGGATCAGGTCCGGGGTGAGTTCGGCGCAGCGCCGCACCGCTTCCAGGCCGTTGCTGGCCACCCACACCACCTGGTGCGCCGGCTCGAAGCTCAAGGCGCGGCGCAAGGCTTCCACGGCCAGGGGCATGTCATTGACGATTGCAATCCTCATGCCCGCGCGCCTCCGATCAGCTCCACGACGGCGTCCAGCAGGGCGTCATCGTGAAAACTGGCTTTGGCTAAATAGTAATCGGCGCCGGCGTCCAGTCCACGGCGTCGGTCTTCTTCGCGATCCTTGTAGGACACCACCATCACCGGCAACCACAACAGCGGCCACGAATTCCGTGCCGGCAAGCGTGGCAATGGCGTCATCGGCCGTGGCCTGGAGCCACAGGAACGCTGGGCGCTGCTGGAATACCTCAAAGTGCTGGGCGGCCCGCTGGAGCAACAACTGCCATGATTATCCGATCCCGATACGACCGACCTTCCCTGCTCGCCCGCCTCTGGCTGCGCCTCGGCGCGTTGCTTGGCAAGAGCTTGCTATGGCTGATAGGTCTCGGCCTGCTCATCTGGCTGGCGGCGACCGCCTGGTACGCCTGGCAGCACAGCGGCCGGTGTCGCCCAATGAGCAGGTACCGCCGGGTGAAGCGGCAATGACCCAAGGCATCATCCAGACAGCGGTGCGCATCGTCGACCAGCATCGCGAGGGCACGCGCTACCTGCGCGACGCCCACGCCAAGGCCCACGGTTGCGTGAAAGCCGACGTCAGCGTGCTGGCCGACCTCGACCCGGCGCTGCGCCAGGGCGTGTTCGCCGAGCCGGGCAAGACCTGGCAGGCGCTGATACGTTTGTCCAACGGCAATGCCTACCCGCAGTTCGACAGCATCCGTGACGCACGCGGCATGGCGCTCAAGCTGCTGGACGTGCCGGGCAAACAATTGCTGGCCGACCAGCAAACCCGCACGGAGCAGGACTTCGTGATGTTCAGCCACCCGAACTTCTTTGTCAGCGATGTGGCGGAGTATGCACAGAACATCGGCGCGCAAGCGGATGGCAAGAAAGTGCTGGCGTTCTTCCCCAAGGTCGACCCACGCAGTTGGCAAGTGCGCCACTTGTTCATCGCCCTGGCGACCCTGGCGCCCGCACCGGCCAGCCCGACGCAGACGACGTACTTTTCGGTCTCGCCCTACAAGTTCGGCGCCGCCAACGCCAAGTTCCGCGTCGCCCCCGACCCGCAGAGTTGCCCGGACTATCAACTGCCCAAGCAAAACCAGGACTTGCCGAACTTCCTGCGCGGCGCCTTGAGCCAGCAATTGTCCACCGACCGCGTACCGGCGTGTTTCGTGCTGCAGATCCAGCGCCAGAACCCGCAGAAATTCATGCCGATCGAAGACACCAGCATCGAGTGGAAAGAGAGCGACGCGCCCTATGAAACCGTGGCCAAGGTGCATATCCCGGCACAGGATTTCGACACGCCCGAGCAGAACCTGGCATGCGACAACCAATCGTTCAACCCCTGGTTCGGCGTGGCGGAGCATCGCCCTATCGGAGGCATCAACCGCTTGCGCAAGGCGGTGTATGAAGCGGTCAGCGACTACCGCCACAGCCGCAACGTTTCACCCTGACATCACGTCGCGCTGCGACTTGCCCTGAAGCAGGGCAAGTCGGCGCCAATACAGTGCAAAGCGGATGCGTTGATGAGCTGTCGAGACTCCATGCAAAACCGCGTTCGATGCCTGAATGGCCGCACTATGCCTTGTGTATCAGGCAGATCCGATCGCCAGGCAAGGGTTGGCATGCTTCTCGCTTTGGTATCTGTGTGCAGGAGCAGCCAAGGCTGAGTGCACCACAATTCGAAAATGGTTGGCTAGGGTTCCGGTTCGCTGAAAAGTGAATGGCTGGACCGAGAGCCGACGACCTCCAGTCGAGGTTACACGGCGGGATAAAAGCCCGGGAGACAGACCACCTGTTTGCACAGGTGTTGCGCTGCTCCTTGCCCGTTCACTCTCAACTGGAGTCCTACTATGCGTAATCCTCTGCTCTGCGCCTGTTTCGCTGCCGGTCTCGCGCTGTTGACAAGCACGTCTTCCCACGCTGCCGCGAAGACGGATTTCAATGTGTGCTGGACAATCTATGCGGGCTGGATGCCCTGGGAATACGCGCAGGCCCAGGGCGTCGTCGACAAGTGGGCCAAAAAATACGGTATTCACGTCAAGGTCACCCAGCTCAACGACTACGTCGAGTCGATCAATCAGTACACCGCCGGCCAGTTCGATGGTTGCACCATGACCAACATGGATGCCTTGACTATCCCTGCGGCGGGTGGCGTCGACAGCACGGCACTGATCGTCAGCGACTTCTCTAACGGCAATGACGGCATCGTCATCAAGGGCACCGGCAAAACCGTGGCTGACCTCAAGGGCATGAACGTCAACCTCGTCGAGCTGTCGGTCTCCCATTACCTGCTGGCCCGTGCCTTGGACACTGTCAACCTGCGTGAAAAAGACCTGAAGGTGGTCAATACCTCGGATGCGGATATCTCGGCGGCATTCAACACCGACGACGTGCAGGCGGTCACCACCTGGAACCCCATGCTTGCCGACATCAAGGCCAAACCAGGTGTGACCGAGGTTTTCAACTCCAGCAGAATTCCGGGCGAAATCCTGGACATGATGGTCGTCAACACCCAAACGCTGAAAGACAACCCTGCCTTGGGCAAGGTGCTGACCGGCGCATGGTTTGAAGTGATGGCACTGATGGGCAGCAAAACCCCGGCGGGTGAAGCGGCGCTCGAGCATATGGCCCACGCCTCCGGCACTGACCTGGCCGGTTTCAAAGCGCAGTTGGCAACCACCCAGCTCTTCTACACCGCCCAGGACACACTGGACTTTGCAAAGAGCCCCGAATTGCCCAAGACCATGGCCAAGGTGGCGGAGTTTTCCTTCGCCCACGGCCTGCTCGGCGAAGGGGCAAAAGACAGCAACGCCGTGGGCATGAGCTTCGCTCAAGACATCGTGCTGGGAGACAAGCGCAATATCAAATTGCGCTTCGACCCCAGCTACGTGCAGATGGCCGTCGACGGCAAGCTGTGACCTGGAGGGCGTCCCATGCAACTGATTAACCGTCACCCTGATCGCCCGATGCGATTGCTTCTGGTGATCCTTCCGTTCGTATTGTTGTTGGGCGCCTATTTCCTGGGATCAGCACAACGGCTGGCGCAAAACCCCAATGACAAGCTGTTACCCAGTGCGGTGCAAATGAGCGATGCGGTCAAGCGCATGGCCTTTACCGAGGACAAACGCAGCGGCGGGTACCTGCTCTGGCAAGACAGCGCGTCCAGCCTCCGGCGCCTGGCGATTGGCCTGGGGGTAAGCGCGCTGGTGGGGCTGTGCCTGGGAATTGCAGCGGGTACATTACCGCTGTTCGGTGCGCCGTTGTCGCCGCTGCTGGTGGTGCTTTCAATGGTGCCGCCCCTGGCGATCCTGCCGATCCTGTTCATTGTCTTTGGCCTTGGCGAGCTGTCCAAGGTCATGCTGATCGTGATCGGCATCACGCCGATCCTGGCGCGGGACCTCGAACAACGGGCGCGGGAAATACCGCTGGAACTGCTTATCAAGGCCCAGACCCTGGGTTCGTCGACCTGGACGCTGATCCTGCGGGTCGTATTGCCGCAATTGCTTCCGCGCCTGCTCATCGCCCTTCGCCTGGTGCTGGGCTCAGCCTGGCTGTTCCTGATCGCTGCCGAGGCCATTGCCTCGGAAGATGGCCTCGGATACCGGATTTTTCTGGTGCGCCGTTATCTGGCCATGGACGTCATCCTGCCCTATGTCGTGTGGATCACCTTCTTGGCCTGGCTGATGGACTGGGGGCTCAAGGCCCTCACGCGCCGCGCGTTCCCATGGTACGAGGGGGCGCGCCCGTGAGCTTCATTCAAGTCAACAACGTGTGGCAGCGATACGGCGATCACGTGGTGCTGGAAGGCCTGAACCTGAGCATTGCCGAAGGCGAATTCTGCACCCTGGTCGGCACCTCGGGCTGTGGAAAATCGACTTTCCTGCGCCTGCTGCTGGGGCAGGAAAGAGCCAGCAAAGGCGAGATCCTGCTGGACGGTCGACCATTGGCCGCCGAACCGGATCCCAGCCGAGGCGTGGTGTTCCAACGCTACTCCGTGTTCCCGCACCTGAGTGTGCTGGACAACGTCGTGCTTGGGCTGGAACTGCCCAATGCCGCCTTGACAGGGCGCCTGTTCGGGCAGCGTAAACGGCTCGCTCGAGAGCAGGCCGCGCAACTGCTCTGCAAAGTCGGGCTGGGCCAGGCGCTGGATAAATACCCGTCGCAATTGTCCGGGGGGATGCAGCAACGCCTGGCCATCGCCCAGGCGTTGATCATGAAACCGCGGGTGCTGTTGCTGGACGAACCGTTCGGTGCATTGGACCCCGGCATCCGCAAGGACATGCATGCATTGCTGCTGGACCTTTGGCGTGAAACCCGGCTGACCGTCTTCATGGTCACGCATGACCTGAGTGAGGGGTTCAGCCTGGGCACCCGCCTGATGGTGTTCGACAAGGTGCGCGTTGACCCGCACGCGCCCAACGCCTATGGCGCCCGCATCACCTACGACCTGCCGCTGAACGCCAGGCGCAGCGAGGCACAGCGGCCCCTTGCCTCGGCGCTGCCAGGCTCTCATTAACTGACTTGGGGAGAATCCCATGAATGCATCCAACGTTTTTTCCGAAGAACGGCTACCCGGTGGCGGCCATCTGTCCTTCGTGCTCAAGCGCGGCCAATTGCTGCGCCTGACCGACCTTGAAGGCGGGGCCAATGTCAGCCTCATGCTGTTCAACGCCAACGAAAAAAGCGAGCGCCTGAACCTGCCCGACAGCCTCAAGGCCCAACACACGGCCAAGCTGACCGCGGGCCACTGCCTGTACTCGGACATGGGCCGTGTACTGGCCGCGATCACGCGGGATACCTGCGGGTGGAGCGACAGCATCGGCGGCGTGCTATGCGCGGCCGAGGTCGAGGAAAAGTACGGTCAAGGCCGCTATCAGGAATTGCGCAATGGCTTCTTCCGCAACGGCGCCGACAACCTGCTGGTCGAGATGGGCAAATGGGGCTTGGGGCTGACCGACTTGTCCATGGTGTTAAACCTGTTCAGCCGCATCGACGTGGATGACGACGGTGGGCTGAGTTTTGCCCAGGGCAACTCCGGGGCTGGCGATTGCATTGAACTCTACGCGCCGATGGACACGCTGTTTGTCATCACCGCCTTGCAGCACCCGATGGACCCCGCTGCCGCGTATGCGCCCAAACCCGTTCAACTGACCTTCATGCAGGCGCACGCCAGTGTCGCCGAGCATTGCCGCACGTCGCGCGCGGAGAACGAGCGCGGATTCGCCAACACTGAACGCCTGTTCGCCTGAGGACTATTCCATGACAGCTGATCTGCATCCAGACGCCGCCCTTTATCGAGCCACGATTCCAGCCGGCGAACCCTGGCTGACTGAAGTCAAGGCGGGGCAAACCCTCCGGATCCTGGACCTGGAAGGTAACCAGGCGATCGATACGCTGTTCTACAGTGCCGCCAATCCACGTGAACGTTACGACGTGCAGCGCACGCTTCGGCGGCAAAACAACGTTTACCTCGGTGTTGGCAGCGTGCTCTATTCTAACCTCGGCCGGCCGCTGCTGACCCTTCTTGAAGACAACTGTGGCCGTCATGACACCCTCGGTGGCGCGTGCGCGCAGGAAAGCAACACCGTGCGCTACGCACTCGACAAGCGCCATATGCACAGTTGCCGAGACAACTACTTGCGCGCCTGCTGCCACGATGGCCGCCTGGGCAAACGCGACATCAGCCCCAACATCAACTTCTTCATGAACGTGCCGGTGACGCCAGACGGTGGCCTGACCTTCGAGGACGGGATTTCCGCACCGGGCAAATACGTGCAACTGCGCGCCGAGATGGACGTGATCGTGCTGATTTCCAACTGCCCTCAATTGAACAACCCGTGCAATGGCTATAACCCGACGCCGGCGGAGTTATTGATATGGGCCTGAAGATTCGGCTGTGCACCGTGAGAGCCTGGCTGTTCATGCTCTGCCAAAGCCGCGCGGCCCAGGTTCGACCGCGCAACGAACCTTGCGCCAAAGCCCGCAAGCCTGACTGAGCGCTGCCTGGGGACGGCCCCGAGACCTTTCGAAAAACTGCGGGACGACCCGCAACCCAGTTGAGGCGCACACACGCAGCCTTGAGGGACACCCATGTTCGACACCTTGTTAATCGCTAACCGTGGCGCTATCGCCTGCCGTATTTTGCGCACCCTGCGCGAGCTTGACGTCAAAGGCATTGCCGTCTACTCGGAAGCCGACGTCGCCAGCCGTCATATCCTGGAGGCCGACCAGGCGCTGAGCCTGGGTGACGGCGCTGCAGCAGGCACCTATCTGGCGGTGGACAAAATCCTGGCCGCGGCCAAAGCCAGCGGCGCCCAGGCCATCCATCCTGGCTACGGTTTCCTTTCCGAAAACGCTGCGTTTGCCGAAGCCTGCGAAGCGTCCGGCATTGCGTTTGTCGGGCCGACGCCAGAGCAACTGCGAGTGTTCGGGCTCAAGCACACTGCCCGTGCCCTCGCCCGTGAGCAAGGCGTGCCGCTGCTGGAAGGCACAGACCTGCTGGACAGCGTCGAGGACGCCTTGCAGGCGGCAACGCGGGTCGGCTACCCGATCATGCTCAAAAGCACCGCCGGTGGTGGTGGCATCGGCATGCGTGTCTGCCGTTCGGCGGATGAGCTGAGCGAGGCGTTTGAGACAGTCAAGCGCCTGGGCCAGAACAATTTCAGCGACGCTGGCGTGTTCATCGAGAAGTACATACAACGCGCGCGTCACCTTGAAGTCCAGGTGTTTGGCGACGGCGCCGGCGAGGTGTTGGCCCTGGGCGTGCGCGATTGTTCGGTGCAACGACGCAACCAGAAGGTGCTGGAGGAAACCCCCGCCCCCAACCTCCCGCAAGGCATGGCCGAAGCGCTTTGCGCCGCCGCGATCAAACTCGCCAAAGCCGTTGACTACCGCAGCGCCGGTACCGTCGAGTTCGTGTTCGACAGCGATGATCGGCGCTTCTACTTCCTGGAAGTGAATACACGCCTGCAGGTCGAGCACGGCGTGACTGAACAGGTCTGGGGCGTCGACCTGGTGCGCTGGATGATCCAGTTGGCCGCGGGCGACTTGCCGCCGCTGCGCGAGCTGGGCGCACAACTCAAGCCTGCGGGTCACGCGATACAGGCCCGGCTTTACGCCGAAGATCCGGGCAAGGATTTCCAGCCAAGCCCAGGCCTGCTGACCGCTGTCCACTTCCCGCAGGCTGATGGCAAAGCGCTGCGCATCGACACCTGGGTGGACGCCGGGTGTGAAATTGCGCCCTACTTCGACCCAATGCTTGCCAAGGTCATCACCTGGGCGCCCGACCGGGAAGCCGCGCGTCTGCAACTGCTCGAGGTGCTCGGCGAGACTCAACTCTACGGGGTGGAGACCAACCGTGATTACTTGCGTCAAATCCTGCGCGATCGACCGTTCACCAGCGGCCACCCCTGGACTCGCTGCCTTGAGGGGCTGATTTACCGGGCCGACACCGTTGAAGTACTGAGTGGCGGCACCCAGACCAGCGTCCAGGACTATCCGGGACGCTTGGGCTACTGGGCTGTTGGCGTACCGCCTTCGGGCCCGATGGATAGCCGAGCGCTGCGCCTGGGCAACCAACTCCTGGGTAACCCGCAGGGTGCCGCCGGACTGGAGATCACCATGAGCGGTCCCGTCCTGCGGTTCAATACCGATGCGGCCGTGGCGGTGACCGGTGCGGTCGTGCCTGTGACCCTGGATGGCGCGGATGTCGCCATGAATACGGTGATGCTGATCAAGGCCGGTTCACTCCTGAGCCTGGGCACGATAACCGGCGCCGGCGCACGCAGTTACCTCTGCGTGCGTGGCGGCATTCAAGTGCCGGACTATCTGGGCAGTAAAAGTACCTTCACCCTGGGTCAATTCGGCGGCCACGCCGGCCGAGCGCTGCGTGCAGGCGATGTGCTGCACCTGCCGCCGCTGGCCGATAAAACGGTGGGCGCGTGCTTTGCGCACAGCCCTCACTCGGTGCGCTTCGCCATGTCAGGGTGATCTACGGCCCACATGGCGCACCGGAATACTTCACCGAGAACTACATCGCCAGGTTCTTTTCCACCGACTGGGAAGTGCACTTCAACTCCAGCCGTACCGGTGTCCGGCTCATCGGGCCAAAACCCGAGTGGGTACGTGCCGACGGTGGCGAAGCCGGGCTTCACCCCTCCAATATCCATGACAATCCCTACGCCATCGGTGCCGTGGATTTCACTGGCGATATGCCCGTGATCCTCGGGCCGGACGGGCCAAGCCTGGGCGGTTTCGTCTGCCCGGTGACCGTGATCGAGGCAGACCTTTGGCAATTGGGTCAGCTTAAAGCCGGCGACAGGATTCGCTTCGTCCCGTGCACGCTTGCCCGCGCCCGTCAGCTTGCTACCGCGCCCTTGCTGGCCGAGCAGACGGTGGCCGAGCCCATTGAGGGCCTCGCTCTGCACTCCCCGATTGTTCTGGATATCGGTCACGATGACACCCGCCTGGTGGCACGTGTCGCCGGTGATACCCACCTGCTGCTGGAAATCGGCGCGCCCGAGCTTGACCTGGTGCTGCGCTTTCGCGGGCATGCCTTGATGCAGGCGCTGCAAGGCAAGCAGTTGGCCGGGGTGATCGACCTGACGCCGGGCATCCGCTCGCTGCAAGTCCACTATCAGCCGGAAGCGCTGCCCCTGCAATCATTGCTTGAAACGGTTGCAGGCGAGTGGGACGCCGTGTGCGCCGCCAGCGACGTGCAGGTGCCTTCGCGCATCGTGCATTTGCCGCTGTCGTGGGACGACCCCGCGTGCCAACTGGCGATCGACAAGTACATGACCACCGTGCGCAAGGATGCGCCGTGGTGTCCGAGCAACCTGGAATTCATCCGTCGTATCAATGACCTGCCCAATCTGGACGAGGTACAACGCACGGTATTCGAGGCCAGCTATCTGGTGATGGGCCTGGGCGACGTCTACCTGGGCGCTCCAGTGGCGACTCCGCTGGATCCTCGCCACCGGCTGGTCACGACAAAGTACAACCCGGCACGCACCTGGACAGCCGAAAACTCGGTTGGCATCGGCGGCGCGTACCTCTGTGTGTATGGCATGGAAGGCCCGGGGGGCTACCAGTTTGTGGGCCGCACGCTGCAGATGTGGAACCGCTACCGGGAGGTCGCGGCGTTTTCCGGTAAACCCTGGCTGCTTCGCTTCTTTGACCAGATTCGCTTCTACCCGGTCAGCGCCGAGGAGCTGACCCGCATCCGCCGCGACTTCCCTCTGGGCCGATTTGACTTGCAGATCGAGCAGAGTCAACTGCGACTGGCCGATTATCAGGACTTCCTGACGAAGCAAGCCGATAGCATCCAGTCATTCCGAGACCAGCAGCAAACCGCCTTCGCGGCGGAAAGACAACGCTGGATCGACAGCGGCCAGGCGCATTTCGACAGCAACGAAGCCGTGGCGCAGGCCACCGAAGAAGCCGTTTTGCCGCCCGGCCAGACAGGCGTCGAAAGCCCCATCGCCGGCAACCTGTGGCAAGTCCAGGTCAGCATCGGCGATCAGGTCGCTGCTGGGACGGCGTTGGTGGTACTCGAATCGATGAAGATGGAAATCCCGGTGCTTGCCCCCTGCGCCGGTATCGTCCGCCAGGTGTTGGTGGAACCGGGCAGCGCGATACGCGCGGGGCAACGCGTCATGGTTCTGGAACCGGTGATCGCCAAAGGAGAAAACCCATGAAAGACACCCTGAGACTTGAGGTATTGAGAGCGCGTTACCTGAGTGGCCAGGCCTCCCCGCGCAGCCTCATCCTGGCGTTGCGCGAGCAGGCACAGGCACTGAACCCTGATTACAACATGTTCATCCATCTGCTCAGCATCGAAGAACTGGAGCCTTACCTGGCCGCCCTTGAGGCCCGTCACATTGATGACCTGCCGCTGTACGGCGTTCCATTCGCGATCAAGGACAACATTGACCTGGCAGGTATCCCAACGACTGCGGCCTGCCCCGCTTATGCCTATACGCCCGCACGTTCGTCGACAGTCGTTCAGCGCCTGATCGAGCTTGGCGCGGTACCACTGGGCAAGACCAACCTCGACCAGTTCGCCACGGGCCTCAATGGCACGCGCTCGCCCTATGGCGCCTGCACCAACAGTGTCCTGCGCGAGTATCCCTCCGGAGGCTCGAGCGCCGGCTCGCCGCTGACCGTCGCACTGGGCCTGGCCAGTTTTGCACTGGGCACCGATACCGCAGGGTCCGGGCGCGTCCCGGCGGCACTGAACAACCTGGTGGGCCTGAAGGCAACCAAAGGCCTGATTTCGACAGCCGGTGTTGTCCCCGCCTGCCGCACATTGGATTGCGTCACGACGTTCACGGCGACTGCCGCGGAAGCCAGCCGCCTGCTGGCGCTGATTGCAGCGCGTGATCCCAGGGACGAATACAGTCGCGCCAACCCCGGCTGGAACGACGCAACTGCGTTCGGCCATGTCAACGCGTTCCGGTTCGGTGTACCGCGTGCGCAAGACCTCCAGTTCTTTGGCTGCCCTGAAGGCCCAGGCCTGTTCGACGCAGCCGTGGAGCGTTTGCAAGCAATGGGCGGCACGCCGGTGGCTGTGGACCTCTCACCGTTCCTGGAAGCGGCGCGGTTGCTGTACGAAGGCCCTTGGGTGGCTGAACGCTATAGCGTGGTAGGCGAGCTGGCGCGCACCCAGCCTGCGGCTGTGCTGCCGGTGATCCACGCCGTTCTCGCCAAAGGCCCGGCCGTGACCGGCGTCGAGACCTTCCGCGCTCACTATTGCCTGCAAGCGCTGAAGGCCGAGTGTGACCACGTGATGGCGAGCCTCGACTGCGTGCTGACGCCGACCATAGGCCGCCCAGTGACGCTGGCAGAGCTCGCGGCAGAGCCGGTGTTGCGCAATTCGGAGCTCGGGTACTACACCAACTTCATGAACCTGCTCGACTACGCCGCCGTAGCCGTACCGAGCGGCCGCATGGCCAACGGTTTGCCTTGGGGCATAACGCTATTTGGCCGACCGTTCACGGATCAGTATCTGCTGAGCCTTGCCAATGCCTACCAGGCCGGCAACACACCGGACAACGCCGCTCGCCACGATCAGACCCGCGTGGTGGTGTGCGGCGCCCATCTCGACGGCCTGGCGCTCAACTGGCAGCTCAGGCAACGTGGCGCCACTCTGCTGGAAGCCACGTCAAGCTCGCCGAAGTATCGGCTGTACGCGCTTGCGGGCGGCCGGTGAAGCGGCCGGGCATGGTGCGTGTGGCAACGGGTGGCGTTGAGATCGCGGTCGAGGTCTGGCAACTGCCGAGCGCGGAACTGGGCTCCTTTCTGAATGGCATTCCCGCGCCTCTGGGGTTGGGCAAGGTAGAGCTGCGGGACGGTCGTTGGGAAACCGGCTTTATTTGCGAAGGCTATGGCCTGGAAGGTGCGGCCGATATCAGCGAGTGGGGTGGCTGGCGGGCCTGGCTGCAAGGCCAAGGGTGAGTAACGGCTGTAACTTTGTCATCACGCTGCATCGCTATCGACACAACTTGCTACGGCTGACTACTCTCTCTGTGGCGAGGGAGCTTG
>JAFHKH010000522.1 GCA_016937595.1 Pseudomonas cedrina subsp. fulgida | reverse complement strand
GCGTGGGAACGATCGGCGTGGGAACGATCAGTAGAGGTTAACGAACGAACAGGTTGACGACGTAGCGTTCGCCCGAGGCTGTCATTTCGAACTCTTTTCCGGTGACGGTAAAGGTTCTTGAAGGCTCGACGATGGTGTCACCAACGTTCGCCAGTTTCCTGAGGTCGTCGAGGCTGACGAGTGTGGCGTTGGCGTCCACTTCGTGTTGCGAGCTGGTGGTGTAGCATTGATTTTCCATGATGTAGCCCTCTGCGGGATTTCCATTTCCAACCGAACATTCGGTAGCAGTCGGCCCCGAAAAACGCGTCCGTCTGTTCGGGGTGGGGAGATCCTATACAACGCAGGGGGTAGATAGATACTCTCGGAAATACGTACAAACAGTCTCTGAAATCACGCTGAAAAGCCCGTTGTATCAGGCTTCCATCACTTTCCGAATGTCCGCCGCCAATTCTCTTACGCGCTCTTCCTCGGTATCCCACGCACACATGAAGCGCGCGCCGCCTTTGCCGATAAAGGTGTAGAAACGCCAGCCCTTGGCGGTCAGTGCCGCGATGGCCGGTTCCGACAGTTGCAGGAACACGCCGTTGGCTTGCACCGGGAACATCAACTCAACGCCGGGAATATCCGCCACCAGGCTGCTCAGCAGTTGCGCGCAGTGGTTGGCGTGGCGCGCGTGTTTGAGCCAGGCGTCGTTTTCCAGCAGGCCGACCCAGGGGGCGGAGAGGAAGCGCATTTTCGAGGCCAACTGGCCGGCCTGTTTGCAGCGGTAGTCGAAGTCTTCGGCCAGCTTGTGATTGAAGAACAGGATCGCTTCGCCCACGGCCATGCCATTCTTGGTGCCGCCGAAGCACAGCACGTCAACACCCGCCTTCCAGGTCAGGTCGGCCGGCGAACAGCCGAGGAACGCGCAGGCGTTGGAGAAGCGCGCGCCGTCCATGTGCAGGTTCAGGCCCAGTTCCTTGCAGGTGGCGCTGATGGCGCGGATTTCCTGCGGGGTGTACACGCTGCCCACTTCAGTGGCCTGGGTGAGGGTGACCACGCGCGGCTTGGGGTAGTGGATGTCCTGGCGCTTGAGGGCGATCTCGCGGATCGATTCCGGGGTCAACTTGCCGTTTTCGGTACGGGCGGTGAGCAGCTTGGAACCGTTGGAGAAAAACTCCGGCGCGCCGCATTCGTCGGTTTCGACGTGGGCGGTTTCCGAGCAAATCACGCTATGGTAGCTCTGGCACAAGGATGACAGGGCGAGGGAGTTGGCGGCGGTGCCGTTGAAGGCGAAGAACACTTCGCAGTCGGTTTCGAACAGGTTGCGGAAACCGTCGGCGGCGCGGTGGGTCCATTCATCATCGCCGTAGGCGCGCTGATGGCCCTGGTTGGCTTGTTCCATGGCGGCCCAGGCTTCCGGGCAGATGCCGGAATAGTTGTCACTGGCGAATTGTTGGCTCTTGTCGGTCATGGCCCATTCCTGTGGTCGATGTTGGTGCGCACTTTAACCAAGATTGTCGCGGGTGCGCACGCACTGTAAATGCAAAGTCACTGGGGAATTATGCACGGTACTGGAACGATGCCTGTCGACATGTCCGTGATGGCGCTTTGGATTTGCTCAAGTGGCTGGCGCTGGTGTGCATGGTGCTGGATCACTTGCGTTATGTCGGTTTCAGCCTGGATGGCCTGTATGTACCGGGGCGCCTGGCGTTCCCGTGGTTTTGCCTGGCGATTGCGGCGAACCTGCATCGCGCCAGGAATGCGCAGGTGACCGGTCACTGGCGCTATCTGGGGTGGCTGTTGCTGTTCAGTGTGATCAGCGAAGTACCGTACCGAATGTTTATCGAGGATGCCGATACGTTGAATGTGCTGCCGACTTTGGCGCTAGGGCTGCTGATTGCCCGAGGATCACTGCAGAAAGCCGTTTTTGATCGTGGATTGGCCCTGATTGCCTGCATGGTTGGCGCAGTATTTTCGACGCATCTGATGTTCGGTTTTTTTGGTGTATTGCTGCCCTTGGCGATGCTGCTGGTGTTCCGTCGCCCTTGGTATTTCAGCTTGTTGCCGGGGCTGGTGTGCGTCGCGGCCAACCAATGGCAGGTGTTGCTCACTAGCGGCAGCCTGATTGCGATGCTTGGCTTGGCGACCTGCCTGATTGCGCCATTGGCGGGCCTGGTCTTGTTGCGACAGGCCAAAAGTGTTTCGCCACCGGCCATGCGGCGCTGGGCTTATGCCCTCTATCCTGCGCACTTCCTGCTGCTGCTACTCGTGCGCAAAATAATCGCCTAACGCTCTGTGGGAGCTGGCTTGCCTGCGATACAGGCATCTCGGTATTTCAATGAAACCGCAGTGATGCTATCGCAGGCAAGCCAGCTCCCACATTTCGATCGGGTTTATAGCTTTACAGGCGAGCGCCCCGGCTTTTTGGTCTGCAACAAATGCGAGAACACCGCATGCAAATCATCCGACGCGCTTTCTTCATCGAGGTTGAGCTTGCTGTCGATATGATCCATGTGATGCATCATCAAATTCACCGCCAGCGCCGCGTCGCGTGCTTCGATCGCGTCGATCAGCTGGGTGTGCTCATCGTAGGTAACAGTGC
>JAFHKH010000521.1 GCA_016937595.1 Pseudomonas cedrina subsp. fulgida | reverse complement strand
TCACATCACGCCCCGATCTGCCAGGGCAGAAACTCGTTATCGCCCAAGCCGTTTTCTCACTGCAGGTCGGTCGCCCGGAAGCGGTCTGCAGCATCATGCGGAACAACCGCTCGCCGGTCTCGGCGACGACTCGAGGCCGCACGTGCTCCGGACTGGCGCCTTTTTGCGGGCCGAAAATAGCGGAGGCACCGTGGGCACCGCACAGCGGGTTGTTGACGTCGGCGGCGATTTCAAAGCGCACCTGGGCCACGCGGGGGTCGAGCTGTTCCAGGTCGATGCGCGCCAGAGCGGCCAAGGCGAGGCCGCCGGGTGCGAGGCTGCGGTTATCGCTGTCGAACAGTTGCACGCCGAGGGCTTGCATCGCGCCCGCGCCGCCATCATTGGTGGCGCTGCCGCCGATCGCCAGGATGATGCGCTGCGCCCCCAGGTCCAGGGCGGCGCGGATCAGTTCGCCGGTGCCATAGGTGCTGGTTGTGCAGGCATCACGTTGCCCCGGCGGCACCAATTGCAGCCCACTGGCTTCAGCCATTTCGATGATTGCGGTGCGGTTGTCGGCCAACCAGCCCCAATGCGCCGCAACCGGTGCACCCAGCGGGCCACGCACCGTTTGATAGCGCAACTCGCCGTTGCACGCCGCCAGCACCGAATCCACGGTGCCTTCACCACCGTCCGCCATCGGGCATTGGACTACCTGTGCGTCCGGCCAGACCTGGGCCAAGCCTGCCGCGATGGCTTGGGCGACGCCTGCAGCGCTCAGGCTGTCCTTGAACGAGTCGGGGGCGATGATGATTTTCATGGGCTTTCTCCGGTTTTTATGCCACCCATGCTGACAGTTGGCAGCGCCGCTGACGCCGGTCCGATGCACAAGTACGCCTGCACTTTGTTGTTCATTGTGACAACGCCTGGGGCAGCAACTGTACGCCCAGGTAGAGCGCGAGCATGCCGTCCAGGGTCAACGGGTCGACGCCACTGAGCTCGGCAATGCGCTCCATGCGGTAGCGCAGGCTGTTGCGGTGAATGCCCAGCGCATCGGCACACGCCTGGCTTTGCCCGTCGTGTTCGCACCAACTGCGCAGCGTGGCCAGCAGTTGGCCGTTGGCGTCCTTGGCCAGCACCTTGCGCAGCGGGTTGAGCAGTTCGTCGAGGGCGTCGTCGTTGCGATGACGCCAGAGCATCACGGGCAGGCGATAGCGGTTGAGCATCAGCAGGCGCGACTGCGGCAGTACATCGCGGCCATAGGCGAGCAAGTCCGCGACGCTTCGATAGCAGCGCCGCAGCCCGGACAGCCCCTGCGCTTGCCCACCGACGGCCACGCGCAGAATGTTCCAGCCGAGGCCTTCGAGTTTTTCCAGCAGCCGTGGGTTGTCCACCGGTACCGCCGCCGACCGGCACCACAACAGTGAGTACTGCGCCGAGCTCACACACCAGCTATCCGGATACGCGCGGACAGCCAGGCGCTTAAATCCTGCGCCGATTGCCCCGCGCCCAGCTCGAACAGGTACGGTGTGCGCGCCAGTTGCGGCTTGAGCCCCAGTTGCCGGGCCTCGTCCACCAGGCGCAGCGACTCACCGGTATCGGCCAGCAGCAAGGCCAGCAGGTCATCACAGCGCTGGCGCCGCCATTGTTGCTCGGCCTGCTGGTGGCGGTGGCTGACGAGCATTTCGGCGGTCATGCGCACCAGTTCGGCGTAGGTGCGCAGGCCTTCCGGTTCCCCGGTGATGCCCAGCACGCCGATCAGGCGCTCGTCATGCAGCAGCGGCAAATTGATCCCCGGTTGCACGCCCTTGAGGTGCTTGGCGGTCTGGCCGTCGATTTCCACCACGCGGCCATTGGCGAGCACCAGTTGCGCGCCTTCATGCCGGGTATTGATACGCTCAGGTTCACCGCTGCCGAGGATCAGGCCCTGGCTGTCCATGACGTTGACGTTGTAGGGCAGGATCGCCATGGTTCGATCGACGATATCCTGCGCCAGGTCATGATCAAGCTCGAACATGGGATTTGAGTTTCCTTGAAAGCGTGGTTGTTCACAGGCACAGCGCAAAGCCGGCGCCGCTGTGCGCGAGCACAAAGACAGAGGCCTGCCGCGTGGCCGAGACTCAATGGGCGATCAACGTTACCCTCGCATCGCGAAAAATCATAATAAAGAGAGAGTGCCATGTCACAGAGCGCCGCGACCCCCTTGGCCAACGATGATGATAAAAACGCCATCTATAAGCGCATTACCTTGCGCTTGATCCCCTTCATTTTCATCTGCTATCTGTTCAATTACCTCGACCGGGTGAACGTCGCTTCGCCAAGTTGCAGATGCTCGATGCCTTGAAATTCAGCGAAACCGTCTACGGCCTCGGCGCCGGGATCTTCTTTATCGGCTATGTGCTGTGTGGCGTGCCGAGCAACCTGGCGTTGAACCGCTTCGGTCCGCGGCGCTGGATTGCGCTGATGATGATTGTCTGGGGCACGCTGTCCACCTGCCTGTTGTTTGTCACCACGCCGACGCATTTCTACACCCTGCGCCTGTTTACGGGCGCGCCGAGGCCGGCTTCTTCCCCGGTGTGGTGCTGTACCTCTCGCAGTGGTTCCCGACCTTCCGCCGGGGGCGGATCATGGCGCTGTTCATGTCGGCCATCCCGGTCTCCGGATTGCTCGGCAGCCCGTTCTCCGGCTGGATCCTCAACCACTTCGCCGCCGGCCAAGGTGGCCTGGCGGGCTGGCAGTGGATGTTCCT
>JAFHKH010000520.1 GCA_016937595.1 Pseudomonas cedrina subsp. fulgida | reverse complement strand
GCGCAGTTGGGCAGGACGACTACGCCAGCCTGGTGGTGGAAAGCTTCGGCGAAGCCCACGGCACCAACGTGCTGGCGGACTTCCCGAAAGGCTTCCCCGCAGGCTACCGCGAGCGCTTTGCCGCGCATTCGGCCGTGGTCGACATGCAGCATTTGCTTAGCCTCACCGAAGCCAACCCGCTGGTGATGAGCTTCTATCAGCCGTTGGGCCAGGTCTCCGGCCAGCGCGAGTGCATTGCAAGCTCTACCATGCGGATACCCCGCTGGCGTTGTCTGACGTGCTGCCGATCCTGGAAAACCTCGGCCTGCGCGTGCTGGGCGAATTCCCTTACCGCCTGCGTCATGCCAATGGCCGCGAGTTCTGGATCCATGACTTCGCGTTCATCGCCGCCGAAGGCGTGAACCTGGATATCCAGCAGCTCAACGACACCCTGCAGGATGCGTTCGTGCACATCGTGCATGGCGACGCCGAGAACGATGCGTTCAACCGCCTGGTACTCACCGCCGGCCTGCCGTGGCGCGATGTGGCCTTGCTGCGCGCCTACGCGCGTTACCTCAAGCAGATCCGCCTGGGCTTCGACCTGGGTTATATCGCCAGCACCCTGAACAACCACACCGACATCGCCCGCGAGCTGACCCGGTTGTTCAAGACCCGCTTCTACCTGGCGCGCAAGCTCACCGCCGACGACCTGGAAGACAAGCAGCAACGCCTGGAGCAAGCGATCCTCTCGGCGCTGGACGACGTCCAGGTGCTCAACGAAGACCGCATCCTGCGTCGCTACCTGGACCTGATCAAGGCCACCCTGCGCACCAACTTCTACCAGACCGACGCCAACGGCCAGAACAAGTCGTACTTCAGCTTCAAGTTCAACCCGCACGCGATTCCCGAGCTGCCGAAACCGGTGCCGAAGTTTGAAATCTTCGTCTACTCGCCGCGTGTCGAAGGCGTGCACCTGCGCTTTGGCAACGTCGCCCGTGGCGGCCTGCGCTGGTCCGACCGTGAGGAAGACTTCCGTACCGAAGTGTTGGGCCTGGTAAAAGCCCAGCAAGTGAAGAACTCGGTCATCGTGCCGGTGGGCGCGAAGGGCGGCTTCCTGCCGCGTCGCCTGCCATTGGGCGGCAGCCGGGACGAGATTGCGGCCGAGGGCATCGCCTGCTACCGCATCTTCATTTCCGGCCTGCTGGACATCACCGACAACCTCAAGGACGGCGCCCTGGTGCCGCCGGCCAACGTCGTGCGTCATGACGACGATGACCCGTACCTGGTGGTCGCAGCAGACAAAGGCACGGCAACCTTCTCCGACATCGCCAATGGCATCGCCATCGACTACGGCTTCTGGCTGGGCGATGCATTCGCCTCCGGTGGTTCCGCCGGTTACGACCACAAGAAAATGGGCATCACCGCCAAGGGCGCGTGGGTCGGCGTGCAGCGTCACTTCCGTGAGCGCGGCATCAATGTGCAGCAAGACAGCATCACCGTGGTGGGCGTCGGCGACATGGCCGGCGACGTGTTCGGTAACGGCTTGCTGATGTCCGACAAGCTGCAACTGGTTGCGGCTTTCAACCACATGCATATTTTCATCGATCCGAACCCGAACCCGGCGACCAGCTTCGTCGAGCGTCAGCGCCTGTTCGACTTGCCGCGCTCGGCCTGGACCGACTATGACACCAGCATCATGTCCGAAGGCGGCGGTATCTTCTCGCGTAGCGCCAAAAGCATCGCCATTTCGCCGCAGATGAAAGAACGCTTCGACATCGCGGCCGACAAGCTGACCCCGACCGAACTGCTCAATGCCTTGCTCAAGGCGCCGGTGGACCTGTTGTGGAACGGCGGTATCGGCACCTACGTCAAGGCCAGCACCGAGAGCCACGCCGACGTGGGCGACAAGGCCAACGACGCGCTGCGCGTCAACGGCAACGAGTTGCGCTGCAAGGTGGTGGGCGAGGGCGGTAACCTCGGCATGACCCAACTGGGACGTGTGGAATTCGGCCTCAACGGCGGCGGTTCCAACACCGACTTCATCGACAACGCCGGTGGCGTGGACTGCTCCGACCACGAAGTGAACATCAAGATCCTGCTCAACGAAGTGGTGCAGGCCGGTGACATGACCGACAAGCAACGCAACCAGTTGCTGGCGAGCATGACCGACGAAGTCGGCCACCTGGTGTTGGGCAACAACTACAAGCAGACCCAGGCCCTGTCCCTGGCCGCGCGCCGCGCCTACGAGCGTGCCGCCGAGTACAAGCGTTTGATGAGCGACCTGGAAGGCCGTGGCAAGCTGGACCGCGCCATCGAGTACCTGCCGACCGAGGAGCAGCTCACCGAGCGTGCTTCCAACGGCAAGGGCCTGACCCGTCCGGAGCTGTCGGTGTTGATCTCGTACAGCAAGATCGACCTCAAGGAAGCCCTGCTTAAGTCGCTGGTACCGGATGACGAGTACCTGACCCGTGACATGGAGACCGCGTTCCCGCCGAGCCTGGTGGCCAAGTTCGGCGAAGCCATGCGCCGTCACCGCCTCAAGCGTGAGATCGTCAGCACCCAGATCGCCAACGACCTGGTCAACCACATGGGCATCACCTTCGTTCAACGGCTCAAAGAGT
The DNA here is from genome assembly GCA_016937595.1 of Pseudomonas cedrina subsp. fulgida. Taxonomy (GTDB): domain Bacteria; phylum Pseudomonadota; class Gammaproteobacteria; order Pseudomonadales; family Pseudomonadaceae; genus Aquipseudomonas; species Aquipseudomonas fulgida. The sequence goes on along the minus strand of JAFHKH010000520.1, from coordinate 1,106 downwards.
CGACCGGCATGAGCCCGGCGAACGTGGCGGGCGCCTATGTGATCGTGCGCGATATCTTCCACCTCCCGCACTGGTTCCGTCAGATCGAAGCCCTGGATCACCAGGTCTCGGCCGACGTGCAACTGGAACTGATGGACGAACTGATGCGCCTGGGCCGTCGCGCCACGCGCTGGTTCCTGCGCAGCCGTCGCAACGAGCAGGACGCCGGGCGTGATACCGCGCATTTCGGTCCGCACCTGGCGGCGTTGGGCCTCAAGCTCGACGAACTGCTGGAAGGCCCGACCCGCGAAGGTTGGCAGACCCGCTACCAGGCCTACACCGAAGCCGGCGTACCGGAGTTGTTGGCGCGCATGGTGGCAGGCACGACCCACCTGTACACCTTGCTGCCGATCATCGAGGCCGCCGACGTCACTGGCCACGATGCCGCCGAAGTGGCCAAGGCCTACTTCGCCGTGGGCAGCGCGCTGGACTTGCCGTGGTACCTGCAGCAGATCAGCGATCTGCCGGTGGCCAACAACTGGCAGGCCCAGGCCCGTGAAGCGTTCCGCGATGACGTGGACTGGCAGCAGCGGGCGATCACCATCTCGGTTCTGCAAATGGCCGATGCGCCACAAGACATGGAAGCCCGCGTGGCCCTGTGGCTTGAGCAGCACCAGGACATGGCCGATCGCTGGCGCGCAATGATGGTGGAAATCCGTGCCGCGGTGGGCACGGACTACGCGATGTATGCGGTGGCCAACCGTGAGTTGCTGGACCTGGCGTTGAGTGGTCAGGCGGTGTTGTGATCGGTTTGATCCCTCGGTAAAACGAAAGCCCCCGTATCGTGAGATACGGGGGCTTTTTGTTTGGAATGCTGCTTATCAAACAATGAGAGACCAATGTGGGAGATCAGCCGCAACATCAGCACCATTGCGCTGTTGGCGGACCAGACATCGGAACAGGCACTGAACTCGGCGCAGTTGAGTGAAGAGCTGACGCATACCGCCAATACTCAGTATTCCTTGGTAGAGCGTTTTAACCGGTAAACGGATCGTTCCCACGCTCTGCGTGGGAATGCCTCATGTGACGCTCTGCATCACGGTTTCAAGAGCAGACGCGGAGCGTCC
>JAFHKH010000052.1 GCA_016937595.1 Pseudomonas cedrina subsp. fulgida | reverse complement strand
GGCAGGGCCGCGATAGCGCAAGGCGGCATCGAAGCCTTCGGCGATCAAGTCCACTGACGCGTCTGACAGATGCAGGTCCACCGTCAGCTCCGGAAATTGCCGCACCAGCGCCGGCAGCAAGGGCGCCACCCAGCGCAAACCGAAGGCCATCGGGACTGCCAGGCGCACATGGCCGCGCGGTTGCACCGCCAATTCACGGGCTGCGCTTTCCACTTCTTCGGCCTGCCGGTACACCTCGCCCGCCTTGGCGGCCATGCTGATACCGAACTCGGTCAACGCCAGTTGCCGTGACGTGCGGTTGAACAAGCGGCCGCCCAGGCGCTCCTCCAGGCGCGCCACGGCCCGCGACACCGTGGGCACCGAAACCCCCATCAACCGCGCCGCCGCCGCGAAAGAACCTTCTTCTGCCACTTTGGCAAACATGGCCAAGCCTTCGAAATCCGGGAGTTTGCTCATTTCAAATCTGCAACGGTGAGTTTCAGACAATTCTATTTTGAAGCGGTCAAGCCGTCGATATGCTTTTCCCTGAGCGCAACACCTTACCCACTGAAGAGACGAACTGTCATGGCTCGCAAACTTGAAGGCAAAATCGCATTGGTCACTGGCGGCACCAGCGGTATCGGCCTGGCGACCGCCCAACGCTTCGCCGCGGAAGGTGCCCACGTGTACATCACTGGCCGGCGCCGCGCGGAACTCGACGTCGCCGTCGCCAAGGTGGGCAACGCCACGGGTGTGCAGGTGGATTCGACCAAGCTCGATCAACTGGATGCGCTGTACGCGCAAATCCAAAACGCACACGGCCGTATCGATGTGCTGTTCGCCAACGCCGGCGGCGGTTCGATGCTGCCACTGGGCGAGATCACCGAAGAACACTACGACGACACCTTTGAACGCAATGTCAAAGGCGTGCTGTTCACCGTACAAAAAGCCTTGCCGCTGTTGGCCAGGCACGCGTCGGTGATCCTCACCGGCTCCACCGCCGGCAGTGGCGGCTCCGCCGCATTCAGTGTGTACGCCGCGTCCAAGGCCGCCGTACGGGCCTTCGCGCGCAACTGGATCCTGGACCTCAAGGACCGTCACGTACGCATCAACACCATCAGCCCCGGCGCCACGCGCACGCCGGGCCTGGTCGACCTGGCGGGGCCCGACGCCGCCCAGCAGCAAGGCCTGCTCGACTACCTGGCGTCACAAATCCCGATGGGCCGCGTGGGTGAACCGGAAGAAATCGCCGCCGCCGCCACGTTCCTGGCCTCGGACGACGCCAGCTTCGTCAACGGTATCGAGTTGTTTGTCGACGGTGGCCAACAACAAATCTGATCGCGCCGAAAGGCCTGCTGGCACGGAGCCAAATTGTGGGAGCGGGCTTGCTCGCGAAGGCGTTGGGTCAGTCGATGCATCTGTTGACTGACACACCGCTTTCGCGAGCAAGCCCGCTCCCACAATTGCAATGCAACGAATGGCCCGCACAACCCTCATATGTTCACGAGTAACGCTTTACGACGACAGGTACCAAGCTTATGACGGCGGCTGAAAACAACCATGTGAACTGGCTGGTGGAACAATCGATGCTGCACGCGGCACGCCAGCGCGCCAAGCTCTATTCGGGCCAGGGCCGGTTGTGGCAGCAGCCTTTTGCGCAGACCCGGCCGCGCGATGCCACGGCCTTGTCGTCGGTGTGGTTCACCGCCTACCCGGCCTCGATCGTGACCCGTGAGGGCGGCACGGTGCTGGAGGCGCTGGGGGATGAAGCGCTGTGGCACACCTTGTCGAAGATCGGCATCCAGGGCATTCATAACGGCCCGCTGAAAAAGTCCGGCGGCTTGAACGGGATGACGCACACGCCGACGATCGATGGCAACTTCGACCGCATCAGCTTCGAGATCGACCCCGAGCTGGGCACCGAGGCGCAACTGCAGGCGTTGACGCGCATGGCGGCGGCGCACAACGCGGTGATCATCGATGACGTAATCCCGTCCCACACCGGCAAGGGCGCGGACTTTCGCCTGGCCGAGATGGCCTACGAGGACTATCCCGGCCTTTACCACATGGTCGAAATCCGCGAAGAAGACTGGCCGTTGCTGCCCGAGGTCGCCGAGGCGCGATGCGCAGAACCTCAGCCCGTTGCAGGTCGACGCGTTGCGCGACAAGCACTACATCGTCGGCCAATTGCAGCGGGTGATCTTCTTCGAGCCCGGCGTCAAGGAAACCGACTGGAGCGCCACCAACGTCGTGGTGGGCGTGGACGGCAAACCGCGGCGCTGGGTGTACCTGCACTATTTCAAGGAAGGCCAGCCATCGTTGAATTGGCTGGACCCGACCTTCGCCGCGCAGCAGATGATCATCGGCGATGCCTTGCATGCCATCGACGTGATGGGCGCGAAGATCCTGCGCCTGGACGCCAACGGTTTTCTCGGCGTGGAGCGCAAGCTGGACGGCACCGCGTGGTCCGAGAGCCACCCGCTGTCGATCACCGGCAACCAGTTGCTGGGCGGGGCGATCCGCAAGGCCGGCGGTTTCAGCTTCCAGGAGTTGAACCTCACCGTGGATGACATTGCTTCGATGTCCCATGGCGGCGCCGACCTGTCCTATGACTTCATCACCCGTCCGGCCTACCAGCACGCATTGCTGATGGGCGACGCCGAGTTCCTGCGCTTGATGCTGCGCGAAATGCATCGCCAGGGCATCGACCCCGGCTCGCTGATCCATGCGTTGCAGAACCACGACGAATTGACCCTGGAACTGGTGCATTTCTGGACGCTGCACGCCCATGACACGTTCCTTTACCAGGGCCAGACCTTCCCCGGCAATATCCTGCGCGAACACATCCGCGAACAGATGTACGAGCGCCTGACCGGCGAACATGCGCCGTATAACCTCAAATTCGTGACCAACGGAGTGTCGTGTACCACCGCCAGCATCATCACGGCGGCGCTGGGTATTCGAGACCTGGAGGCGATCACACCCGCAGACATCCAGCAGATCCGCCAGATTCATCTGTTGCTGGTGATGTACAACGCCATGCAGCCGGGCGTGTTCGCCTTGTCGGGCTGGGACTTGGTGGGTGCGCTGCCGTTGGCGGCCGAAGACGTCGAGCACTTGATGCAGGACGGCGATACGCGCTGGATTCATCGCGGCGCTTACGACCTGGTCGACCTGAACCCGGAGGCAGAGCTGTCCGCCGGCCACATGCCGCGCTCGAAAAGCCTCTACGGCAGCTTGAAGAGCCAGTTGCAGGACCCTGAGTCATTTGCCTCGCAGCTGCAAAAAATCCTCGCGGTGCGCCGCGCCTACGATATCGCCGCGAGCCGTCAGATTCAGGTGCCGGAGGTGGAAAATCCCGGGCTGTTGGTGATGGTGCACGAACTGCCGGCCGGGAAGGGCACGCAAATTACCGCATTGAATTTTGGCGCTACGCCGATCACCGAGACGCTGCATTTACCCGATATTGCCGCAGGCGTGGTGGTGGACATCATCAACGAGCGTGTCGAGGGGGATTTGACCGCGGAGGGCGAGTTCACGATTACGCTGGATCCCTATGAAGGCCTGGCGCTGCGAGTCGTCAGCAGCGCGCTGTAGCGAACGATTGCTCGAAGCAACGAAAATCCAATGTGGGAGCGGGCTTGCTCGCGAAAGCGGTGTATCAGTCACCCAATTTATTGACTG
>JAFHKH010000519.1 GCA_016937595.1 Pseudomonas cedrina subsp. fulgida | reverse complement strand
GGCTTGCTCGCCGAACTCAATCCCCAACTGCCGTACAACGAGCTGATCAACAAGCTGTTGCTGGACAAACCCGACCTGATCCGAGGGCGCAGTAGATGATCAAGACCGCCGCACAACTGGCCGTGATGCGCGAATCCGGGCGCCTGCTGGCTCAGGTCTTCACTATGCTCGACGGTTTCGTCGGCGCCGGCCGCTCCACCCTGGAGCTGGACGCCGCCGTCGAAGCCTACATCCGCGACGACCTCAAGGCCCGCCCGGCAAGCCTGGGCCAGTACGACTACCCCTTCTCGATCAATACCTCGGTCAACGAGGTGGTGTGCCACGGCATGCCCAGCGCCAAGGAGATACTCAAGGACGGCGACATTGTGAATATCGACATCACCCTGGAAAAAGGCGGCTTCATCGCCGACGCCAGCAAGATGTACATGATCGGCACCGTGGCCCCCAAAGCCCGGCGCCTGGTCGAGATGACGTTCGAAGCGATGTGGGCCGGCATCCGCCAGGTCAAGCCCGGCGCGCGCCTGGGCGATATCGGCCATGCGATTCAAAGCCACGCCCAGGCCAATGGCTACAGCGTGGTGCGCGAATACTGCGGCCATGGCATTGGCCGGCAGATGCATGAAGAACCGCAGGTGCTGCACTTCGGCCGCCCCGGCACCGGGCTGGAACTGCGCGAAGGCATGGTGTTTACCATTGAGCCGATGCTCAACCAGGGCAGCTCGAAGGTGCGCAGCCTGAAGGATGGGTGGACGGTGGTGACCAAGGACAACAGCCTCTCGGCGCAGTGGGAACACACCGTGGCGGTGACCGCCGACGGCTTTGAAGTGCTGACCTTGCAAACCAGCGCCTGAACACCCCCTGCCCCCTGTGGGAACCGGGCGTGTGTGGGCGCTGGTTTACAACCGACCTTGCGTTCAGGCGACCTGCTTGACCTGGGCCTTGGCCTCCAACTCCCGCACCAGTGGCAACACACGTTTGCCGAAATACTCGACTTCTTCCTGGAAGTGCAGGAAGCCCGCCAGCACCAGATCCACCCCCACGGCCTTGAGCGCGACGATGCGCTCGGCGATCTGCTGGGGCGTACCAATCAGGTTGGTCTTGAAACCATCGTTGTACTGCACCAGGTCTGCGAAACTCGACTTGGCCCAGTTGCCCTCGCCTTCCGGCGAAGCCTTGCCGGCCTGTCTGGCCGCGTCACCAAACGCATTCACCGCTTCCGGGTCGGCTTTGTCGATGATTTCCGCCAGCACGGCGCGGGCTTCGGCCTCCGTGTCGCGGGCGATGATGAACGCGTTGACGCCGATCTTGACCGAATGGTTGTTCGCCGCGGCCTTGGCGCGAATGTCGTCCACCTGGGCCTTGATGCCTTGCGGCGTGTCGCCGTTGGTAAAGTACCAGTCCGATACCCGCGCGGCCATGTCCCGCGCCGCCCGCGAACTGCCGCCCTGGAATATTTCCGGCTGGCCGACTGGCTTGGGCTTGAGGGTGTAGTTGTTGAAGCGGTAGAAGTCGCCCTTGAAGGTAAAGTCGTCCTGGGTCCAGATGCCTTTGAGGGCGCGGATGAACTCTTCGGAACGCCGATAGCGCTCATCATGCTCCAGCCAATGTTCGCCGATGGCCTGGAACTCGCCCTTGAACCAACCGCTGACGATGTTCACCGCGATGCGGCCGTTGGTGAGCTGGTCGATGGTCGCCAGTTGCTTGGCCGCCAGCGCCGGTTGCCATGGGCCGGGCAGGATCGCGGCGATCACCTTGAGCCGCGTGGTCGCGGCCAGCAGAGCGTGGCTGAACGCCACGGACTCATGCTGGTTCTCGGCGCCGTAGCCGGCGGTAAAGCGGATCTGGGTCAGGCCGTAGTCGAATCCGGCGGCCTCCGCCAGTTGCGCCAGCTTGCGGTTGTAGTCGATGCCCCAGTCGTGCGTTGCTCGATCTTGCTGACCACCAACCCACCGCTGACGTTGGGCACCCAATAGGCAAATTTCACGGCTTGCTGACTCATCGAACGGTACCTCGCAAAAAGGGATGTACCCAAGCCTTGAGCAGCAAGCGTGCCAGGCCGGGCAAAGCCCCAGGCCAGAGGCGCTGCGCTGAAAACCGCTCGCCGGCGTGACTGTGCCGGATCGTGCGGTTTTGTCGATCCGCTGTTGCCAGGGCAACAGTCGGCCATTGCGTTGCCCAGCAAATACGGGCGCCAAAACCCGGCACGGACTGTGCAATCACCTTGTGCATGATCACTGCCCAGGAACCTTGCTCATGACCGAACACCACGTCATCAACCCGCTGTCCATCGGCGTCGACTATCCCACGCTGGCCGCGCGCTTCCGGCCGATTTTCCAGCGCATCGCCGACGGCGCCGTGCGCGTGAACACAGCCGCACCCTGCCCCATGCACCGATCCAATGGCTCAAGGAAGCCGGCTTTGGCGCGGTGCGGGTGCCGGTGGAGTACGGCGGCGGCGGCGCTTCGCTGCCACAGTTGTTCGAACTGCTGATCGAACTGGCCGAAGCCGACTCGAATGTGCCCCAGGCCCTGCGCGGGCACTTTGCCTTTGCCGAAGACCGCCTGAACGCGCCGCCCGCCGCGGGTCGCGAGCTGTGGTTCAAACGCTTCGTGGACGGCGATATCGTCGGCTGTGCCTGGACCGAGATCGGCAGTGTGGCCATTGGCGAGGTGGTCACCCAAGTCAGCCCCGAGGGTGACGACTGGGCACTCAATGGTGAAAAGTACTACAGCACCGGCAGCATTTTCGCTGACTGGATTGACGTGTATGCCCAGCGCAGCGACACCGGCGCCGACGTGATCGCGGCCACCCGCGCGCGCCAGCCTGGCGTGGTCCATAGCGATGATTGGGACGGCTTTGGCCAGCGCACCACCGGCAGCGGCACCTCGCGCTTCAGCGATGCGCGGGTGGAGGCGCAAGACGTCATCGACTTCGCCACCCGCTTCAAATACCAGACCGCGTTCTACCAATTGGTGCTGCTCGCCACCTTGGCCGGTATCGGCGCGCCGCACTGCGCGATGTGGCGCATCAGGTGCGCAACCGCAAGCGCATCTACAGCCATGGCAACGCGTCCCATGTCAGCCAGGACGCGCAAATTCAACAGGTGGTGGGTGAAGTGGCCGCCCTGGTCTACGCCGCCGAGGCCAGCGCACTCAAAGCAACGCTGCCGGCACAACGGGCCTACGTGGCGCGCTTTGGCGGGGATGACGCGCTGGAGCGCGAAGCCAATGTGGCCGCCGAGATTGAATCGGCCACCGCGCAAGTGGTGGTGTCGGAACTGATCCAGCGCGCCACCAGCCAATTGTTCAATGCGCTGGGCGCTTCGGACGTGCGCCAGGGCAAGGCCCTCGACCGGCATTGGCGCAATGCGCGAACGGTGTCGTCGCACAATCCGGTGATCTACAAGGCGCGCATTGTCGGTGACTGGGTGATCAATGGGACCGAGCCACCGTTTGTGTGGCAGATCGGCAATGGCCCGGCGAAAATCTGAAGCCGGGCGCAGTCAAAAATGTGGGAGCGGGCTTGCTCGCGAAAGCGGTGCATCAGTGAAA
>JAFHKH010000518.1 GCA_016937595.1 Pseudomonas cedrina subsp. fulgida | reverse complement strand
TTCGCGAGCAAGCCGCTCCACAAGGGGGAGCGTCAATTTCAAAAGCTAATCAGCGGGTCGACACCGGGCGTTTCACCCAGACCGGCGACAGGTTCGAACCCGAGCCCGTCACATACAGCACCGCCGCTTCACCACGTTCCAACGCAACCGGCTTCACATCGCCGACTTTCTTGTCACCGTCATACAACGCCAGGCTCACTTTCACCGGGTTGATTTCACGTTCGCCACGGCCCTTGGCGGCTACCGACTTGACCACATCGGTCTTGCCGTCGGCGGTTTTCAGGGTCAGCGCTTTGTCGCTGAGGTTCTGCACGCGCACCAGGGATTTCTGCTTGTTCTTGAACGGCGGTTCTTCGATCAGTTGGGGCTGGCCGCTGCCGCTGTTGACCAGGGTGTAGTAGTGGTCGGCGGCGAGTTTGACCGGCACGGTCTGGCTGCCGACCTTGGCGCTGTAGTCACCGCCGGGCATGAAGCTGAAGTCGCTGCTGGCCAGTGGCGCAACGTCGCTGAGGTTGGTCGCGCCGACAGTGGCGCTGACTTCCTGGTTGCTGGCGTTGTAGATGCGCACGAAGGTCGAGCCTTTTGGCGCGGTCGGGCCGTAGAGGGCGGCGTCACCACCGGCGAAGGCGGACATCGATACGAAGCTCAAGCCGGCAGCGATGGCCAGGGTCTTGGCGAGACGACGCGGAGTTGTAGTGAAAGTCATGTGAGTTACCTCTCTTTCAGTTTTGCGCCCGGTCGGGCGTCTCGGATTTAGTGTTGATAGCCATGTTTTGTTGGCGCGAACCGGCTTGTTTAAGCTGCGCGACCCAAGAAGGGTCGGCATCGCCGATTTCGTTGTTCACAGGCAGATAACGTTCAGGAAACTCCCAGATCAGCACCTGCGGCGGGCTGTTCTTGAAGTCATCGCTTTTCAGGTAGCTGAGCATCGGCAGGATCGGGCCGTGGCCGTCTTCGGCGTAGCTGACCACGTCGCGGCCCAGGGCTTGCTTGAGCGCGCCGACGAAGTTCCAGTTGGGGTTGGCGCTGTAGCTGGTGCCCACCAGGGCCACTGGGGTTTCGCTGTCGCTGAACAGTGCGTCGTCGCCTTTTTCTTCCGCCAGGTGTGTGACACGTTTTTCCAGCGGCTCTTTGGGCGGCATCAGGTTTTCGAACAGCGGGTCCAGCGGCAGGAACAGACGCAGGTCGCCTTTGTGCGGCTCGGTCTTCTCGGCTTCGGTGACGAAGCGCTGTGGCTCGCCGTTCAGCGGAGTCTTGTCGGCAATCGCCTTGGCCAATTGCTTGGCGGCGATTTCCGCACCGTCCGGGGTCCAGTGGGTGTCGGTGCGCAGGAACACTTGCGTGCCGGCGAGCTTGGCCTGTTGCAGCGGGCCGAGCAGGTCGGGGGCCGGGATCTTGTCGGCGGCGACACGGGCATGGAAGTCCTGGTACAGGTTGGCGTGGATGCTGGCCGGTTTCACCTCATCCAAGTGTTCCGGGTACAGGCGCACCTTGGCCGGCACGATCGCCATCACCAGTTGAATACCCTGGGCCTTGAGTTTCTGGCGTACGCCTTCGACCAGCGCGTAGTTGCCTTCCAGGTTCTGGTCTTCGTTGACGGCAGGGTTGAACTCCTCGTCGCTGTACAACCAGTGATCGCGGCCCAGCACCACGCCAGGGCGGCCTTCATTGAACAGCTTGTAGTCCAGCGCGGCCCACAGGTTGGTGCCCAGGCGCTTGATCGGGAACTCTTCGTCGTAGTGCGTCTCGACGGCCTTGGTCCAGCGGCCGTTAAGCACGGTTGCGTCGGCATTGGTGCTGAAGCCGAAGAAACTGCGCAGCGACCAGGCGCCCAGGGCCAGCAGCAGCGCCAGGAACAGGCCGATATAGAGGATGCGTAATGAACGGGTCATGGTCGGCTCCCTCAGAATTGGAAGTAAAGGAACGGCGAGAAACTCTGCGCCGACAGTTTGAGAATCGACGCCACGAACAGCAGCAGCACAGTCGCGCGCATGGCGTAGCGTGGCCAGTCAGCGGTCCAGTAGGCCGGTTGCACGGCGGCGTCACGGCCCACGGTGAAACCGGGCTCGTGGATGCTGCCTGGGTTGTCGCCCGGCACGGCCTTGATCAGGCTCGGGTCGGCCGGCTTGGTCTTCTCGGCGGGGCGATTGGTGTAGAAGTCGCGCAGGCCAAAGAACGCCAGGGTTACGTACGCCACCACCAGGGTCGCCACTTGCAGGCCGGTGAGGTTGGCGCGGTTGAGTTCCGACAGCGACCACTCGCCAAAGCTGAACATCGCACCGTACATACGCCCGGCGACGTGCAGGTTCTCGGCGCGGAAGATCACCCAGCCCATCACCACCAACAGGAAGGTGAAGGCCCAGCGCAATACATTGAAGCTGCGCGGCGCGGTATTGAGGCCGATGGCTTTTTCAATCGCCAGCCACATGCCGTGCCAGGCACCCCACACGATGTAGGTGATGTTCGCACCGTGCCACAGGCCACCGAGCAGCATGGTCAGGAACAGGTTGCGGTAAGTGATCAGCGTGCCCTTACGGTTGCCGCCCAGGGTGATGTACAGGTAGTCACGCAGCCAGGTGGACAGGCTGATGTGCCAGCGGCGCCAGAACTCGGTGATCGACTGGCTGATGTACGGCTGCTTGAAGTTTTCCATGAAGCGGAAACCCATCATCAAGCCCAGGCCGATCGCCATGTCGCTGTAGCCGGAGAAGTCGAAGTACAACTGCGCGGTGTAGGCCAGCGCGCCGAGCCAGGCATCGCCGGTTGTGGGGTTCTGCAGGGCGAAGCAATGGTCGGCCACCACCGCCAGGGTGTCGGCGATGAAGACCTTCTTGATGAAACCCTGCATGAACCGCGTGCAGCCCTCGGAGAATTTATCCAGGGTGTGGGTGCGGTTGTTGAACTGGTCGCCAGGTCGCGAAAACGCAACACGGGGCCGGCGATCAAGTGCGGGAAAATCGCCACGAACGCTGCAAAGTCGATCAGGTTGCGCGTCGCCGGGGTATCACCGCGGTACACGTCGATGATGTAGCTGATGGACTCGAAGATGTAGAACGAGATCCCGATCGGCAACAGCACGTGGGTGAGAATGAACGGCTCCAGGCCCATCGACTTCATCATCACGTTGATGCTGTCGACGCCGAAGTTGGCGTACTTGAAGTAGCCGAGGATGCACAGGTCGACCGCCACGCCCAGCAGCAGCCAGCGCTGGGCCGGCTTGGTGCGCACGCCGGCGGCACCGACCTTGAGGCCGATCCAGTAATTCCACAACGTCACGGCGGCGAACAGCGCCAGGAAGTCCACTCGCCACCAGGCGTAGAACACGTAGCTGGCCAACAGCAGCAGCAGGTTGCGATAGCGTTGCCCGCTCAAATAGTACAAGCCGAGAAAGATCGGCAAGAACAGAAACAGGAACACATTGGACGAGAAAACCATCCCGATCTCTCCATGTTTAAACCAACAGTCAAGGGCCGCAGCCCCCCCAAACCCCCCCACGAAATTCGGGGAGGGCTTTGATCTTCCCACGCTCTGTGTGGGAATGCCTCTTGTGACGCTCTGCGTCACGCTTTGGGACGCAGAGCGTCCCGTGCTGCATTCCCACGCAGAGCGTGGGAACGATCAGCGACTAGCTGCCTTTATTGCCTTTTTCGTGCGCCGGTCGTAGACCTTGGTCAGGTCACCGCCCAGGCGGAACGTCT
>JAFHKH010000517.1 GCA_016937595.1 Pseudomonas cedrina subsp. fulgida | reverse complement strand
TCCACAGTTGGATCTCCACAAGGCTCGAGGTATTCGAAAAAAAGCCCGGCTGATCATCGATCAGCGGCTTTTTGTGTTGCTTGAAGCGCCTTACTTCTTCAAACCGTAATGCTCATCCAGCATGCCAGGGGCGTTCGGCGTTTTTGGCGCGTAGTCCCGTGGAGGCTCCTGGTTTTCCCTTGGCGGGGTCAGGCGTTCCCGTGGCGTTTGCGGAGCATCGGAATGCAGCGCTGCCAACAGGCGCTGGCGGGTGATGTCGTCGAGGGCCAGGCGGTTGGCGCCATCGGCGAGGTGATCCTGTACTTCCTGGTAGCTCTGGGTGAGCTTCTTGACCAGGGTCGCGGTGCTGTTGAAGTGGGTAACAACCTCGTTCTGATAACTGTCAAAACGTTCCTGGATGTCATCCAGCTGACGCTGCGTGCGGTTAGGCGCGGCATTCGGCAACAAGCGAGCAACCAGGAAACCAATGGCGACACCGGCAACCAGGGCAAGAGTCGGCAACAACCAAACTAAGAGCGAGTGTTCCACGAGTCCTTCCTCTATAAACGGCTTTGCTTTACGTTAACGGCTCGGACCTGCGCTGTATACCGCGATTAACCTCGCAATGATGCCATGCACAGACTTTTAGCTAGACGAGTCGACCCTTTGAGAGGTCACGGAGTTCATCTCTTGCTCATGCGTGAAGCCCCTGTTTTGATCGATGGCCCGGTAGGCCAATTGGAAGCCCTGTACCTGGATCACCCCGAGCCACGTGGCCTGGCGCTGATCTGTCACCCCAACCCGGTGCAGGGTGGGACCATGCTCAATAAAGTGGTCTCGACCTTGCAACGCACCGCCCGCGATGCCGGTTTGATTACTTTGCGTTTCAATTATCGTGGCGTCGGCGCCAGTGCCGGCACCCATGACATGAGCACCGGTGAAGTCGACGATGCCGAAGCCTGCGCCACCTGGCTGCGGGCAAAACATCCCGACCTGCCGGTCACCCTGCTCGGGTTTTCCTTTGGCGGCTACGTGGCCGCCAGCCTCGGCGGTCGCCTGGAAGCCAAGGGCGAAAAACTCGCGCATCTGTTCATGGTGGCCCCGGCGGTGATGCGCTTGCGCGATACCGATGCGCTTCCCCAGGGCTGCCCCTTGACCCTGATCCAGCCGGAAACCGACGAAGTGGTCGAGCCGCAGTTGGTCTACGATTGGTCCGCCGCCTTGAATCGCCCCCATGAGCTGCTGAAAGTGGCAGAATGCGGGCACTTTTTCCATGGCAAGCTCACCGATCTCAAGGATCTGGTGCTGCCGCGCCTCTCGAATTGATAGCAGTCTGATAAGCGATTACCCATGACGACGCGTACCCGTATCCTCACCGGCATCACCACCACCGGCACGCCCCACCTGGGCAACTACGCCGGTGCGATCCGCCCGGCGATCCTTGCCAGCGAAGACGCCAATGCCGATTCCTTCTACTTCCTGGCCGACTACCACGCCCTGATCAAATGCGATGACCCGCAGCGCATCCAGCGCTCGCGCATGGAAATCGCCGCGACCTGGCTGGCCGGTGGCCTGGATGTGAACCGGGTGACGTTCTATCGCCAGTCGGACATCCCCGAGATCCCCGAGCTGACCTGGCTGCTGACCTGCGTGGCCGCCAAGGGCCTGCTCAACCGCGCCCACGCCTACAAGGCCTCGGTGGACAAAAACGTGGAGACCGGCGAGGACCCGGACGCGGGCATCACCATGGGCCTGTACAGCTACCCGGTGCTGATGGCGGCGGACATCCTGATGTTCAACGCGCACAAGGTGCCCGTCGGCCGTGACCAGATCCAGCACGTGGAAATGGCCCGCGACATCGGCCAGCGCTTCAACCACCTGTTCGGCAACGGTAAAGAATTCTTCACCATGCCCGAGGCGCTGATCGAAGAAAGCGTCGCCACCTTGCCGGGCCTGGATGGCCGCAAGATGTCCAAGAGCTACGACAACACCATCCCGTTGTTCACCAGCGCCAAGGACATGAAGGACGCCATCTCGCGGATCGTCACCGACTCGCGCGCGCCGGGCGAAGCCAAGGACCCGGACAATGCGCACCTGTTCACCCTGTACCAGGCGTTTGCGAGCAAGGCCCAGGAAGCAGAGTTCCGTGACGAACTGTTGCAGGGCCTGGGCTGGGGCGAGGCGAAGAGCCGTCTGTTCCAGTTGCTCGATGGCCAGTTGGGCGAAGCCCGCGAGCGTTATCACCAACTGATGTCGCGCCCATCGGACATGGAAGATCTGCTGTTGATCGGCGCGAAAAAAGCCCGTTCGGTGGCGGCACCGTTCCTGGCTGAGCTGCGTGAAGCGGTGGGCCTGCGTTCGTTCGTCAACCAGGCTGCGGCGCCGGTCGCCACCAAGAAGAAAGCCGCGAAGGCTGCGCGCTTCGTGAGCTTTCGTGAAGACGACGGCAGCTTCCGTTTCCGTCTGTTGGCCGCGGATGGCGAGCAACTGCTGTTGTCGCGCCATTTTGCCGACGGTAAAGCGGCAGGCGCGGTGACCAAGCAATTGCAAAGCGGTGATTTGGACATACGCGTCGAAGCCCAGGGCTTCAGCGTGTGGCTGGACGGCGCCGCCGTGGCCGACAGCGCCGCGTTCGCCGACAGCGCCTCCCGCGATGCCGCCATCGAAGCCCTGCGGGTTGCGTTGGTCCCTTCCGAGGATTAACCCGACCAAGGGTTGATTGCCATTATCCAGGGCCGTCGTTACAGTGACGGCCCGTTTTTGTTGCCTTGCTAACGAAATTATGACGCCCCTAGAACGATATCAAGCTGATCTGAAACGCCCTGAATTCTTCCATGACGCGGCCCAGGAAAACGCGGTGCGTCATTTGCAGCGCCTGTATGACGACCTGGTCGCGGCCTCGCAAAGCAAGCCGGGGATGTTCAGCAAGCTGTTTGGCAAGAAAGACCACACGCCGGTCAAGGGCCTGTACTTCTGGGGCGGCGTCGGCCGTGGCAAGACCTACCTGGTCGACACCTTCTTCGAAGCGCTGCCGTTCAAGGACAAGGTCCGCACGCACTTCCACCGCTTCATGAAGCGCGTGCACGAAGAGATGAAGACCCTGCCGGGCGAGAAAAACCCGCTGACCATCATCGCCAAGCGCTTTTCCGAAGAAGCGCGGGTGATCTGTTTCGATGAGTTCTTCGTCTCCGACATCACCGATGCCATGATCCTGGGCACCCTGATGGAAGAGCTGTTCAAGAACGGCGTGACCCTGGTTGCCACTTCGAACATCGTGCCCGACGGTTTGTACAAGGACGGCCTGCAGCGCGCACGCTTCCTGCCGGCGATTGCGCTGATCAAGCAGAACACCGAGATCGTCAACGTCGACAGCGGCGTCGACTACCGCCTGCGTCACCTGGAGCAAGCGGAGCTGTTCCACTTCCCGCTCAACGAAGCGGCCCACGAAAGCCTGAAGAAGAGCTTCCGCGCCTTGACGCCGGAATGCACCCAGGCGGTGGAAAACGACAAGTTGATGATCGAAAACCGCGAAATCATCGCGCTACGCACCTGCGATGACGTGGCCTGGTTCGAATTCCGCCAACTGTGCGACGGCCCGCGTAGCCAGAACGACTACATCGAACTGGGCAAGATCTTTCACGCGGTGATCCTGAGCGGCGTGGAGCAGATGAGCGTCACCACTGACGACATCGCGCGGCGCTTTATCAACATGGTCGACGAGTTCTACGACCGCAACGTCAAGCTGATCATCTCGGCCGAAGTCGAACTCAAGGACCTCTACACGGGGGGGCGTTTGAACTTCGAGTTCCAGCGTACGTTGAGCCGCTTGCTGGAAATGCAGTCCCACGAGTTCCTGTCGCGCGGGCACAAACCTTAAGCCCTACGCCGAACCCAATGTGGGAGCTGCTTGTGTGGGAGCGGGCTTGCTCGCGAATGCGGAGTGTCAGCCAGCACATTTGTCTCTGACACTCCGCTTTCGCG
>JAFHKH010000516.1 GCA_016937595.1 Pseudomonas cedrina subsp. fulgida | reverse complement strand
ACCGGCATGCCCAGCAGCTTGCCGCTGACGGAAATCAGCGCATCTTTCTCGCCGGTCTGCTTCTGCGCAGCGGTCAGGCGGTCCTTGTACTTCTTGCCGTCGCGGAACTTGAGACGGTCCACCGGCTCCAGGTCGGCACCCAGCTCGTTGCGCCTTCGGCGTCAAGGAAGATGTCGATGCGGGCGCGGGCGCCGATACGCATGTGGTGGTTGCACTTGGGGCAAACGTCCAGGGTCTTTTCCAGCTCCGGACGGTACAGCACCGCGTCGCAGGATGGGCACTTGTGCCACAGACCTTCAGGAACCGAGCTTTTCTTCACCTCGGAACGCATGATCGAAGGGATCAGTTTGTCTACTAACCAGTTGCTCATGCTTTCTTTCTCCAGTACCGGTGGCTTGAACACAGCCCCGCGTATGCCCTTGAGCTAAATTCATATGTGGCGATGACACATGCTGGACGGGGTCAGACGTTCGACCGGCCTATTCCCGCACGTATCCTCAGCCTTCCAGACAACCTGCCAGCGCAGGGTTGCCACTTCGTTTCCGGGCCACCCACAGGCGGCGCCGGGCTGTTTTACACAGTGGTAGTTATGGACGGCGGCAGACTGCCAGCCGTCACATCCCACCGCTGCTGTTGCGCACGGCCTGCACGAATGCGCGAATCTTGCTGTGGTCCTTGATGCCCTTGCCCTGCTCTACTCCACCGCTGACATCCACGGCATACGGCCGCACCTGCCTGATCGCCGCTTCGACATTGGCCGGGTCGAGCCCGCCGGCCAGGATGATCGGCTTGTTCAGGCCCGGGGGAATCAGCGACCAATCGAACGCTTCGCCGGTACCGCCGGGCACGCCTTCGACATAGGTGTCCAGCAGGACCCCGCGAGCACTCGCATAGGTGGCGCACGCAGCCGCGATGTCATCGCCGACCTTGACGCGCAACGCCTTGATATACGGACGCTGGTAGCTTTCACATTCGTCCGGCGTTTCGTCGCCATGGAACTGCAACATGTCCAGCGGCACGGCATCCAGGGTTTCGTTGAGTTCGCAGCGGCTGGCGTTGACGAACAAGCCTACGGTGGTGACGAACGGCGGGAGTGCGGCGATGATCGCCCGCGCCTGCAACACATTCACCGCCCGCGGGCTCTTGGCATAAAACACCAGGCCGATGGCATCGGCGCCGGCCTCGACTGCCGCCAGCGCGTCTTCTATGCGGGTAATCCCGCAAATCTTGCTGCGAACGGCTGACATGTCGTGAAAACCTCAGGTATCGGGCCGAGAAAGTCCCGGATGGTAACAAAAGCTTCTACAGGCGTCAGCCGCCAAGTTCGCTGAAACCTGTGAGGAAATGTGGTCCGATGAAACGCTCCGGCAGCTCGAACTCGTCGCGGTACTCCACATCCACCAGGTACAGGCCGAATGGATGCGCCGTGACCCCGCCGGTGCGACGAACGCGACTTTCCAGCACTTCCTTGGCCCATTCCACGGGACGCTCGCCGGTGCCGATGGTCATCAGCACGCCGGCGATGTTACGCACCATGTGATGCAGGAAGGCGCCGGCCCGGATATCCAGCACGATCATCTTGCCGTGGCGGGTCACCCGCAGGTGGTGCGACTTCCTTGATCGGCGACTTGCCTGGCACTGGCCGGCACGGAAGGCGCTGAAATCGTGCACACCCACCAGATGCTGGGCGGCTTCGGCCATGCGTTCGGCGTCGAGGGGGCGGTGGTTCCAGGTGATTTCCTGGT
>JAFHKH010000515.1 GCA_016937595.1 Pseudomonas cedrina subsp. fulgida | reverse complement strand
CCCGCAACACTGAAGTTCGAAATAGCAGAGTCGTGTGTCTTATTGCGTGTGTTTATTGTCGCCGACATCCAGGCCGTCTAGGTACGCCGTGATCACCTCCATGCCACGCATCAAATGATTGCGCAGCGTCAGGATGCTTTGCGCGGTTTTCTTTTGTGCCACCAGGCTCAACAGTTCGCGGTGATCTTCCTGGGATGTCTCACCCAGGCCCATGGCTTGAAGGTTGTAACGCAAGAAACGTTCTTCCTCGTTCAACCCGTGTTCCACCAGTTTGAGCAGCCGCTGGTTCGGGGCCTTGCCATACAGCGCCATGTGGAACAGCCGGTTGAGGCGACCGATTTCGCGGTAGTCTTTTTCCTGCTCCAGCGCGTCGATGATGGCGTCCGCCTCGACGATATCTGCCTCGGTGAGCAAAGGGATCGACAGGCGCAGCGCTTCAGATTCCAGCAACATCCGCAGTTGATAGGTTTCGGCCGAGTTATCCTCGATCAGCGGTGCAACGACGGCACCCTTGTGGGTCACCACATGGAGCAGTGATTGGGCTTCGAGCTGGCGCAAGGCTTCACGCACCGGCATCCGACTGACTCCGAACAAGCTGGCCAATTCCTGTTGGCGCATGGCGGTACCGCAGGGCAACCGACCATCCAGGATGGCGTTGCGCAAGGTTTCTTCAATCACGGAGCGAGCGAGATGCGCGGGAATAGGTCCGCTGATCTTGATGCTGTTCAAAGGGGTCGGCTTATGCGTCACGGTTACGCTACGCTCCTTATTGGAATGGGGGGTGGCTAATTGGATCCAAAGCACACTAGAGGCTGCCCCTAAGCTTGTCAAACCCGCACGGTTTCGGCTTGTAAGCGCTTCAACATAGCGCTCCGAGGAGCCACAGCCGGGTTTTATCGCGTCTTACGCAACACGTTCAAGTTACCTGCTGTCGAGCCGGTTATGCCGACACTACCCGAGCGCCTGAACAGCGCAGTATGAGCCATGGACGTCCAGCGGCAGGCCTTAGCGCAGAACATTTCCTGCATATCGTTATTCGCTAACGGTATTTAAATTGCTGTTCTTATATCTATAAAGTCAATCTCCTGTCTGACCGGGAGTGACTTCATGTCCGCCATCTCTACTGTTCCAACAGCGACCGCCACCCTCCAAACCTTTGATATTCGTCCACTGCCCGGCGGTGTCGGCGCCGAGATCATTGGCCTGGACTTGTCGCAACCGGTCAATGACCAGGATTTCGCGCGCATTCACCGTGCGCATCTGCAGCATCACGTCGTGGTGTTCCGCGACCAACGCATCACCCCTGAGCAACAGATCGCCTTCAGCCGCCGCTTCGGCGTGCTGCAAATCCATGTGCTCAAACAGTTCCTGCTGGCCCACCACCCGGAAATCCTGATC
>JAFHKH010000514.1 GCA_016937595.1 Pseudomonas cedrina subsp. fulgida | reverse complement strand
CAACTGACACGCCGCTTTCGCGAGCAAGCCCGCTCCCACATTTTGCTCTACGTGAACCCAAGGGCCGCGTGCCTACCCCTCATCGCCTGTTTCGTCAGCGAAAGCTGGCTGAAAGCTTAGCCGTCTAGGATCGCCCCCAACTGCCGGCAACAGACCGGCTGTACACAACAACAATGGTGATTCCCGATGTCCGTCCGTACCCGCCTGTTTGCTTCGACTCCCCCCGTACGCCTCGTGCCTTTCGTTCTGCGCTGACCCCACCCGGTTCGCCATTCCCTAGCCACGCTACGCCTGGAGTATTCCTATGCTGACTTTCCTTGGCTTTGCCATGGTCATCACGTTCATGTTCCTGATCATGACCAAGCGCCTGTCCGCGCTGATCGCCCTGATCATCGTGCCGATCCTGTTCGCCCTGTTCGGCGGTTTCGCACCGAAGATCGGCCCGATGATGCTCGAAGGCATCACCAAGCTCGCGCCCACCGGCGTGATGCTGATGTTCGCCATCCTCTACTTTGCCCTGATGATCGACTCCGGCCTGTTCGACCCGGCCGTGCGCAAGATTCTCAAGATGGTCAAGGGCGACCCGCTGAAAGTCTCGGTCGGCACCGCCGTACTGGCCCTGGTGGTGTCACTTGACGGTGACGGCGCGACCACCTACATGATCTGCGTCGCCGCGATGCTGCCGCTGTACCAGCGCATCGGCATGAGCCCACGGATCATGGCCGGCTTGATCATCCTCGCCGGCGGCGTGATGAACATGACCCCCTGGGGCGGCCCGACTGCGCGTGCCGCCAGTGCGCTGCATGTGGACCCCTCGGACATTTTCGTACCGATGATCCCGGCCATGGCCGCCGGCGTCGTGGCGATCCTGGTGATCGCCTATCTGTACGGCAAGCGTGAGCGTGCGCGCCTGGGTGAGCTGCACCTGCAAGGCGATGATATCGACCACAGCGAAATCAGCGTGTCGCAATTCCCGGACGCCCGCCGTCCTAAGCTGATCTGGTTCAACGGCGCGCTGACGCTGGCCCTGATGTGCACACTGATCGCCGGTCTGTTGCCGCTGCCGGTGCTGTTCATGGTGGCGTTCAGCATCGCAATGATCGTCAACTATCCGTGCCTGCAACAGCAGAAAGATCGCGTCGCCGCCCACGCCGGCAGCGTCCTGGCGGTAGTGGGGCTGATCTTCGCTGCCGGTATCTTCACCGGCATCCTGTCGGGCACCGGCATGGTCGATGCCATGTCCAAGAGCCTGCTGGCGGTGATTCCGGAAGCGATGGGCCCATACCTGGCGGTGATCACCGCGCTGGTGAGCATGCCGTTCACCTTCTTCATGTCCAATGACGCGTTCTACTATGGCGTACTGCCGGTGCTCGCCGAAGCGGCCAGCCACTACGGCATCACCGCCGTGGAAATGGCTCGTGCCTCCATCGTTGGCCAGCCTGTGCACTTGCTCAGCCCGCTGGTGCCGTCGACCTACCTGTTGGTGGCCCTGGCCGGTATCGAATTTGGCGATCACCAGCGTTTCACCCTGAAGTGGGCAGTGCTGGTTTGCCTGTGCATAATGTTCGCCGCACTGCTGATGGGGATTTTTCCGCTGTTCAGCACTCTATAATCCTACCTACTCACCCACCGCGCGCGCTGCAGCTTGCGCGGTTAACACTTGCTCAAAGGAATACACATGGAATGGCTGACCAATCCGGAAATCTGGATTGCCTTCTTCACCCTGACGGCTCTCGAGATCGTCCTGGGTATCGATAACATCATCATGATTTCGATCCTGGTCAGCCGCATGCCCAAGCACATGCAGGCGCGTACCCGGATCTTCGGCCTGGCGCTGGCCATGGTTACCCGTATCCTGTTGCTGCTGTCGATCACCTGGGTCATGCAACTGACCGCCGATCTGTTCGTGGTCTTCGGCCAGGGCATCTCGGGTCGAGATCTGATTCTGTTCTTCGGCGGCCTGTTCCTGCTGTGGAAAAGCTCCCAGGAGATGTACCACGCGCTGGAAGGTGAAGACGAAAGCCACGACGAGCCGAGCGGCAAGGGTGGCAAGTTCATCTACACCATCATCCAGATCGCGATCATCGATATCGTGTTCTCCCTGGACTCGGTGATCACCGCGGTCGGCATGGTCTCCCATGTGCCGGTCATGGTCGCTGCAATCATCGTGGCCGTGCTGGTGATGATGCTGGCCGCTGGTACCATCAGCGAATTCATCGACAAGCACCCATCGCTCAAGATGCTGGCCCTGTCGTTCCTGCTGGTCGTGGGTACCGTGCTGATCGCCGAATCCTTCGATGTGCACGTGCCAAAAGGCTACGTCTACTTCGCCATGGCGTTCTCGCTGGCGGTGGAAGCGGTGAACATCAAGATGCGCACCGCCATTGCGAAAAAGAAGAAGCAGCAGGATCCGGTGAAACTGCGTAAAGACATTCCGGGTCAATAAACCCAACGCTGCCCGATCATTCCCACGCTCCGCGTGGG
>JAFHKH010000513.1 GCA_016937595.1 Pseudomonas cedrina subsp. fulgida | reverse complement strand
AAGCCCGCTCCCACATGTTTGACCGAGTTGGCTATACGGGCAGGGTGATACCGAAGGTGTTGCCACCCCCCTCGCTGCGCACGAATACATCACCGCCATGCATCAGCGCAATCGCCTTGACGATGGCCAGCCCCAGGCCATGGTTGGCCCCGCTGTTGCTGCGCGACGCATCCACCCGATAAAAACGTTCGAACAGGCGCGGCAGGTGCTCGCCGGCAATCGCGTCGCCGGGGTTGGTTACACCGATTGCCACCTCATGTTCCTGCGCCTCGATGTTCACCGTGATCACCTGTCCGGGAGACGTGTGTTGCACCGCGTTGCTCAGCAGGTTGATCAGCGCGCGGCGCAGGTGGGCTTTTTCGATGTGCACGGTGGCATCGCCACGTACCTGCACCTCGACCTGGGCGTCTTCGAGAATGAAGTCCAGGTAGTCGAGGGTGGTTGCCACTTCATCGGCCAGGGAGCTTTCGATCAGCTTGGTGGCCTTGCTGCCCTGGTCGGCGCTGGCGAGGAACAGCATGTCGTTGATGATCGAGCGCAGGCGCTCCAGTTCTTCGAGGTTCGATTGCAGCACCTCTAAATAATGCTCCGCCGAACGCCCACGGGTCAGTGCCACCTGGGTCTGGCCGATCAGGTTGGTCAGCGGTGAGCGCAGTTCGTGGGCCACATCGGCGTTGAACGATTCCAGGCGTGAATAGGCCTGCTCGACGCGGTCGAGGGTGGCGTTGAATGAATTGACGAACTGGCTCAGTTCCGGCGCAAGCGGCGACAGTTGCAGGCGACCGGAAAGCTTCGGTGGCGCGAGTTTCTGCGCTTCATCCGAGAGCTTGCCCAGCGGTTTGAGGCCGATGCGCGCCACCCAGAAACCCAGCAACGACGCCAGCACCACGCCCACCAGCGCCAGGCTGATCAATGCCACCAACAGGTGATGCTGGGTAGCACGGAAATTCTCGGTGTCGATGGCAATCATGAACCGCAAAGGCGGGCGCTGATCCTTGGCCGGGAACTGGCTCACCAGCGCCTTGAGCGGATAGGCGCGCCCCGGCAAGCGCAGGTCGCGCTTGCCGGTCGGTCCTTCGGCGAACGCGCGGATCTGCGCATCGGGGGTGCCGTATTCATAGTTGGGGTCGCTGCTGACCACCCAGAAGCGGATGCGCTTGTCTTCTTCACTCAGCAACTTGAGCTTGGCCTGTATCTTCACCCAATGCTCGGGCGTGCCGAAGCGGTTTACCGAAGACTCCAACACGCTGTAGCGCGCATCCAGTTCGGCGCCCGGCAACAAACCCAGGCTGCGGTCAACCTGCTGATACAGCGCGCCGCCGATCAACAGGAAGATCAGCGCCGCGACCAGCGTGAACATGCCGCTCAGGCGCAGGGCAATGGAGTTAGCCACCACTGGCAGGCTCCTGCAGACGGCTCTCCAGCACGTAGCCCATGCCGCGAATGGTGTGCAGCAACTTGGTATCGAATGGCCCGTCGAGTTTGGCGCGCAAGCGCTTGATCGCCACCTCCACCACGTTGGCATCGCTGTCGAAATTGATGTCCCAGACCATTTCCGCAATCGCTGTCTTGGACAGGATCTCGCCCTGGCGCCGCGCCAATACGCTGAGCAGCGAGAACTCCTTGGCGGTCAGGTCCAGGCGCTGGCCATTGCGGCTGGCCTTGCGGCTGATCAGGTCGATCCACAGGTCCGCGACGGTTACCTGCACCGGTTCATGCCCGCCGCTGCGGCGGGTGAGGGCTTGCAGGCGGGCCACCAGTTCCAGGAAGGAGAAGGGTTTGCCCAGGTAATCATCGGCGCCTTCGCGCAGGCCGCGGATGCGGTCCTCTACACGCTCGCGGGCGGTGAGCATGATCACCGGCGCTGTTTGCGCGCACGCAGCGCACGCAGTACGCCAAAACCGTCGAGGCCGGGCAGCATCACGTCGAGCACGATCACCGCGTAATCGTTTTCCAGCGCCAGGTGCAAGCCCTCGACGCCTTCGCGCGCCACGTCGACGGTGTAGCCCTGTTCCGTCAGGCCACGGTGCAGGTAGTCCGCGGTTTTTTCTTCATCTTCAATAATCAGGACGCGCATGAGCCTTTTGCTCCAGGGCGGGGCCCCAGCCTCATTGTGTGGTCGCCAACGTTGGCATGGGTTTGGGCCTGTGGAAAAACTTCTCCAGATACAAGTATATGACTGGTGTGGTGAACAGCGTCAGCGCCTGGCTCACCAGCAGCCCGCCGACCACCGAAATACCCAGTGGCTGGCGCAGTTCCGCACCGGCGCCGTACCCGAGCATCAGCGGCAGGGCGCCGAGCAGCGCGGCCAGGGAAGTCATGATGATCGGCCGGAAGCGCGTGATGCAGGCTTCGAAGATTGCATCATGGGGCGACAGCCCGCGTGTGCGCTGGGCGTCCAGGGCGAAGTCGATCAGCAGAATACCGTTCTTCTTGACGATACCGATCAGCAGCACCAGGCCGATCAGCGCCATGATCGAAAAATCCTGGCCCAGCAGCCATAGCATGACCAGCGCACCCAGGCCTGCCGAGGGCAGCGTCGAGATGATCGTCAGCGGGTGCACGAAGCTTTCATACAGCACGCCCAGGATGATGTAGACCGCCACCAGCGCCGCGAGGATCAGCCACGGCTGGCTGGCGAGTGAACGTTGGAACGCCTGCGCCGCGCCCTGGAAGTTGCCGATGATCGAGGCCGGCATGCCAATCTCGTTTTTGGCCTGGTTGAGCAGGATCACCGCATCACCCAACGCAACGCCGGGCGCCAGGTTGAACGACAGGTTGGCGGCCGGGAACATGCCGTCGTGGCTGATGGACAGCGGCCCGACCGTGGGCGCGTCGACGCGGGCCAGCGCCGACAGCGGCACCATTTCGTTGGTCAGCGGCGAACGCAGGTAGAAGTAATTCAGGCTCTCCGCCTTGCCGCGCTGCTGGGTGTCCAGTTCCAGCACCACCTGGTACTGGTTGATTTCGGTCTGGAACTCATTGACTTGGCGTTGGCCGAAGGCGTCGTACAGCGCCTGGTCGACATCGGTGGCGGTAAGGCCGAAACGCGCGGCGGCGCGGCGGTCGATGGTGATATGGGTGATGCTGCCGCCCAGTTGCAGGTCGTTGGAAATATCGCGGAACGCCGGGATGGAACGCAGCTTTTCGGTCAGGCGCTGGGTCCAGGTATTCAGCGTCGCGCCGTCATTGCTCTTGAGCACGTACTGGTACTGGCTACGGCTGGGGCCGGAGCTGAGGTTGATGTCCTGGCCCGCGCGCAGGTACAGCACGATACCTGGCACCTTGGCCAGCTTGGGCCGGATACGGTCGATGAACTGGCTGGCGGAAACATCCCGGTCGCCACGGGGCACGAGGGAAATCCAGAAGCGACCGTTGGCGATGGTCTGGTTGCTGCCGGTCACGCCGACGGAGTGGGAAAACGCCCGCACGGCCGGGTCATCCTTCATGATTTGCGCCAGCGCCTTGTGCTTGGCGACCATGTTCGGGTACGACACGTCCGCCGCCGCTTCGCTGGTGCCGAGGATAAAGCCGGTGTCCTGTACCGGAAAGAAGCCCTTGGGAATGAACACATAGCCCGCTACGGCAAGCGCGAGGGTGAGCATGAAGATGCCGGCCATGGTGCGTTGGTGGGCCAGGGCGCGTCGCAAGGTCTTTTCGTAGGCCGCCAACAATTTTTCGCCAAAGCCGGGTTTGTCATGGGGCCTATGGCTTGGTGCGTTCATGAACAAGGCCGCCAGGGTCGGCGCCAGGGTCAGGGACACTACGACCGAAATCAGGATGGTCGAAGTGGCGGTCAAGGCAAATTCCTTGAACAACCGGCCGACCACGCCGCCCATGAACAGCAGCGGAATAAACGCCGCCACCAGCGACACGCTGATGGACACCACGGTAAAGCCGATTTCGCTGGACCCCTTGAGCGCCGCCTCGCGTTTGTCCAGGCCGGTCTCGAGATGGCGATGGATGTTCTCCACCACCACAATCGCATCGTCCACCACAAAGCCCACGGCCACTACGATGGCAACCAGGGTCAGGTTGTTCAGGCTGAAGCCCATCACGTACATCAGGGCGAAACTCGCGATCAAGGAGACGCCCAGCACACTCGAGACGATGATGGTCGCCGACCATTGGCGCAGGAAAATCGCCATCACCCCGACCACCAGCAATACGGCGATCAGCAGGGTCATTTCCACTTCGTGCAGCGAGGCGCGGATAGTGGTGGTGCGGTCCATCAGCACGCTGACCTGCACCGATGCCGGCAACATGGCTTGCAGGCGCGGCAGTTCGGCCTGGATGCGCTCCACGGTCTCGACAATGTTGGCGCCGGGTTGCCGGGTGATCACCAGGTTGACGCCGGGCGTGTCCACGGCCCAGGCCTGGACATAGGCGTTCTCCGAGCCGTGCACGACCTTGGCCACGTCACGCAGTTGGACCGCGCGCCGTCCTTGTAGGAGACGATCAGGTCGCCGTATTCACCCGGTTGGAACAGTTGGTCGTTGGTCGCCAGGGTCGACACGCTGTTCTTGCCGTACAGCGCGCCCTTGGCCAGGTTCAGGCTGGATTGCTGGATCGCCAGGCGGATGTCGGCCAGCGTCAGGCCGATGGCGGCGAGCTTGTCGGGAGACGCCTGCACCCGAATCGCCGGGCGTTGCTGGCCGGTAATGTTGATCTGGCCTACACCGTCGATCTGGCTGATCTGACGGGCCAGCAGGGTTTCCACCAGATCGCTCAGTTCGGTGCCGGGCATGTCATGGGAGCTGACACTGACGATCAGTACCGGGCTGTCCGCCGGGTTCACCTTGCGCCAGGTCGGCAGGCTCGGCATATCGCCCGGCAGCTTGCCTGCGGCGGTGTTGATGGCGGCCTGCACTTCCTGCGCGGCGGTATCGATGCTTTTGTCGAGGGTGAATTGCAGGGTCAACAGGGTGGAGCCCAGCGCACTGCTGGAGGTCATCTGCGTCATGCCGGGGATTGCGCTGAACTGCACCTCCAGCGGGGTCGCAATCGAGGAGGCCATGGTGTCGGGGCTGGCGCCGGGCAGCTGTGCGGTGACCTGGATGGTGGGAAACTCCGCCTCCGGCAGCGGGGCGATGGGCAATTTGGGGAACGCGATCAACCCGAGCAGCACCAGGGCGAAGGTCAGCAACAGCGTGGCGACCGGGCGATCGATGCACCAGGCGGAAATCGATCCCCGTGGTGTCGTCATGGTTGCACCCTGGCGTCAGCGGTCTGGATCGTTTGCGGCGGGTCCTTGAGGATCTCTACCTGGGCGCCGGCCTTGAGCCGCGACTGGCCATCGCTGACCAGTACATCACCCGCCTGGATGCCCTTGAGGAGGTTGCGGTCGCTGTCCTGGTACAGCACCTGCACCGGCAGGATTTCCACCTTGTTGCCGTTGACGCGGTACACGAAGTGCGAGTCCAGGCCACGTTGCACCACGCCTGGCGGGACGGCCAGGGCGTTGCGGTCGAGAGCGGTCTGGATCTTGATCGTCACGAGCTGGCCTGGCCAGAGTTTCTGCGTGCTGTTGGGGAATTCGGCCTTGGCGCGGATGGTGCCGGTGGTGCCGCTGATCTGGTTGTCGATCAGGCTCAGGCGGCCCTCGCCCAGCAGGTCGGAGTGTTCGCCTTCGGTGTCGGCACCCACATAGGCGTCCACCCGCGCGGCCTCGGGGGCTGCGATCAAGCCCTGCAACGTCGGTAGCATTTGCTGGGGCAGGGAGAACTCGATGGCAATCGGGTCGATCTGGGTGACCGAGAACAACCCCTGGGCATCGCTCATGCGCAGGAAGTTACCTTCATCCACGCTGCGAATACCGACGCGACCGGTGACGGGAGAGCGAATCTGCGTGTAGGAAAGCTGCACCTGGGCCGCATCAATGGCGGCTTGATTGCCTTGCAGCGTCGCTTTGAGCTGGTTGACCAGCGCCTGTTGCTGGTCGTAGGTCTGCTTGGAGATGCCGTCATCGACGCTCAGTGCCTTGTAGCGCTTGAGGTTGACCTGGGCCACTTGCAGTTGCGCCTGGCTCTCGCCCAGTTGTGCCCTGGCCTGATCGAGACTGGCGCGGATCGAACGGTCGTCGAGGGTGGCCAACAGGTCACCGGCCTTGACCTGTTGCCCCTCCTTGACCAGCAGTCGAGTGAGGATCCCGTCGATTTGCGGCCGGATCACCACGCTGTGCAGCGACAGCACCGAACCGATCCCCGTCACGTAGCGCGGCAAATCCTGTTCCACGACCGTCATCACCCTGACCGGCACGGCGGCCGAGGCGACCAGCCTGGTTTTGGCGGGGCGGGTCAGCGCCCAGGCGGCAGTTGCCAGAAGGGCAAGAAGACCCACGGTCAATACAGTTTTTTTTCTAATGTGCATGCTGTAAGGCGCCAAGGCAGGGGGTTGTGGGGGAAGGGTGAGTATTTATAGCCTGCTGACCCAGTCAGTAAAGTGACCGCTATCTGACAGCCGTGTCAGTAAGCTCCCGACCATTCGTACGACGCTAGTCAAAGATCGCGGCTGCGCAGGTATACTTCCTACATATAGGGCCCGTCACTGGGGTCCGCACCCTCGTCTGCATGCCCCGGAGCATTCATGAAATCCCCGACACATCCCCCTGTCGAAGCGACCGACCTGGTCGATTCGGCCAACGCCGACGGCGTTGAAAAAGCCGAGATCCCGACGTTCAAGTTTCCGTTCAAACCGGGTGAACTGGCCGGGGCCCGGAATGACGCCCAGCCCTGGTACAAGAACGGCGCCAAGAACGGCCACACCAAGACCCCTGGCATGGCCCCGCCGGGCACCCGTCGCTCGATGGGTAAACGCTAGGAATAATCAGCAACAAATTTTGCAGGAGGCTACCTACAGCGCGCGCTGAAATTTCCGCTTGTCGGCCCGCGATCGTTTCTTGAAAGCTTGCACGGCTTATGTCCCGCCCCAACTTTTACCAGGGCTGGGCACAAGGCGCTCTTTCCGGAAAAGGACGTTTCCTGTGGCCCTGATACACCTTTGTGTCGCGCTTGCCCTGTTGCTTGCGGTGGATGCCGTTGCCGGCGTTGAGCAACCGCGACGTGAAATCCGTTTCGCCGTTGCCGCGCAGTTTCCCCCCTTCCAGAGCCGCGACCCGCAAGGGCAGTTGGTCGGTCTTAATATCGAGCTGGGCAACGCCTTGTGCCAGCAGTTGAATGTGCGCTGTACCTGGGTTGACCAGGTCGTGGTGGAAAATTTCGCTGACCTTGAAGCCCGCCACTTCGACGCCATCATGGGCATCGCCCCTACCTCCAAACGGCGGCGCCGGGTGAGCTTCACCGATATCCTCTATCCCTTTACCACGCGTCTGGTCGCACGCCGCGCCTCGGGCCTGATGCCGTTTCCAGCGTCGCTCAAGGGCAAGCGGGTCGGCGTCTTGCTGGGCAGCAACCGCGAGGCCTTTGCCCGGTCGCAATGGGCGCGCAAGGGGGTGATCATCAAGAGTTTCTGGCTCAACGACGAACTGGTCCGCAGCCTGGTGGCCGGCGATATCGATGCGACCCTGCAGGGCACGGTGGAAATTCGCGACGCCCTGCTCGATACCGACGCGGGCGAGGATTTCGCCTTCCTGGGCCCCGCCGTTTCGGCCGAGCTGCTGGGCGACGGTGTGGCGATCGCGC
Source organism: Pseudomonas cedrina subsp. fulgida (assembly GCA_016937595.1). Lineage (GTDB taxonomy): Bacteria > Pseudomonadota > Gammaproteobacteria > Pseudomonadales > Pseudomonadaceae > Aquipseudomonas > Aquipseudomonas fulgida. The sequence continues at coordinate 3,302 of JAFHKH010000513.1, read as the reverse complement.
TACGCAATACCGACACAGCGTTGCGTACCGAACTCAACCGCGCCCTTGAACAACTGATGCACAACGGCGAGTACCAGCGGATTCTTGCGCCCTACCGCCTCGACGCGCCGTGATGCCGTGAGCCATAAAAATATGACGAAGGCTTACACAGCCCGCAGCGAGATAAACGCATAGTTGGCCGGCACCTCGGTCGCAATCTGCGCCCCGGCCTCCAGCACCTGCTCGGCAATGTCCATCCCGGACACATGGAACACCCACTCATTGGCCACGGCCGGTCGGTCTACCGCCAGCTCGATCGCCTGGGCAAATGCGCCCATGTCCGGCAGATAGGCGGTAAAGCCATCACCCTTGAGCGCCGTGGTCTTGATGCCCAGCAAAGCGCACACGGTTTCCTTGGTCTGCACATCATCGCGGTCGGCCTGGCGTGAGCGGCGGATCAGCTCGGCCAGTTCCTGGTCTATCAACTCGCCACCGACGATCAGCGCCGGCCCCTGTTCCCAGGACTCGGGCGGGCAATCCTTAGCGGCGGGGTTCAGCGGGATATGCGGGTTGATCTCCATCGGGTAGATGCGGCACACCAACGGGCGACGCGCATAGATGCGGCACCGGTTGTCTTCGTCAAGATTCCGGCAGGGGCCGGCGTTGTAAGCGGCAAAGGTGATGGCCACAAACGCCTCGGTGCTACCACTGGGCACCACCACCGAACGGCGCTCGGCGTGTTCGCGTTGCTGTTGGGGCAAGCCCAGGCCATTGCCCAGGAACCCCTCCACCAGAACAATGACATTACCGCCGTCGGCCGCCCACATGCGGGCTTCGGCCAGGGTCAGTGGCACATGATGGTCGGAGCAGCATTTACCGCAACCGACGCAGGAAAAGTGAGTGTTCATGGCAGATCGGTCACCAGGCTAGGTCAGAGAGGCATGCAGGATCGATGACGGGTTTTGACCTCTTTCACCGTTTTGTCTCTCTGAAAGCAAGTTATACGCCAGTGCCGTTCAGTCCTCGGTCTCTGTATCGCGTAGGACAAATCTCATTCCTGCGCTTTCATACAACTGCCGTGCACGCAGATTGCCCTCCATGACCTTGAGGTCCACATAGGGTTCGCCACGCTGTTTGAAGACCTGGAAGCTGTGCAGCAAGAGCGCACGGCCCAATCCCTGGCCCTGGGCACAAGGGTGAACGCAGAGGTTCTTGATAAACGCGCTGGTCCAGCACTGTGCCACGCCAAGAACGCCCTCGGCGTTACTGGCCACCAGGCACAGCGTGGGGTCGCACTCGGCATCGGTGATGAACTGACGCTGCCAGGTGTGCAGGTTCGGAACGCGGCCGCCGCCCTGGTCCTGGGCCAGGCGCAACACTGCGTGAATCGCCGGGGCCAGGTCGTCGCGGTAATGGTCCAACTGGGTACCCACCGGCCATTGCGGGGCGGGCAGGCTGCCGGTGAGATCGCGGCGCAGCAGTTGGAAATACGCGGTCACTCGTTACTGTTCCTGTTGCGCCACGGTCTGCGCCGCCACCACCAGGCACTTGGTCAGTTCGGGCGAGGAAAACTTGGTCAGCACCGCGTTGGCGCCGGCCAGGCGGGCTTTTTCGCTGTTCATTGCACTGTCCAGGGAGGTGTGCAGCAACACATACAGGTGCTGGAAGTCCGGGGTCTCGCGCAGTGTGCGGGTAAGCGCATAGCCGTCCATTTCAGACATCTCGATGTCCGAGACCACCACGTTGATCTGTTCGGCCGTGCCTTGCAGCTCCAGCAGCACATCGATGGCCTCCTTGGCACTGCGCGCGGTGTGGCAGGTGAGGCCAAGGTTGCGCAGGGTGTGCACCGATTGCTGCAGGGCGACCTGGCTGTCGTCCACCACCAGGATGCGCGCGTAGCCCAACACTTCGGCTTCATCCATGGTCAGGTCGGTGGGTGCGACTTCAATCGGTGCCGGGGCAATGCCGTGGATGACTTTTTCGATATCCAGCACCTGCACCAGGCCGCCTTCGACCTGGGTGACCCCGGTAATGAACGCGCGGTTACCGCCGGAACCATAGGGCGGTGGGCGAATGTCGGTGGTCAGGCAATGCACGATCTTGCTCACCGCCTGTACATGCAGGCCCTGCTTGGAACGGCTCACATCGGTGACGATCAGGCAGCCGCCGTCCGGGTCCGCCAGAGGCATTTCCCCCAAGGCGCGGCTCAGGTCGATCACCGCCAGCGAGTTACCGCGCAAGGTGGCAATGCCTTTGACGTGCGGGTGGGACTCCGGCAGCTTGGTCAGCGGCGGGCAGGGGATGATTTCGCTGACTTTCAGCAGGTTAATGGCCATCAGCTTGCCGCTGCGCAAGGTAAAGAGCAAAAGCGAAAGTGAGTCTGCGCGGGCTTTGGTGGTCGACATAAAAACCTTCTGTGGATCAAGGATGGTGATCTATAGAGGGTTATCGACCCGGCTGACCCAGGCTTTAACCGGATTTTGTGTCGGCTTCGATCGTTCCAACGCTCTGCGTGGGAATGCATCCCGTGACGCTCCGCGTCACCCTTGCGCAGGGCTTGAGACAGGCGTCGACCGCTGGACGCAGAGCGTCCGTGGCGGCATTCCCACGCAGAGCGTGGGAACAATCATTGAGTCAGCCCTTCCACACCTGCGGGTTCACCAGATCCTGCGGACGCTGACCCAGCAGGGCGCTGCGCAGGTTGTCCAGGGCGCGGTTGGCCATGGCTTCACGGGTTTCGTGCGTGGCCGAACCGATATGCGGCAGGGTCACGGCATTGCTCAGTTGGAACAGCGGCGACTCGGCCAGTGGCTCCTGCTCATACACATCCAGCCCGGCACCACGGATGCGCTGGGTTTGCAGGGCTTGGATCAGCGCCGGCTCATCGACCACGGGGCCGCGGGAGATGTTGATCAGGATCGCGCTGGACTTCATCAGTCCCAGCTCGCGGGTGCTGATCAAATGACGGGTCTTTTCGCTCAACGGCACCACCAGGCAGACGAAGTCCGCCTCGGCCAGCAATTGATCCAGGCTGCGGTACTGCGCACCGAGTTCTTGCTCCAGCGCCGTCTTGCGGCTGTTGCCGCTGTACAGGATCGGCATATTGAAACCCAGCCGTCCACGCCGGGCCACGGCCGCGCCGATATTGCCCATGCCGACGATGCCCAGCGTCTTGCCATGCACATCGCAGCCAAACAACGGCGCGCGACGCTGGCTTTCCACTGCCCGGCCTTGGTCCAGGCGTCGAGCTCGGCCACTCGGCGCGCGCTGCTCATCAGCAAGGCGAAGGCCAGGTCGGCGGTGCTTTCGGTGAGTACGTCGGG
>JAFHKH010000512.1 GCA_016937595.1 Pseudomonas cedrina subsp. fulgida | reverse complement strand
CTTGACGGGTTAAACCTTTGGCATGCGCGGAGGGTCTGTGTGATAGGCCCTCCTGAGCATCAGCTGCTGTATGGCAACTTCCCGCAACTTCGCCAAGACATGGTTTGCCGCCAAGGGCTGGAAGCCGTTTACCTTTCAGAAGGACGTATGGGCGGCGGTCCAATCGGGCCGCTCGGGGTTGCTGCATGCCAGCACCGGCGCCGGCAAAACCTATGCACTGTGGTTTGCCAGCGCTCAATCGTTTCGCCCTCAGTCGAGCGCCCGTTACCGGTAAACGCAACCGCCCGCGGACCCGCTGACCGTGTTGTGGATAACCCCGATGCGCGCCCTCGCCGCCGACACCGCTCGCGCTCTGCAGGCGCCGCTTGAAGCGCTGCAGATTCCGTGGAGCGTCGGCCTGCGCACCGGCGATACCAGCAGCAGCGAACGCGCACGGCAGACCCGCCGCCAGCCAACCGCCCTGGTCACCACCCCCGAAAGCCTGACGCTGATGCTCGCGCGCGCCGACAGCGAGGCCAGCCTGGGGCACCTGCGCATGGTGGTCGTGGATGAGTGGCACGAACTGATCGGCAATAAACGCGGTGTGCAACTGCAACTGGCGTTGGCTCGGTTGCGGCGCTGGCATCCCGGATTGATTGTGTGGGGCATCTCGGCGACCTTGGGTAATCAGGCTCACGCGCTGGAGGTCCTGGTCCCACAGGGTGAGGGGGTCAATGTGCAGGGGCAAACCGCGAAACAGTTGCTCATCGACACGCTGCTGCCACCCGTCACCGAACGCTTTCCCTGGGCCGGGCATATCGGTTTGAAGATGCTGCCGCAGGTGGTCGCCGAGGTGGACGCCAGCAGCAGTTGCCTGGTGTTTACCAATACGCGGGCGCAATCCGAGATCTGGTATCAGGCGTTGCTCGAGGCCCGTGCCGATTGGGCCGGGGTGATCGCGCTGCACCATGGTTCACTGTCGCGCGAAACCCGTGACTGGGTGGAACGAGCGCTCAAAGAAGGTCAGCTCAAGGCCGTGGTGTGCACGTCAAGCCTGGACCTGGGGGTGGATTTCCTGCCGGTCGAGCGGGTGCTGCAGATCGGCTCGGCCAAGGGCGTGGCGCGCCTGATGCAGCGGGCGGGGCGCTCGGGGCATGCGCCGGGACGGCCTTCAAGGGTGACGCTGGTGCCCACCCATAGCCTGGAATTGATAGAAGCCGCCGCTGCCCAGGATGCGATTGCGCAACGCCGTATCGAAGCCCGCGAATCACCCTGCAAGCCATTGGATGTACTGGTACAACATCTGGTGAGCATGGCATTGGGCGGTGGGTTTACGCCGGATGCACTGTTGCAGGAAGTGCGTGGCGCATGGGCCTATCAAGACCTCAACGACGCCGATTGGGCCTGGGCCTTGGGCTTTGTACGCCATGGTGGCCTGTCGCTCACGGCCTACCCGGATTACCGCCGCGTGGAGCCGGATGAGCACGGTATCTGGCGTGTTCCGGATGCACGGCTGGCTCGCCGGCATCGCATGAGCGTGGGCACCATCGTCAGTGATGCCAGCATCCAGCTCAAATTCTGGAGCAAAGGCGGTGGTGGCAAAAACCTCGGCAGTGTCGAGGAAGGTTTTATCGCACGGCTCAAGCCGGGGGACGGTTTCCTGTTTGCCGGGCGCTTGCTGGAACTGGTGCGCGTGGAAAACATGACCGCTTATGTGCGCCGCGGCACCGCGAAAAAAGCCGCCGTGCCGCGCTGGAATGGCGGGCGCATGCCGCTTTCCAATGAACTGGCGCAAGCCGTGGTGGAGCGCTTTGATGCGGCGGCGCAGGGGCGCTATGAAGGGCCGGAAATGCAGGCGGTGTACCCGTTGCTGCAGACGCAGTTGCGCTGGTCTGGCCTGCCGACGCGCGGGCACTTGCTGGCCGAGGCGCTGAAATCGCGCGAGGGCTGGCACCTGTTCCTCTACCCCTTTGCCGGGCGCCAGGTGCACCTGGGGCTGGCGAGCCTGTTGGCGTGGCGCGTAAGCCAGGGGCAGCCGGTGACCTTCTCGATTGCGGTGAATGACTACGGGCTGGAATTGCTGAGCGCCACTGAGGTGGACTGGCCTGCACTGTTGAACCAGGCGCTGTTGAGTCCCGAGAACTTGTTGGAGGATGTCGCCGCCAGCCTGAATGCCGGGGAGTTGGCCCTGCGCCGCTTTCGCGAAATCGCGCGTATCGCCGGGCTGGTATTTGCCGGTTATCCGGGAGCGCCGAAAAGTACGCGGCAGGTGCAAGCGTCCAGCGGTTTGTTCTTTGAGGTGTTCAAGCAATATGACCCACAGAACCTGCTGCTGACCCAGGCCGGGGAAGAAGTCCTGCGTGATGAACTGGACATTCGTCGGTTGGAAGAGACATTGCGCACGCTATCGGCACTGGAACTGGAGCTGCATCTCATCGAACGGCCCACGCCCCTGGCCTTTCCGCTGCTGGTTGAGCGTATGCGCGAGAGCATGAGTTCGGAAAAACTCTCGGAGCGCATCGCGCGGATGGTCAAGGACCTGGAAAAAGTCGCGGATAACGGGAAGCGCTGATGGTTTGCTCGGTACGACTTGAGGGAGAAGAATTGTGGTTGCTGGCGGACAAGGCTGTCTATTGGCCGGCACGCCAGTGTCTGTTGATTGCCGATGCGCATTTCGGCAAGGCCTCGGCGTACCGCAGCCTCGGGCAACCGGTGCCGCAGGGGACGACCACCGAGAACCTGCAACGCCTGGACCGGGTGCTCTCGGCGTATCCAGGCGCCCAGGTGATCTTTCTCGGCGACTTTCTGCACGGCCCTGGCTCACATGCCAGCGGCACCCTCGGCGCGCTGAGGGCTTGGCGAGCGCTGAACCCGAACCTGTGCATGACCTTGATTCGCGGTAATCACGACAAGCGCGCCGGTGACCCGCCGGTCGACTTAGGGATTGAGGTCGTCGCGGAGCCTCTGCTGATGGGCCCTTTCGCCCTGCAGCACGAACCGGACACGCATCCCAGCCACCACGTGCTGGCGGGGCATGTGCATCCGGTGTATCGCTTGCGCGGCAAGGGCCGACAGAGTCTGCGGCTGCCGTGCTTTCAGCTCGGGCCGCGGGTCAGCCTGCTGCCGGCGTTCGGTGCGTTTACCGGTGGCTTTGCAGTCGAACAGGACAATGACCACCGGATCTTCGTGATCGGTGACCGTGAAGTCTGGCCAGTGGGCTGACTATCAGGCGACAGGCGCGGGTGGCGGCTCATCCGGCAGGGTCGGTTCACCAGGTTCGGTGGGCTGCGGGTGATCCGGCTCAGGTTGGCCGGGGATGCCGCCTGCATAAGCAGGGTCGGCCATCAGGGACCAGGCCAGAACGCCAATCTGGTTGGGTTCAAGCCGGGCGAGTTCAGCGCTGATTCGCGGGTTGATCTTCATAAGGTACTCCTCAAGCGTGGCTCGGCGCGTTTTACACGCGCGAGGCATTACACCTAGATAGAGTCGATTTGTGCAGACTAATTCCCTTACTACGTAAGACCTTTCGATCAAGCGCGTGGGAGAGTGACACCGCGCTGGCCCTGATACTTGCCCGCGCGATCCTTGTAGGACACTTCGCAGGCCTCATCGGACTGCAGGAACAGCATCTGCGCCACGCCTTCGTTGGCATAAATTTTCGCCGGCAGCGTGGTGGTGTTGGAGAACTCCAGGGTTACGTGGCCTTCCCACTCGGGCTCGAGCGGTGTCACGTTGACGATAATGCCGCAACGCGCGTAGGTGCTTTTACCCAGGCAAATGGTCAGCACGTCGCGGGGAATACGGAAGAATTCCACGGTGCGCGCCAGGGCGAAGGAGTTTGGCGGAATGATGCACACGTCGCTCTTGACGTCGACGAAGCTCTTTTCGTCGAAGTTCTTCGGATCGACGATCGCCGAATTGATGTTGGTGAACACCTTGAATTCATCGGCGCAGCGCACGTCGTAACCGTAGCTGGAAACGCCGTAGGAAATCACCGGGGCATCGCCTTGGCCACGAACCTGCCGCTCAACGAACGGTTCGATCATGCCGTGCTCTTGCGCCATGCGGCGAATCCACTTGTCCGATTTGATGCTCATGGCGTGTGTCCTGAATAGCGAGGTGGAAAAATTCTGTTGGGCATCTTACCGGGGCGGGCGTTGGGGTTCAAAGGCCACCGGACTTTTCTTGATGGACGCGTCCGCGCTTGCCAGGCCGCGGCCAGCGCTGGCGGGGCTCGCATCGCCACTCAGGGGGGCGGGAAACACCACCGCCAGTCACGAAAATAGAGAAACCTTCGGAAATACCATTGGCACGTCCGGGAAAAACGGTTAAGGTGACGTCACTGTGTTGCTTGTGTCACTGAGAATCTCTACACGATATGTTGAATTTCGATCCAACCATCTCCAAGAATTTTTCCTGCTCTTTGCACTCAGTCTCGGCCAGGGCTTTTCCTGAGTCGCAGTTAACTTTGTTCAAGGAGTTACACCATGTCTAATCGCCAAACTGGTACCGTTAAGTGGTTCAACGATGAAAAAGGCTTCGGCTTCATCACTCCACAATCCGGTGACGACCTGTTCGTTCACTTCAAAGCTATCCAATCCGACGGCTTCAAAAGCCTGAAAGAAGGCCAACAGGTTTCTTTCATCGCTACCCGCGGTCAGAAAGGCATGCAAGCTGAAGAAGTTCAAGTTATCTAACTTGTACTGACTTAGTCGAAAAGACCCCGCCCTCAAAAGCGGGGTTTTTTTATGCCTGGGATTTGCCGATCGTTCCCACCCTCTGCGTGGGAATGCAGCTCAGGATGCTCTGCGTCCCAAAGCGTGACGCGGAGCGT
>JAFHKH010000511.1 GCA_016937595.1 Pseudomonas cedrina subsp. fulgida | reverse complement strand
TTTCACTGATGCACCGCTTTCGCGAGCAAGCCCGCTCCCACAGTTTGATCTCCATAGATCATTGGTCACCCATTCTTACCCGAAATTGGATATTCCTCCCCAACCCCCCGGTGACTAATCTGGCGACCAATCCCCACCGTTCCGGAGTATCACCATGCAAGCCCGTACCGATTTCTACACCGCCTCCCCAGACGCCATGAAAGCCATGCTCGCCCTGGAAGCCGCCGTCGGCAAACTGTCCATCGAGCTGCCGTTGCTGGAGCTGGTGCGCCTGCGTGTTTCACAGATCAACGGTTGTGCCTTCTGCCTGGACATGCACACCGCCGATGCGCGCAAGGGTGGCGAAACCGAGCGTCGCCTGTACACCCTGTCGGCCTGGCGTGAAACACCGTTCTTCACCCCGCGTGAACGCGCCGCGCTGGCCTGGGCCGAGAGCCTGACGCTGCTCAGCCAGACCCACGCCCCGGATGCAGACTTCAACGCGCTGGCCGCCGAGTTCAGCGCAAAGGAGCAAGTCGACCTGAGCGTGGCCATCGCCACCATCAACAGTTGGAACCGGCTGGCGGTGGGTTTTCGCAAGATGCCCCAGTAAGCCTCATAAATTGACCGAGGCACTCAGGCGCGCCACCAGCGGCGCGGCCTGGGACCGATAGTCATCGCCAGCGGGGCAGGGGCATAGGATGCAGTTTGGCCCGGCGCAACGGTTGAACCAATTGTTCAAGACCTTCCTCAAAGCGTTGCCTTGACCTGCCATGAAGGGCAAGGAGGGGTGTGCTCCCTCTCTTGTATCAGTGGATGCATTGAGGCCTCAGGCGTGGCAGGCTGGGCAACGTTTTCCTAGGACTTCTGGAGATTTACCGTGCCAACAGCATCTTGCGTAATTGAAATCCCGGCGACGGCCGACCAGGTCTGGCAGTTGGTGGGCGGCTTCAACAGCCTGCCGGACTGGCTGCCCCATATCGCCAAGAGCGAGCCCGGCGACGCGGCCGCGTGCGACACCTGACCACCGCCGACGGTGGTGTGATCGTCGAGCGCTTGCAGACATTCGATAACGTGGCGCGCACCTACAGCTACACCATTGAACAGTCGCCGTTCCCGGTGAGTGCCTACCTGGCAACGCTGCAGGTCGAGGCGCTGACGGAGTCGTCGGCGAAGGTGACCTGGTCCGGCGTGTTTACCCCGGCGGCGGGGACTACGGATGCAGCGGTCGAAGCGTTGTTTGCCGGCGTGTACGGCGGCGGATTAGAAGCGCTGCGGGCCAACTTCCCGGCCTGACCTACCAGGCACCGCAAATCCAAGGGCATGGGCGTGTGGCGAGCGGGCTTGCCCGCGTTGG
>JAFHKH010000510.1 GCA_016937595.1 Pseudomonas cedrina subsp. fulgida | reverse complement strand
TATCGCTGGCCGACTGTGGGAGCTGGCTTGCCTGCGATGAATTCAACTCGGTGTGCCTGATACACCAGGGCGTCTGCATCGCAGGCAAGCCAGCTCCCACAGAGAAGCAGACCTGCGCCGTGCGTCCAATTTTTTTCCGCATTCAATGGCTTTTTTCTCCTCACCAAAGGTCCACATCCTTCAAGCACCTTTGAATCCAGGAGTACCCCATCCATGACCAGCCCCAAGGCACTGTTGATCCTCCACGGCAAGCAAGCCCTCAACGAGGACGTGCGTGCCGCCGTGCAGGCCCGGCGTGGGCAGGGGTGGGAGTTGGCGGTACGGGTAACCTGGGAAGGCGGCGACGCCCGGCGGCTGGTTAACGAAGCGTTGGCCGACGGCTATACCCACATCATTGCCGGTGGCGGCGACGGCACCTTGCGCGATGTGGCCGAGGCCATGGCCCAGGCCGGGACCGACGCCAGCCTGGTGCTGATGCCGCTCGGCACCGCCAACGATTTCGCCAAGGCGCCGGTGTGCCGCTCGAGCCCGCCCTGGCCCTGGCGCTGCTGGATGTGCCGCCCAGGGCATCGATCTCGGCCAGGTCGGCGGGCAAATCTTCCTCAACATGGCCACGGGCGGCTTTGGCAGCCAGGTCACCGCCAACACCTCTGAAGACCTGAAGAAAGTCCTCGGCGGCGCCGCCTACCTGTTCACGGGTCTGACGCGTTTCAGCGAGTTGACGGCCGCCTATGCCGAGCTGGATGGCCCGGATTTTCACTGGAAGGGTGAGTTGCTCGCCCTCGGTATCGGCAACGGTCGCCAGGCGGGCGGCGGGCATGAGCTATGCCCTGGCGCCATGGCGGATGACGGCTTGCTGGACATCAGCATCCTGCCAGCGCCCCAGGAAGTGGTCGGTACGCTGCGCGAACTGATGACCAACGGCTGGGGCCTGGACACCATGTTCGTCCGCGCGCGCCTGCCCTGGGTGAATATCAAGGTTGCGCAGGGCCTGTACATCAACCTGGATGGCGAGCCGCTGGAAGGCGATGACCTGCACTTCGAAGCCTTGCCCAAGGCCTTGCGGGTGCACTTGCCGTTGGGGTCGCCGCTAGTCGTCCAGGCTGATGATCTGCTCGCGCACCGCGAATAGCACCAGGCCCGCCACGTCGAAGATCTGCAGGCGTTTCATGATCTGCGAACGGTGGGCTTCCACGGTCTTGATGCTCAGGCCCAGGCCATGGGCGATTTCCCGCGTGGACTTGCCGCGCACGACCAGGCGCAGAATCTCCAACTGCCGGGCCGTGAGGTTATGGTTATGCGCCTTCGGCGTGGTCAGGCCCTGGCTGCGCACCAGCGCCTGGTTGATCACGGTGTGGGCGATCGCCGGGCTCAGGTAGCGCTCGTCATTGCACAGCGCCAGCAACGCGTGTTCCAGCTCGTTGGCGGTGGTGTCCTTGAGCAGGTAGCCATGGGCGCCGGACTCCAACGCGCACATGATCAGCTCCGGGTCGGCGTGCATCGACAGGATCAGCACGCGGCTCTTGGGGTAGGCGCGCTTGAGTTGCTGCAAGGCGTCCAGGCCGCCGGTGTGCTTCATCGACAGGTCCAGCAGTACGATATCGGGTTGCAGCGCGCTGAACTGCTCCAGCAATTGCGCGCCATCGCTGGCTTCGCCGATCACCGTGTAGCCGGGAATATCCTGCACCAGCGCGCGTACGCCGGCCCGGATCAGTGCATGGTCATCCACCAGGAGTAATGTGCGGCTCACTCGGCAACCTTAGGGGAACTGGCCCGTTCAAGGCGCGGGCGCCCAGGGGAAGAGTACGTCGAGTCCGGGTCCCTTCGCCTGGCTGGCTGCTGACCGACAAGGTGCCGCCCAACTGATCAACCCGCTCGCACATGCCGGCCATGCCCCGTTGGCCTTCCACGCCTGGGTTGGTGGCGGGCGAGAAGCCCTGGCCGTCATCGCAGATACTCAGCGACAGGCCCTCGGGCAGGCGTTGCAGGCGTACCAGCAGGTTGCGCGCCTGGGCGTGGCGCAGCATGTTGGTGACCGCTTCCTGAGTGATGCGAAAGGCCGCCACGGCCATTTCTTCCGGGATGCCGGTCAGCCGTTGCTGGCATTCCAGGCTCCAGCACACCGGTGTGTTTTGCAGGGTCTTGAGCAGGTGCGCACGCAGGCTGGCTTCCAGGCCCAGGCTGGCCAACTGACGGGGGTTGAGGATGGCGGAGACGTCGCGCACCTTGGCCAGGGTCTCATTCAGGGTGTCGCAGAGCACCGTGCACTGGCTTTGCAGGTCTTCGGGCAGGCGACGCTTGAGCCATTCGCCTTGCAGCTTGGCGGCGGTGAGCAGTTGGCCGATATCGTCATGCAGTTCGCGGCTGAGGCGGTGGCGTTCGTTTTCCTGCACCTGCAGCAAGCGCTCGGCCAGTTCCTGGGGCTGGAACCTGATGGATGTGCGTGAACGCCATTGCTGCAGGCCGACCACCATCAGCGTGGCGAGGTTGAGCACAATCACCAGTAACGGCAGCGGCGCGGAACGGGTATAGGCCCATAGGCTCAGCAACAGCGAGCCCAGGCACAGGGCGAAGATCCAGCAGCGTGCGTTGCTGCAGGACACGGACCTGGCGATGAGGGTCTTCAGGCTGGCATACATAGCGGATGGAGCCAATGAGGGTTCGTTGCGGGTAGACCGGTCACGGCGGCTGATCGGGCTTTGTTTGGAATACGTAGTCGAATCGTCTTCATATCCATGAAGTTGAGTTACTTCAAGTGGAGCATAGTACCACCACTCTTACCGTTGGTCGCCTGATGGCGTGCTGGCAGAGTTATTAAACACGCAAATACTCCGGGCGGTATTCCCAGAGTGCTTGAAACAGGAGAGTTATATATTCAGGTTAGTGGCTAATTGATATCTTCTACCGATATTCCTGCCAATGAACGAGTTGGCGCTGGCGTTATCCAGATAACCTCGCTTCAACCCCGACCTTTAACCGTACAAGATCCGCGGTGCATAGGTTGCTGAGGTTTATAACTGAACTCTTTTTGCGGAATTTGCAGCGTAAGCGTTGCAATCAATTTGGCTTGCTCGCTCTCATCCAGGCCCAGTTCGCCGGTGCGGGTATCGATCAGTTCCAATTGCCATGCCAGCAGCGTCAGGCACGCGTGCAAGGCCTCCAGCGCCTGGTCATGCAATTGCATGGGGCAGGCGGCATTGGCGATCAGGTATTGGAGGTGCCGGGAAAACTCGCTGATCGCCTGCAGGGCCAGGCTGTCGGCCTTCTCGGCCAGCTTGGCGAGGCTGGATTTCATGCAGTCGATGGCATCGCTGTCGTCGCGAATCAGGTGCAGGTGGCTCAAGCACTCTTCTGACTTGGCCAGCAGCGTTTGCGCCTCCAGCAGGAATTCAGGAAGCGTGGTCTGCCATTCATTTGCGCTGTTCATCATGCAAGTCTCCGCAACATAAGGTCGGGTGATGAGATGTCGCATTGGGTGAATGGCTTAAAACTAGCGCTGAAATGAGACAGGAATCTGTAGCTCGCTTCTGACTTTTCAGTAGGACGTTTATGAGAATGAAGGCCACGGCTGCGTGCGGCCCTCATGAGTGGGGTCGATTGCGCACCTTCGAGTGTTGCCGTCCGGATGGCTGGAAGACCCGCCGGTCGAGGGCTTGGTATGGCAAACAAAAGCCTGACTCCATTCATGCAGTGAGAATGGCGTCACATTAATGGCTATTAGATATTGCGAATATCAGGTTGGGCCTGATTGCGCATAGGGGAATCCCTTACATGGGGGAACTTAGCGTCAAATCGAGTGTCGCGCGACGACGCTGTACCGCTCTGTGTAGAAGGCACTACAGTAAACCATGATGTCAGTGTGACATCAATGTATTTACGTGGCATTTTAACGGGGTCAAGGTCTGGCGCTCGCCGCCGATAACCACCTTATGTGAACTGCACAACCCCTTAACGCATCAGGAGCTTTCAATGGCCGGCATTCTCGACACGGTAGATCAACGCACGCAACTGGTGGGTGAGAATCGCCTGGAGATCCTCATGTTTCGCCTGGCCGGTCGCCAGTTGTTCGCCATCAACGTGTTCAAGGTGCAGGAAGTCCTGCAATTGCCCAAGCTGACCTTGATGCCCCAGCGCCACCCCTTCGTGTGTGGCGTGGTCAACCTGCGCGGCCAGACCCTGCCGGTGATCGACCTGTCCCAGGCCATCGGCATGCGTCCGCTGGTACCGGGGCCCAACAGCACCATTATCGTCACCGAATACAACCGTTCCGTGCAGGCGTTCCTGGTGGGCGGCGTGGATCGCATCGTCAACATGAACTGGGAAGCCATCCTGCCGCCGCCGGCCAGTGCCGGGCGCCAGCATTACCTCACGGCCATCAGCAAGGTCGACGACCAGTTGGTGGAAATCATCGACGTGGAAAAAGTCCTGGCCGAGATCGTGCCGTACAACGCCAAGGTTTCCCGTGAAAAACTCGAAGACCCGGTGCTGGAGCGCGCCCGTGGCCGCGAAGTGCTGCTGGTGGATGACTCCAACGTGGCCCTCTCGCAACTGCGCGACACCCTGGGCCAACTGGGCGTGAAGATGCACATCGCCAGCGACGGCCTCAAGGCCTTGAACATGCTCAAGGGCTGGGCCGACAGCGGCCAGGTGATGACCGACAAGCTGCTGATGATCTTCACCGACGCCGAAATGCCTGAAATGGACGGCTACCGTCTCACCACCGAGATCCGTAATGACCCGCGCCTGCGCAAGTTGTACGTGGTGCTGCACACTTCGCTGTCGGGCAGCTTCAACGACTCGATGGTGAAAAAGGTCGGGTGCGACAACTTCCTGTCCAAATTCCAGCCCGACAAGCTGGTGGATGTGGTGCGTCAGCGTTTGATGCTGGACGAAGTGCCTGCTTGACCTTAGGGTGGCGGCTTTGCCCCCTCAGGAATGCAGGCCCATGCTTCGTCTCAGCGCGTTGTACCGTTACCCCTTGAAGTCCGGCAAGGCCGAAACCTTGCAGGCTGTCGGCCTGGATAAGCTGGGGCTGGACGGGGATCGACGCTGGATGCTGGTGGATCAAGCCAGCGGGCGGTTCCTCACCCAGCGCGCCGTGGCGAAGATGAGCCAATTGTCGGCGTTATGGAATACCGCTGGCGGCCTCACCCTGAGTTCGCCTGGCTACACGCCGCTGGACGTGGCGCTGCCGGACAGCGCGAGCGAACTGCGCGGCGTGACCATCTGGCGCGATACCGTGCGCGTACCGGATGCCGGCGATGCCGCCGCAGCCTGGGTCAGTGACTTTATCGGCAAGCCGACGCGCCTGGTGCAGATGCCCCTGGAGCGTGCGCGCACTACGCAGGCGGGGTACGGTCGCGATGATGACCAGGTGGCGTTTGCCGATGGTTACCCGTTGCTGTTGATCGGCCAAGGTTCCCTCGATGACCTATCCCGCAAAATCGGCCGTCCCATGCAGATGCTGCGCTTTCGCCCCAATCTGGTGATCGAAGGCGGCGACGCTTTTGCTGAAGACGGCTGGAAACGCCTGCGCATTGGCGATATCGAGTTTCGCGTGGTCAAGCCGTGCTCGCGCTGCATCCTGACCACCATCGACCCGCAAACCGGCGAACGCAGCGCCGACCGCGAGCCCTTCGCCACGCTGGAGACCTATCGCAAGACGGAGCAGGGGGCGATGTTCGGCCAGAACCTGGTCAACGATGGGGTGGGTCGGCTGGAGGTCGGCATGCCGGTGACGGTGCTCGAATAATAGTCATCGCGCATAAAAAAATGCCCGTCTGCGAAGAGACGGGCATTTTTTTGCCTCCGAAAATCCTTAGCCGCGGTATTCGCACAGGTAGGCGGTGTCCACGGCGACCTTCAACTGGAACTTGCTGTTGGCCGGCACGTTGAACTGGCTGCCGGCGGCGAAGGTTTCCCACTCGGCATCAGGCAATTTGACGACCAGGGCGCCAGAGACCACGTGCATGATTTCCCGTTGGTCGGTGCCGAATTCGTATTCGCCGGGGGCCATGACGCCGATGGTCGCCGGACCTTCAGCGGTGCCGAAAGCGATCGACTTGACGGTGCCGTCGAAGTACTCGTTGACTTTAAACATGGGCGGTTCCTCGGAAAAAACGGTTGAGACTCTACTGTAGGAGCGGGCTTGCTCGCGAAAAACCCATAAGCGACACGGGCCATCTGATAGCGCTGCGTTATCGTTGGCCTTCTTCGCGAGCAAGCTCGCGCCTACAGTTGAGTAGCAAGAAAAAGGTTGCTCAGTATGCCCAAGCCTTTGGGAGCTGCCTAGACCGGCAGAATCAGCGGCAGCAGGCGCGCGGTGTTGCGCGCATCTTCCAGTGCCCGGTGTTGCTGGCCATGGAACTGCATCCCCGCCAATTGCAGGGCACCGTTGAGCCCCAGGGGCTTGTCCAGGCGTCGGGCCTTGGCGAAGCGTTGCTTGAGGTTCAGGTGGGGCGTATCGGCGAGCGCGCTGGCCAGGCCATGGCGCTGCCACTCCAGCTCCAGTTGGCGGCGGTCGTAATCGCCCCAACTGGCCCAGCTCTC
This sequence comes from Pseudomonas cedrina subsp. fulgida, assembly GCA_016937595.1. Taxonomy (GTDB): domain Bacteria; phylum Pseudomonadota; class Gammaproteobacteria; order Pseudomonadales; family Pseudomonadaceae; genus Aquipseudomonas; species Aquipseudomonas fulgida. Next base: position 3,463 of record JAFHKH010000510.1, on the reverse strand, counting down.
CAGGCGCGGCCGATGTTGGCCCAGCCAGCGCTCGAACAGCGGCCACACCTCGGTGATCGGCGCGGCGCTATCGATGTTCGCCTGGGTGATGTGCGTCAGTTGCCGACAGAAGGGCGTCAACAGCGGCCGGCGCAGCGGTCGTACAAAGCGCTGGAAATGGTCCAGCTCGCGCCCCTGGCGGTTGACCAGGCTCGCGCCGATCTCGATGACTTCCATCTCCGTCACGGGCCAGCCGCCTTCATCCGTTGTGGCTTCAAGGTCAATAATCAGCCAATGAGGCATCGCGCAGGTTCCCGTACTCTTCCCTTTTCTGTTGGGGATAGAGCGTAGCCCGGCCCTGTAGTTCCGCCAAGCGCTTGCTTGGTTGGCCGGCACGGCCTAAATTGCCGGCCAACATGACCGTAGACCTTAGGAGAAAGGCATGGATGAGCACAACGCCCTGCGGGTGATGCGCACCATGGTCGACGGCGGCCAATTGACCGACCCCGACAGCGCCCGGGGCAAGCTGCTGCAAACCGCGGCCCACCTGTTTCGCAACAAGGGCTTCGAGCGCACGACCGTGCGTGACCTGGCCAGCGCCGTGGGCATCCAGTCCGGCAGCATCTTTCACCACTTCAAGAGCAAGGACGAGATCCTGCGCGCGGTGATGGAAGAAACCATCCGCTACAACACCGCGATGATGCGCGCTTGCCTTGAACACGCCACAGACGTGCGCGAACGGGTGCTGGCGCTGATTCGTTGCGAATTGCAGTCGATCATGGGCGGCAGCGGCGAAGCCATGGCGGTGCTGGTGTACGAATGGCGCTCGCTGTCGACCCAAGGCCAGGCCCAGGTGCGGGCCCTGCGCGACGTATACGAAGACCTCTGGTTGCAGGTGCTGGGGGAGGCCAAGGCGGCGGGTTATATACGCGGCGATGTCGTGATTACCCGGCGTTTTCTCAGCGGCGCCCTGTCCTGGACCACCACCTGGTTCCGCGCCGAAGGCAGCCTGACGCTTGAACAATTGGCTGAAGAGGCCCTGCTGATGGTGCTCAAAGCCTCCTCTGACGCAAGCTATTAATTTGCCGTTGGAAAGTTGTCTCGTCAGACAAAAACGCCTAGCTTATCGCCATTAGCCTTTTGAACGGTGTGTGCCTTGATGTTTTCGCCACGACGGCTGGCTGCAGGACTTACCTTTTGGGCATTGGGCAGCGCTTGGTGCATACCGGCCTCGGCAGGGGAGTTGGTGAGGATCGGCGCGGCGCATTTTCCTCCTTACACCGTGCGTCCGGAGCAGGGCGCCGACACCGGGCTGTTACCGCAACTGATCGTGGCGCTGAACGCCTTGCAAACCGATTATCGATTTGTGTTGGTGCCCACTTCTATCCCGCGGCGCTTTCGCGATTTCGAGCAGGGTCGAATCGACATGGCCATCTTCGAAAACCCTGACTGGGGTTGGCAGGAGATTCCCCACACTGCTGTCGACCTGGGGCTGGAAGACGCGGAGATTTTCGTCGCCCAGCGCGAGCCCGGTCGCGGCCAGGCCTATTTCGCTGACCTCAAAAGCAAACGGCTGGCCGTATTCAGCGGTTATCACTACGCCTTCGCCCACTTCAATCCCGACCCCAAGTACATGGTCGAACACTTCAATGCCACGTTGACCTACTCCCATGACAGCAACTTGCTGATGGTCGCGCGCGGGCGTGCCGACATCGCCTTGGTGACCCGTTCGTACCTGAGTGATTTTATGGTGCGCAACGCCGACATGGCCGGGCAGTTCCTGGTGTCGGAGCGCATCGACCAGGCGTATCACCACTACGCCTTGCTGCGCCCGAAAGCGCCGATCACGGGCGCAGCGTTTTCCGCGCTGCTCAAGCGCCTGCGCGACAATGGCCAGATGCTGAAGATTTTCGAGCCCTATCGCATCGATGTCATGCCGGTGCCCTGACAGGCATCACAGCGATGGTGACTGTCTGGGCGCTGGGTTGCTTGCGATGGTCATCGGTATCTAGGTGCTGGGGCCGTGGCGGCCTTAGCGCCGACCGGCATTCCATGTCGAACTCGGTTAAAACTGTGGGAGCGGGCTTGCTCGCGAAGGCGGTGTGTCAGCGATTACATCGGTAACTGACCCACCGCCTATATCGCGAGCAAGCCAGCTCCCACATAAACCCGCTCACATTCAGTGCAACTGTGCGCGTCAGACCCGCCGCGCGAACGTATCGCTATGACTGCCCGACACCTTGCGGCAGTGCACCAGCGCATCGCGAATCATGAAGTTCACCAGTGTCGGCGACACCCCCAGCTCCTTGGCGATGTCCTTTTGCGGCACGCCGTGCAAACGGTACATCTCGAACGCATAGCGGGTGCGCTGGGGCAGTTCCGTCAGGGCGTCGGCGATGTTTTCCAGGGTGCTGAAATTGATATGCGAGGTTTCCGGTGAAGCGCCATGGATAACCACATTCAAGCCTTCCTCTTCGGTCCCTGAGTATTTGAGCTCCAGGGCCTGCTTGCGGTAATGGTCGATCGCCAGGTTGCGCACGATCTGGAACAGGTAACTGAGCTGGGCCTTGAATGACGAGGTGATCGTCGGCGCGACTGCAGCCGGAAGTAGGCGTCCTGCACTACGTCTTCGGCACGGGAGCGGCACCCGGTAATACGTGCCGCGATCTTCACCAGAATCATACGATTATCAACGAATGCCTGGAGCAGCGGTGAGTCGCACCTGCCTGTGGATACTGGTTCCGTCATGGAATTCACCTTGTAGCAAAAGAGGTTAGGGGAGGGCGTCCTTGCTGAAGCCTCCTACACATCGGGCAACAAATTATGCTTAATGATAATTATTGTCAAATGAGAAGGCGAACTAATCTTATGCTTTCTTGTGAGGTGTGAACCCCGTCTCGCGCCTACTCGACGACTAATTATTTGCCGCTGCCGTCCGTTCTTCTGGGTGACAGGCCGTGAGTAAAACGGCCAGGGATCAACACCCGCAGGAGGACGAAATGGGTTTGCACCGTGCATACAGCGTGTTTCAGCTTGGAGTCGTCGCCGGATGAGTACGCCGACTCGATTGCGCCTGTTCTGCCTGCCCTATTCGGGCGCCAGCGCCATGGTTTACGCGCGTTGGCGACGAGCGCTGCCGGAGTGGTTGCAGGTCTGCCCGGTGGAATTGCCCGGCCGTGGCATGCGCATGGATGAGCCGTTAAAGCGCGACATCAAGACCTTGGCCGCGCAACTGGCGGACGAAATCAGTCGCGACCTGAGCGGCCCCTATGCCCTGTTCGGCCACAGCCTGGGCGGCCTGCTTGCCTTCGAGCTGGCCCACGCGCTGAATGCGCGCAAGGTGCCGGCGCCGCTGGCGCTGTTTGCCTCCGGCGCGGCCGGGCCGGCGTGTCGCGATGTCAGTGAATACGCCATCGAAAAGACCGACGAACAACTGATCGCCCGCCTGCGCGAACTGCAAGGCACCGCCGAAGAAGCCCTGGCC
>JAFHKH010000051.1 GCA_016937595.1 Pseudomonas cedrina subsp. fulgida | reverse complement strand
CCAGGTTGACCTGGGACACGGAGTTGCGCGCATTTTTGTTGGCCGCCAGCAACGCGTTGGTGGCGCTGGTGTCCGTGGTGGCCGCAGCGGCCTTGGCGCCTACCGTGGAGACCAACTTGCTGTTGGCGCCCACCACGCTGGTGCCGCCGGTGCCATCGGTCGCCACGCCCACGGTCGCCTTGGTTTGCAGGTTGAGCAGTTGCTGGGCGTTACGGTTGTCGGACTCGCCGGTGGCATTGAACGAAAACGTGGTGCTGTCACCCGGCGCCGGCGAACCCGCCACCGAGGTATCAAAGCCGAAACTCTTGGCCGGCACCACCAGGGCGCCGCTGGCATCACGCATCGGCACGTTGATGGTGATCTTGTTCGCCTGCCCGGGGATGATGGTGCCGGAGCCGATAGGATCGCCCTTGGCGTCATTCAGCGTGTACGCCTGGGTGCCATCGGCCGCAGGCTTGGCGAAGACCATCTTCACTGGCATCGAACTTTCGATACCGACGCGCAGTTGCGCGGTATCGGCACCGCCCTGGATATCCAGGGGCAGGGTCAGGGTCGGCGGGGTAAAGCTGCCGGTGCCCTGGTTGGTTTTGCTGGCCTCACCCTTCAACGGCGCGGCGAACGCAACCTTGTTCGGGTCGGTGAGGACAGTACCGATATCCTTGGCGCCGCTGGCGGTCGGGCTGACCTTGAAGCTGTCACCGGCCTGCATCGGACCATTCTTGAGTTCCAGGGTAAAGCCGTCGATCACCGTGGGCGGTGTGGCGCTGATATCAAAGTTGCCCATGGCCTTGCCATCGGAGCGCAGCACGGTGACCTTGTTGAGGTCGGCCGGGTCGTTGAAGCTGACCTTGTAGTCGAAGTTAGTGAGTTTACTGGTGTCCTTGATCGTCACCCCCAGGCTACCGGCACCCTGGTTACCCTGGGCGCCCACGCTGCGCAGAGCGACGGATGCCGCGTTGTTGATGTCCTTGAACATCGACGCGCCGAACTCGCCGTTCAGGTCGATACCCTGGCCCAACTGGCTGTTGATCGTGTCGGCAGTGACAACCGCAATGCGGCCCAGGTCATTGATGGCCGGCACCAATACGTCGCTGCGATAGCGCAACAAGCCGCCGATGCTGCCCCCACTGATCACATTGCCCAGGTCCATGGTCGTACCGCCGCCTGCGGCATTGAGCTGGACCGTGTACTGGCTGGTATCGCTCTTGCTCGGTACGGCGGACAGGGTGCTGGAGCGATCACCCAGCACCAGGGATTGCCCGCTGCCGGTGCTGACGCTGAATACGCCATTTTTTTCGCCGACAGTGACGCCTACCAGTTCATTCAGCGAACGCACGGCTTCGGCGCGCGCATCCAGCAGGTTGGTCGGCGTGGTGTTCGAAGAACCCTGAACCTGATTGATCTGCTTATTGAGAGACGCAATCGACGAGGTCAACTGGTTGACCTGATCGGTCATGGAGGTCAGTTGGCTGTTGATGGTTTCTTTCTGCTGGCTCAACTGGCTGGCGATCGAGTTGAACCGGTTGCTCAATGTCTGGGCGCTGGTCAGCAGGATCTGGCGGGTCGACGTGTTGTTCGGGCTGGCCGACGCGGACTGCACCGCGGCGAAGAAATCGCTGAGCACCGCCGACATACCGGTGGTCTTGTCCGAGAGCGTCTTGTCCACGGCGCTCACCTGATCCAGGTAAGCCTTCGCATCGCCATTGAGCGAGGTGCTGTTCTGGTAGGCGGCATCGAGGAATTCGTTGTACACCCGGCGCACGTCGGCCAGGGTCGTGCCGCTGCCGATGTAAACGCCGCCGAACGGGTTCGACGCGTTTGCGCTCTGGGTGGTCTGCTGACGCGAATAGCCCGCCGTGTTGGCGTTGGCAATGTTGTTACTCAAGACCGTCAACGACCCTTGAGCAGCATTAAGCCCCGACATCCCGATATTGAGCAAACTCATGGTTCAGACCTTATAAATGTGTGGTTGCGCCAGCGGCAGCGTAATTCTGGTAACTGTCCATCGTTTTGGCGATCTGCGAAATCTTGCTGGCGTAGGCCGGGTCGGTGGCGTACCCGGCTTTTTGCAACTCGCGTACAAACTGTTCCGGGTTGTCGGCCGATTTCACGACTTCTTTATAGCGATCATTGCTTTGCAGCAACGTTACCAAGTCATGGAAGCTGTCCTGATAAGAGCTGTAGGAACGGAACTGCGCCGTTTCCTTGACCATCGCCCCGTCACGGAACTCGCTGGTGATCGCACGGGCCTGGCCGCCCTGCCAACTCTGGCCGGCCTTGATACCGAACAGGTTGTGGCTGCTGCTGCCGTCTTCGGCGCGCATCACCGATTTGCCCCAACCGGTTTCCAGGGCCGCCTGGGCCACCAGGTACTTGGGATCGACACCAATGCGCGCGGCGGCCGCCTTGGCCATCGGCA
>JAFHKH010000509.1 GCA_016937595.1 Pseudomonas cedrina subsp. fulgida | reverse complement strand
GAATACATCTTTGACTGATCCACCGCTTTCGCAGGACAAGCCCGCTCTTATCAAACTTAAAATAACTCATTGATTTCAAATGGGTAAAAATTCACCTGAAATCTTGAATCTTGCATAAGCCATTTCAGTCGACCGCTCGCCACAGAGGTCCCGGTTTGCCGCCCGACAGCGCTACGTTGAAGAGGTAGTGGGAACTCCCACACGAGCACCGCAAAAAGTTGGGTAGAGGCCCAGGGTTCAGCAGCGCACACGTCAAAGAGGGAAAATGGCATTGATCTGCCCAGTTCCTGAACTTGCGAATGGCTCGGTGATAATTTCGGCAGGGGTATCATAGGTTGGCGCGCCCAGCAGACCGAGGAGCATGGCGGTGTCGTGCAGCTTGCCCTCCCCGAAACAATGCTCGGCGTAGTCCGGGAGCATTGCACAGAACTCTTTGAAGCGACCTTCCTTCCACATTTGTGCAACGTGGAGATCCATTTGTTTGTCAAACTCGCGAGCCCAGCTGTAAAGGAAGGCTTCGGCATCGCGGTTATCGCAAAAACGGTGTGACAGTGAGCCGGAAGCCAGTACCAGTACTTGCTGATCACTTTTCTCGATGGCGCGACGCACGGCAGCGCCAAAGGACAAGCTGTCTTCCAGGCGATGCCATGCACACCAGGCCGCGATGGAGATCAGCTTGAACTTCTGTGTATCCGGAACTCCCATGTTCATATATCGCATTGGAATCAGTGTTCCATACTGCAGCTCCAGGCCCGGCAGGTTGTGAGCCGTCGTACTCACTCCGGTGAGGTTGGCTTCAGTTGCGATCAACTCGGCGAGCTCCGGGCAACCTGGATGGTCATATGACATGTCTTGAATGAGGTGTGGGGCTTCGCTGCTGGTGAAGGTGCCTTTGAAATGCTGTCCTGCGTTAATGTGATATCCCCTGTTGACCATCCAGTGCACATCGAACACCACTGCTGTATCTGCGCCAAGCTCACGAGCGCGACGTGCAATTTCTTTATGCCCGGCAATGACTGTTTCGCGACAACCAAAGTGTTTGCCGGGGAATTCAGAGAGGTACATCGAAGGGATGTGGCTGACCTTTGCGGCGAGAACAACTTTGCCCATGATTTTTCTCCCGACCGTTCAACTGATATTTTCAGGGTTGCAGGATCAGCATGTTGAGTCGCTATCGCCCCAGCAATCAGGCCGTCAGGAATCGTATGGGAAAATACGTACGGTTTTTTTATCGGCGAACACTTCAAGGCTGTAATGCTGACCGATTCCACGGTTGTGGAACCTATTGACACTCGTCTGTGGGTGCTGCCCGTGCCGCGCGTTTTGGTTGTTGATAAACACGCTGTCAGTACCAATGCTGTACGCCAGCCGATGGGCCTTGGCGATATCGTCGGTCCAGATGTTGAGTACTTGGGAAAAATCCAGATCACGGGTCAGCCGAAGTGCGTCGACTTCACCGCTGAACGGAATCAGGCACACCACTGGACCGAATATTTCCTGCCGCGCACTGTGCATCTTGCGCTGGACGTCAGCAAACACCGTCGGTTGAATGAACTGGCCCTCCTTCAAGCGAGGCGGGAGGTTGGCTGGACGCTCAACACCGCCCGCTAATAACGTGGCGCCTTCATCAATACCGGCTCTGATGTACCGTTTGACTTTATCGTAATGGGCCAGGGATATCATCGCGCCAACTTGCGTTGTGGCGTCTCTCGGGTCACCGACAATGAGCCTTTTGGTGCGGGCTGTGAACTCAGCGACGAACTGGGGATAAACGCTTTCCTGGATAAAAATTCGACTGCCGCAAATCCCGCGCTCACCGTTCAGGGAGAAGGCGGCGAACAATGCTGCCTCCACGGCATGCTCCATTTGAGCGTCTTCGAAGATCAGCATCGGTGACTTTCCACCCAATTCCATGGCGTACTTTTTTCGGCCAATGCTTTGCATGATTTTGTTGCCGCTGGAGGTGCCACCCATGAAGGAGATCGCGCTTACATCCGGGTGTCGGACAAGCGCGTTACCGGCGTTGGCACCGTAGCCCTGGATGATATTCAGCACACCTTCGGGCAAGCCGGCCTCGACGGTTAAACGTCCTAATTGATCGGCGGTAATAGGTGACAGCTCGGATACTTTCAGCACAGCGGTGTTGCCTAGCGACAGGCAAGGAGCGACTTTGCAAGCCGCAGCCATGAACGGTGCGCTCCAGGGTGATATCAATGCACAAACCCCTACTGGCTGGTAAAGCGAGTAGTTGAGTGCTCGCGCTCTTACCGGACATTCATGGGCATCCATGAAGGGGCAGAATTCTGCGTAATAGTTGAAGCTATGAACCGCCCCCGGGATCAATGCGGTCGTGGTTTGATGAATAGGCAATCCGGTGTCCATGGTTTCCAGCGCCGCCAGGCGTGGCGCATTCAGTTCGATCAGCTCGCCAAGTTTTCGCATGAGACGGGCGCGCTCCCTGGCCGGCGTGCCTGCCCATTTTGCAAAAGCTTTCTTTGCCGCATCGACTGCCACGCCACTTCCTTTGGGCCGCCGCTGGCTACTTCTGCAATAACTTCTCCAGTGGCAGGGTTGTGGTCAATGAACACATAGTCACTCTCGACCTCACGGCCATTGATCCAATGGTTGATCATGCTCCCCATCCCTCTGGCCCCCCCCCCCAAGAGGAGCGGCGCCTCTTCGAATGCTCAATCTGTTGCAGCAGGCGGCTTTGTGGCATTTCATTCCATGATCAGGCAACGTCCAGGCAATGCCTTCGGGGGACGGTTGATCGTCGTTTAATTACCTTTTAGTTTTTATGTCAAGCATCGTCAAGACTGGTTTCTGAATGTAACTGCTTCATGGCTGCCCCCCCGGCGCTTGCTCTATCGGCCTCTGAAATTCGCCCGGTTGCCACCCACCAGGCTGTTGCAATCGTGGCGCTACGGCATGGCTGGAACATGCATGCAGTTGAGAATGTTTTTTGATCACACCGCCCCAATATGGAATAGTACCCGCCGTTTTCCCCGGCCTGCCGCGCTGGGGTGCTTTAACGCCGAGGTCCTTGTCATGCGAATGCCGCGCTTCATCCCCACTCTTGCCGCCTGCTTCCTGGCGTTGTCTTCAAGCCTGCTGAGCGCCGCGCCCATCGACCTCAATGACGGCCAGCACGCGGTGCATCTGCCGGATGCGCCCAAGCGTGTGGTGGTGCTGGAGTTTTCGTTTCTCGACAGCCTGGCCGCCGTTGGCGTCACCCCGGTCGGCGCCGCCGATGATGGCGACGCCAACCGCGTATTGCCCCGTGTGCGCGACGCCATCGGCCCGTGGACATCCGTCGGTCTGCGCTCGCAGCCGAGCATCGAGGAAATCGCCCGGCTCAAGCCCGACTTGATCGTCGCCGACCTCAACCGCCACCAGGCGTTGTACAACGACCTGGCGAGTATCGCGCCAACCCTGTTGCTGCCCTCGCGCGGTGAGGATTACCAGGGCAGCCTGAAATCCGCCGAGCTGATCGGCAAGGCCCTCGGCAAAAGTGCGCAGATGCAGGCACGTATCCAGCAGAACCGGGCAAACCTCAAGGCCATCGCGCAACAGATTCCGGCAGGCGCCAGCGTGTTGTTCGGCGTCGCCCGTGAAGACAGCTTCTCGGTGCACGGCCCGGACTCCTATGCGGGCAGCGTGTTGCGCGCCATCGGCCTGAACGTCCCGGCGGTACGCGCCAATGCCGCGCCCACCGAATTCGTCAGCCTGGAGCAATTGCTCGCGCTCGACCCAGGTTGGTTGCTGGTCGGCCATTACCGCCGCCCGAGCATCGTCGACAGTTGGAGCAAGCAGCCACTGTGGCAAGTGCTCGGCGCCGTGCGTAACCAGCACGTGGCCGAAGTCGATGGCGACAGTTGGGCGCGCAACCGTGGCGTGCTGGCCTCGGAGCAGATCGCCGAAGACGCGTTGGCGATTCTCAAGGGCGGTCAAGCCGTACTGAGCCAATAAGCATGGGACGCAGTGTCGCGGCGGCAGCATTGTGTTGCTGGGCGCCTTGGTGTTCTGGCTTTCATTGTTCAGTTGGTCACCCTTCGTCATCACGGCGGCGGATGCGTGGGATGGGCTGATTCACCAAGGCGCGTGGGCGGCAACATGGCCTATATCGTTGCCCAGCTGCGCGTGCCTCGCGCGGTGTGTGCCGCGTTGGTCGGCGCTTGCCTGGGCCTGGCCGGCGCGTTGATGCAGGGCATCACGCGCAACCGCCTGGCCTCGCCCTCCCTGTTTGGCGTGACCGCAGGCGCGGCCCTGGG
>JAFHKH010000508.1 GCA_016937595.1 Pseudomonas cedrina subsp. fulgida | reverse complement strand
CCGGCCGCCAAGCCAGCCGCTGCCAAGCCGACGCCTGCCAAGCCAGCAACGCCTGCTGTCGCTTCGGTAGCGGCCACCGCTCCAACTGCGCCGGCCAGCAGCACGCCTGCACCGGCAGCACCAAGCACCACCCCAACCAGCGCTTCCTAAGCGCTGGTGACCACGACGCGCAGCGCTTGCAGCGCGTCGTGGTCAAGGTTGGCGGCATCCTCAGCCGTCAGTCCTTCCAACCACGATTGCTGAGCCAGTGCATCACCCGCCGGCCATCGGTGCGCCAGTGCTTCCAGGCGCGTCAGCAGTTGTCGTTCGGCATCCAGCTCCAGGGCCTTGACCCGTTCGCGTAATCCCGCCAGATTTTCATCGTGCCGCGCCGTTTCGCGCCACTGCCTGCGCACGCTTCGTAACGGCTCGATTACCTGCGTTTGCCAAGGTCCGGCGATGTGTTTGAGCGCCTGTATGCGTTCAGCGGTCACGACAACAGCGCGTTGCTCCAACCATGCGCCACAGAGCAACAGGCACACATCCGCCCCTTGCTCCTGCAAACGCAGGCAAGCCGCTTCGACGCCCGGGCGGGCATAGGTCGCGAGAGAAAAGCTCCACAGGTCAGCGCACATATTCACACCCAAGCCAGCGGGCAACGAAGCTGGTAGACTCCGCCGCCATTATGATCCGACTTCAAAGCCTAACATTACAGCGTGGCCCGCAACGTCTTCTCGAAGACGCCGAGCTGACCCTGCACGCCGGTCACAAAGCCGGCCTGATCGGTGCCAATGGCGCCGGCAAATCCACGTTGTTCGCCCTGTTGCTCGGTGAGCTGACCCCGGACTCCGGTGACTGCCTGCTGCCGGCCGACTGGCGTATCGCCCATATGCGCCAGGAGATCGACACCCTGGACCGCATCGCGATCGACTACGTGCTCGATGGCGACCTGCGTCTGCGCCAGGTGCAACATGACCTGGCCGAAGCCGAGAAAGCCCAGGACGGCGCCGCCCAGGCGCGGCATTCGGAGCTCGACAGCGCCGACGGCTACACGGCCGACGCCCGCGCCCGCAAGATGCTGGCCGGCCTGGGCTTTACCAACGAGCAGATGGATCGCCCGGTTGCCGACTTTTCCGGTGGCTGGCGCATGCGCCTGAACCTGGCCCAGGCGCTGATGTGTCCGTCGGACCTGCTGCTGCTCGACGAACCGACCAACCACTTGGACCTCGATGCGATCCTGTGGCTGGAAGACTTCCTCAAGAACTACCAGGGTACCTTGCTGCTGATTTCCCACGACCGGGACTTCCTCGATGCCGTGGTCGACAACATCGCCCATGTCGAACAGAAGAAAATCACCCTCTACCGGGGCGGCTACAGCGCGTTCGAACGCGCCCGTGCGGAGCGTCTGGCCCAGCAGCAGCAGGCGTTCGAGAAGCAACAGGCGCAGCGTGCGCACATGGAAAGCTACATCGCCCGGTTCAAGGCCCAGGCCACCAAGGCCCGCCAGGCGCAGAGCCGAATCAAGGCCCTGGAACGCATGGAAGAACTGTCGGCGGCCCACGTCGATTCACCGTTCGACTTCGTGTTTCGAGAGTCGGTGAAGATCTCCAGCCCGTTGCTGGATCTTTCTGACGCACGCCTGGGTTATGGCGACAAGACCATCCTCGAAAAAGTGAAGCTGCAACTCACGCCGGGTGCGCGCATCGGCTTGCTCGGCCCTAACGGCGCGGGCAAATCGACCCTGATCAAGAACCTGTCGGGTGAGTTGCAACCCCTGGCCGGCCGGCTGATGCGCGGCGAGAACCTGGTGGTGGGCTACTTCGCCCAGCATCAGTTGGATTCGCTCGATGCCAAGGCCAGCCCGCTGCTGCACCTGCAGCGCCTGGCCCCGACCGAGCGCGAGCAGACCCTGCGCGACTTTCTCGGTGGTTTCGACTTCCGTGGCGCGCGTATCGACGAGCCGGTGCTGAATTTCTCCGGCGGCGAAAAAGCCCGCCTGGCGTTGGCGTTGATCGCCTGGGACCGGCCGAACCTGCTGCTGCTCGATGAGCCGACCAACCACCTGGACCTGGAAATGCGCCTGGCGCTGACCATGGCCCTGCAGGAGTTCAGCGGTGCAGTGCTGGTGGTGTCTCACGATCGTCACTTGCTCAAGAGCACCACCGATAATTTCCTGCTGGTCGCGGACGGCAAAGTCGAGGAATTCGACGGCGACCTGGATGACTACGCACGTTGGCTGACCGATTACCGCCTACGCAACGCGCCGGTCAGCAACACCCCGGTCAACCCGGACAAGACCGACAAGAAAGCCCAGCGCCAGGCCGCCGCTGCACTGCGTCAGCAGTTGGCCCCCCACAAGCGTGAAGCGGACAAACTGGAAGCCGAGCTGGGCAAGGTGCATGAGCGCCTGGCCAAGATCGAAGCCAGCCTGGGCGACAGTGCCGTCTACGAAGCTGCCCGCAAGGACGAGTTGCGCGACTTGCTGGCTGAGCAAGCCAAGCTCAAGGTGCGCGAGGGGCAGTTGGAGGAAACCTGGATGGAAGCCCTCGAACTGCTCGAATCCTTGCAAGCGGAGCTGGAGGCGTTGTCCTGATGGAAACGTTGCAGCTGCCGATTCCGACGCAGTGGGTCGAGCCTGTCTGGATCGGCGTACAGATCTTGCTGATCCTGCTGGGCGGCTACCTTGCCCAGCGGTTTGTCGCCCAAGGCCTGAATCGCCTGGGCGAGCGCTACCCCTTTCCTCCGCAACTGCTGATGCCACTGCGCGGCGGCCTGCGGTGGTTGATCATGGCAGTGCGTTGATCTTCGTGTTGGGTCGTCTGGGCGTTTCCGCGACGGTGTTGTGGACGGCATTGTCGGGGTTCGTGGCAGTCGCCGCCGTGGCGTTTTTCGCCATGTGGTCAGTGTTGTCGAACCTGTTGTGCGCGATCCTGATCTTTACGGTCGGGCCGTTTCGCCTCGGTGACATCGTCGAGTTGGTGGATACTGTCGATAAGCCGGGTGTGAAGGGGCGGGTCGTGGCGATCAACCTGCTCTACACCACGCTGGTCGAGGTGGCGGAAGCCGGCACCGACAGTGCGATGGTGCAAGTGCCCAACAGCCTGTTCTTTCAGCGTTCGGTGCGACGTTGGCCCGGCACCCACGTGTTCCCGGGCGACCGCTAGTATTCACATCCTGTAAAAATCTATAGCCAGTCTTTGCTCGGCGGAGTTAGCTTAAGGCACAACTCCCGATTGAGGTGTGTAATGGCACTCGACACGTGGCTGGCGTTTTTCCTCGCCAGTTGGATCATCTCCCTTTCCCCCGGCGCCGCGCCATCGCCTCGATGTCCAGCGGCCTGCAATACGGTTTCCTGCGCGGCTACTGGAACGCCATCGGCCTGCAGCTGGGCCTGGCCATGCAGATTGCCGTCGTCGCTTTCGGGTTGGGTGCAATCCTGGCGACGTCGTCCACCGCCTTCTATGCGATCAAGTGGTTTGGCGTGGCGTACCTGGTTTACCTGGCCATCAAGCAATGGCGCGCCTTGCCCATGGACATGACCGACGACGCGGCCGTGCGGCCGATCGGCAAGCCGATTGCGATGATTTTCCGAGGCTTTCTGGTCAATGCCAGCAACCCCAAGGCGCTGGTGTTCATGCTGGCGGTGCTGCCGCAGTTCGTGAACCCGCAGGCGCCGTTGTTGAGCCAGTACCTGATCATCGGGGCGACGATGATCGGCGTCGATATGATTGTGATGGCGGGGTATACAGGGCTGGCGTCGAAGGTGTTGCGCCTGATGCGCACGCCCAGGCAGCAGAAGCGCTTGAACCGTACGTTTGCCGGCTTGTTCGTGGGGGCGGCGGGGTTCCTCGCCAGCCTGCACCGCGCGACGGCCTGAACTGACGAAACCGAACCAAAATGTGGGAGCTGGCTTGCCTGCTCCCACATTGGTTTTGCGGTGGCTGTCAGTCTCTGCCTCAGTGCAGAATCATCCGCCCTTCACACACAACAAATCACTTACGCCTTGAGTCAAACCCTTTAACCCTGAACAATGTGTTACTTCGTATTTCCATTTGAGATTCGTTCATGACTGCCCCCTTCCGTTTTTTCGCCTGGCTGATGTTGCCGGCGTTGATGTCGTGCAGCTTCAACCTGTTGGCCGCGACTGCCGAGGGCGCCCAGCAAGCGCTGCATGTGCTGGACTACATGAGTGCTGACTATCCGCAGGCGGTGGCGGCGGGCAAGGTGGCCGATGAACCGGAATACCGTGAACAGTTGGAGGCTCTCAAGGTCTTGAAGGGCCTGCTGGCCGAGTTGCCACAGCGTCCGGAACGCGCGGCCCTGATCAAGGGGGTCGATGAACTGTCAGCGGCTGTCACGGCCCATCAGGACGGCCCGCTGGTTGCCCGCCAAGCCCGTCAATTGGGTGCTCAACTGGCGGTGGCCTATGAGGTCAGCCAGGCCCCGGCGATCACGCCTGATCCAACGCGCGGCGCACCGCTCTACGCCCAGCATTGCTCGGTTTGCCATGGCACAGCGGGCGCCGGTGATGGCCCGGCCAGCGTTGGCATGACGCCGCCACCCTCCAGCCTGCGCGACGCCAGCCGCCTGGACCGCCTGAGCCTCTACGCGATCTACAGCACCCTTGGCCTGGGCGTCGAAGGCACCGATATGCCGTCCTTCGCCGACCAGCTCGACGACCGCCAACGCTGGGACCTGGCCACCTACATCGCTGGCTTCACCGCCGACCCGGCCGCCGGCCACAGCGAGCAACCGTTCAATCTCGCCGACCTGGCCCGCCAGACGCCTGATGAAGTGCTGGCCGCAAGTGGCCCCGCTGCCGCGTCGACGTTCCGCGCCCAGCGTGCGCAACCGCCGCAGGTCAAGCGTGGCCCGGCGCAGTTGCTGGATTACACCGCCACCACTCTGGACAAGAGCCTGGCCGCGTTCCAGAAGGGTGATCACGACCAGGCCTACGACCTGTCGGTGGCCGCGTACCTGGAAGGCTTCGAATTAGTGGAAAGCTCCCTGGATAACGTCGACGCCAACGTGCGCAAGGACACCGAGAAGGCGCTGATGGCCTATCGGCAGTCGTTGCAGGACGGTTTGCCGGTCGAGCAGGTGCAGCAACGCCTGGACGTGGCCAAGGGCAAGCTCACCGAATCCGCCGGCTTGCTGGGCAGCGACGGCCTGAGCTGGTCGCTGAGCTACATCTCCGGGTTGTTGATCCTGCTGCGTGAAGGCCTGGAAGCTATTCTGGTGCTGGCCGCGATCCTTGCGTTCCTGCGCAACACCGGCCAGCAATCGGCGGTGCGCAGCGTCAACGTGGGGTGGGGCCTGGCATTGGTGGCTGGGTTGGCGACCTGGGCGTTGGCCGCGTATGTGATTGACGTCAGCGGCGCCCAGCGCGAGTTGCTTGAAGGCTGCACGGCACTGTTTGCCAGCGTGATGGTGCTGTGGCTTGGCGTATGGATGCACGACCGACGCCACGCCGCGGCCTGGCAGGATTACATCAAGAGCAGCCTGGTAGGCGGTGGCGGGCGTTTCGGCTTTGCGATGCTGGCGTTCTTCTCGGTCTATCGCGAGCTGTTTGAGGTGATCCTGTTTTACGAAACCTTGTGGCTGCAAGCCGGCCCGGCCGGGCACAACGCGGTACTGGCGGGTGGCGCTACGGCACTGGTGCTGCTGATGGGCCTGGCATGGGTGATCCTGCGCGGTTCGGCGAAGCTGCCGTTGGCGCTGTTTTTCGGAATCAACGCGGCACTGCTGTGTGCGCTGTCGGTGGTGTTTGCCGGGCACGGCGTGAAGGCGTTGCAGGAAGCCGGCATCTTTGGCACGCGGCCGGTGGCCTTCTTTGACTTCGACTGGCTGGGCATCCACGCCGATGCATACTCCTTGAGCGCGCAAGCAGTGGCGATCCTGGCGATTGTGGTGCTGTATGGCCGTAGCCGGTTGGCCGAGAAACGCCGCGCTGTTGCCTGAACGAGCGCGGTCAAAACTGTGGGAGCGGGCTTGCTCGCGAAGGCGGTGAACCAGTCGAATAATCTATTGACT
>JAFHKH010000507.1 GCA_016937595.1 Pseudomonas cedrina subsp. fulgida | reverse complement strand
GTCCGGACCGCATCGTGGTGTTCCAGGAGTTCGACCAACTGCCACCGTGGAAAACCGTCAAACAGAACGTGATGTTTCCGCTGCTGGCCTCGAAAACCTTGAAACGCGACGAAGCCGAAGAGCGCGCGCTGCACTACCTCGACAAAGTCGGCCTCAGCGCCTTTGCCGATGCCTACCCGCATACGCTTTCCGGCGGTATGAAAGCCCGCGTCGCGATCGCCCGCGCCCTGGCCATGCAGCCGAAAATCCTGTTGATGGACGAACCGTTCGCCGCCCTCGACGCTCTGACCCGACGCAAGATGCAGGAAGAACTGCTGCTGCTCTGGGAAGAAGTGCGTTTTACCCTGCTGTTCGTTACACATTCCATCGAAGAAGCGCTGGTGGTGGGCAATCGTATCCTGCTGTTGTCGCCCCATCCCGGCCGGTGCGCGCGGAAATCCACAGCCATCAATACGACCTGCACAGCCTCGGTGGCGTGGCGTTCCAGGCATCGGCGCGGCGGATTCATCGCCTGTTGTTCGACGAAGTACCCGAAGCCGAACGTGAGTTGGGCTTTGCCGATATCCGCATCGCTTATTGAGGGCCGACCGCATGCGCCAGGAATACGAAATCACCCTCGAGCCACTGCTCAGCGTTCCCGTGGAACGCGCGCTGCCCCTGCGCCAACGCCTGTGGCAGCAAGGCTGGCTGCGCAAGGGCCTGATCCTGATCGTGCTCGCGATCCTCTGGGAAGGCGTGGCCCGCTACCAGAACAACGACCTGCTGCTGCCGAGTTTTCTGCAGACCTCGTATGCACTCTATGACGGCGTGCTCAGCGGCGAACTGCTGAGCAAAGTGAGCATCTCGCTGGCCGTGCTGATCAAAGGCTACCTGATCGGTATCGTGCTGGCGTTTGCCCTGACCACCTTGGCGGTGTCCACCCAACTGGGCCGCGACCTGCTGGGCACCCTGACCTCAATGTTCAACCCGCTGCCGGCCATCGCACTGTTGCCGCTGGCGCTGCTGTGGTTTGGCCTGGGCCAGAACAGCCTGATCTTCGTGCTGGTGCATTCGGTGCTCTGGGCATTGGCGCTCAATACCTATTCGGGGTTCCTCGGTGTGTCCGAAACCCTGCGCATGGCCGGCCGCAACTATGGCCTCAAGGGCATGCGTTTTGTGCTGTTCATCCTGATTCCGGCGGCGCTGCGTCGATCCTTGCCGGCCTCAAGATTGGCTGGGCATTTGCCTGGCGCACGCTGATTGCCGCCGAGCTGGTGTTCGGCGCCACCAGCGGCAAGGGTGGCCTGGGGTGGTACATCTTCCAGAACCGCAACGAGCTGTACACCGACAAAGTGTTTGCCGGGTTGGCCGTAGTGATCCTGATCGGCCTGCTGGTGGAGAACCTGGTGTTTGACACGTTCGAGCGCATGACCGTGAAGCGCTGGGGCATGCAGCGCTGAATACGCTATGAATGTGCCCGGTTGTGGCGGCAGGCACACAGGGCGCACGGCAGTAGAGAGCCTGACCTACGACTGTCAGGTAACCCGGTGTAGGAGACCTCCTGATTTAGTGGGAAGTGAACCCTAAACGTCTTGTGAGCGTTAGCTTTGCGTTGGCTAACCTCGCGAGATCTGCCTATGTCCGTCGCCGAAAATCCTTATGCCACGCCGCACTCCCTCCTGAGCTGGATGCCGGCTCGCGAACCGATGTTTTTGGTCGTGGCCCCACGCAAATTTCTGCTCATGGTGGTGCTGACGCTAGGGGGATACTTCGCCTACTGGCTCTACCGGCAATGGGCGCTTTATCGGCAAGCGACGGGCAAGCGGTTGTGGCCCTGGGTTCGGGTGTTGTTCCCCGCGTGTTACTTCTGCTCGCTCATTCTTCGCGTGATGCGCGAACTGGAGCAGGGGGAATCCGCCTATCAATGGTGGCCGCGTTGCCTGGCGGTGGCGGTCTTTCTGGGAGGGTGCTTGCCGTTTACCGTGCTGTGGTTGTTGTCGCCCTTCGCTGCACTGGCCGTGGTTGCCTGCATCTCAGTGTTGCAGGTGGCGCTGGCGTTGCAGGTGCAGTGTGCGATCAATCATTTGGAACATGACCCTGGGGGAGAGAGGAATGCGCGCCTGACAGGCGCTAACTGGGTTTGGCTGATGGTGGGGCTAATGGGTTGGGGGGCGATTTTCATATGGCTCAAGTACGTAATAACATGAAAGTGGCGTCGTCATCCGTGGCGTAACCGTCAAGGGTTTGCCCTTCGATGGCGCTGATCTGGTTCTCGGCCGAAAGGCCGGCCCAGAAACCGTCGGTCGCCATAATCCAGGTCGTGCCTGGAACCGTCTGTAAGGAGTGGACGTCTGGCTCATTAGGCCGTCGATAGCTCATGCAATTGAGCAGTTGTTTGCGGGCGGGACTGTTTGCGATGAATGAGTGGTTTAAGTCGCCTTTCCAATTAGGCCCGCAGTGGGGTGAATTCACCCATATCATGCGTCGGTCATCACCCACATATCCCAGGCAACAATCACCTGCGTGAAGCGAAATGGCCGTCTGGCCAGTCACCATGAGGGCAAGGTAGCTCGTGGAGGCAAATGGGAAGTCAGGGCAAAGGCTTGAATGTACGTCTTCGAGTGCAGTCAGCATCAGTTTCAAGGTTTTCTCAGGGCAAGAAGCAATAGAAAGCGCTGCACGAGAAAAGCAATCAAGCAAATGATGACTCAGGGCTCGCGCCAATTGGCCACTGCCTGGTTTCGAGCTGCCGTCGGCGATTACGTAGAGGTAAGCCCCCGAATTATGCGCCGAACCACTGATATCGCGGTTTTCTGTCCTGGCGGTTCCTTTTCGGCTGAGGCTCAAGTGCAAGATCAAGCGAGCCCTCCGAATCCAATCAGTGCTTTTAGTCGTTCATTGATCAAGGCTTCACGATCAGGGTCTTGCGCGGTGCTTTGGATGACGTCCTGAAACGATGGCAACTTGAGTAATGCTGAAAATTGATCACTGACGAAGCAGCGCAGCTCGGCAGGCGCTTGTTTCACTTCGTCGATGAGTTCTTCCCGACCATCCAGCAAAGCAATAATGTCCTCGATATCGTTGGACATCAGCACATCGCCATGACCTCGACCTTGATATGCCTGCAGTTTGGCAGCGAGAAACCATGGTGCTGCGAACGCTTTGATAGATGTACCGTTGGGCAGGGTGCAGTCTATGGCATGTTCCAACCCACCGACGAACCAGGTGTTGGCAAAACCCAATACTTTTTCATCGGTCGGCATGAAATCGACTTTCAGAGAGCCAAGCCGTAAACGGCAGGTAACCGAGTCCTGGCCGGTATTTTTGAAGCCCCTGGGCTTGAGCTTTTCCTCCAGCCGATACCAATCAGTGGTGCCTGTCAGATGAATGACCAAGTCCACATCATCCGTGCCGCGAATCGACTCGAGAGTGTATTCGTCGGTGATGAGCAGAACGGTCGTGCATCCGCCGACAAAGGCTATTTGCTGACACAACTCTCCCCCAAGCGCCTGCGCGACCTCTTCGAGCATTTGCAGCATCATTGTTCTATTGGGTGTCACAAGATCCATTCTCGTAGCATCGCGTCGGCCACTTTGGCTTCGCGCGGCCCGCCGATGCGGATGGCGTCGACGAGGGCCAGGAAATGATAGAGAAGCTCATCCTTTTTCACCGCGCCAGGGACGGTTTTGTATAAAGGTGTAACTTGCTGACCTTTGCTTTTTCCATAAGCGTCTGGCCACACAGGAATGAGATCGCCGCCGCTCATGACCTTGCCTGCCATGATCGGCGCGGCGAATGCAGTAGGAATCCCTCGAACCAGCGGGCCTGGCTTTGCAGGGAATACGTAACGGATACCAAACCTTACGAAATCCAAAAGGGCTTCAGCTCTGACGGTGGGCTGCCCGCTCAGTCGATCTGTGTAAAACAGACCAATTTCTCGGCAGCGATTCAGTGCGTTAGAAACTTCGCTTTTGCTTAGTGCCAGCGAAGCAGAGAGAGCCCGAACGGAGTAGCTGTCCGTGTTAGGAGAGAGCGAGTTGTCTCCATTATCCTCCCAGCCTTTCCAATCATTGGCAGAAGGAAAATCAAGTCCCGCAGCTTCATATTCATTAGTCCGCTGCTTTCTGGCCTGCAGTTCCAAGCTGATGAGTTTGAACAGAATTACGATGTCTTGGCTTTTCATGGCATCCCCTGAGAGCGAGTGTCCACAGTCCATGGACTG
>JAFHKH010000506.1 GCA_016937595.1 Pseudomonas cedrina subsp. fulgida | reverse complement strand
AATCGCCATGGCGATTGCCACACGCTGGCTCATACCGCCGGACAGTTGGTGCGGGTAGGCGTGCATGCGGCTGGCGGCGCCCGGGATTTCAACCTTTTCCAACAGTTCGATGGCACGCTTGCGCGCTTGTTTGCCGGACATCTTCAGGTGCAGGCGCAGCACTTCTTCAATCTGGAAACCCACGGTGTAGCTGGGGTTCAGCGCGGTCATCGGGTCCTGGAACACCATCGCCAGGTCTTTGCCGACGATCTGGCGACGCTGGCGATTGCTCAGCGTGAGCATGTTCTTGCCGTCGAAGTTCAGCGCGTCGGCGGTGACGATGCCGGGGTGCTCGATCAGGCCCATCAGCGCCATCATGGTCACGGATTTACCCGAGCCCGACTCGCCAACGATGGCCAGGACTTCGCCTTTGTCGACCGAAATGTCGAGGCCATCGACCACCGGCACGGCGGTCTTGTCGCCGAAGCGCACGTTGAGATTCTTGATTTCTAACAGTGACATGGGAATCTCCTCAGGCGGCGTTCTTGAGTTTCGGGTCCAGCGCATCGCGCAGGCCGTCGCCCATCAAGTTGATTGCCAGCACGCTGAGCAAAATGGTCAGGCCAGGCAGGCTCACCACCCACCAGGCGCGTTCGATGTAGTCACGGGCCGAAGCCAGCATGGTGCCCCACTCCGGGGTTGGCGGTTGTACGCCAAGGCCGAGGAAGCCCAGGGCCGCGGCGTCGAGGATCGCCGAGGAGAAACTCAGGGTGGCCTGGACGATCAGCGGTGCCATGCAGTTCGGCAGCACAGTGATGAACATCAGGCGCGGCAAACCGGCGCCGGCAAGGCGGGCGGCGGTCACGTAGTCACGGTTCAGTTCGCCCATCACCGCAGCGCGGGTCAGGCGCACATAGGACGGCAGCGACACGATGGCGATGGCGATCACGGTGTTGATCAGGCCAGGGCCGAGGATCGCGACAATGGCCACGGCCAGCAGCAGCGAGGGCAGGGCCAGCATGATGTCCATCAGGCGCATGATGGTCGGGCCGAGCAAGCGCGGGAAGAACCCGGCGAACAGGCCGAGCAGGATGCCCGGGATCAGCGACATCACCACCGACGACAAACCGATCAGCAAGGACAGGCGCGAGCCCTGGATCAGGCGCGAGAGCAAGTCACGGCCCAGTTCGTCGGTACCGAGCAGGAACTGGATCTGCCCACCTTCCAGCCAGGCCGGCGGGGTCAGCAGGAAGTCGCGGTACTGCTCGCTCGGGTTATGCGGTGCAACCCACGGCGCGAAGATCGCGCAGAACACGATCAGCAACATGAACAACAGGCCGGCAACCGCGCCTTTGTTCTTGGAAAAGGCTTGCCAGAATTCTTTGTACGGGGACGGGTACAGCAGGCTTTGATCGACTGCTGACACTTGAGTAGAGGTAGTCATGGTCATGATCTCAGCGCTGGTGACGGATGCGTGGGTTGGCGAAGCCGTAGAGGATATCCACCACGAAATTCACCAGGATCACCAGGCAGGCGATCAGCAGGATGCCGTTCTGCACCACCGGGTAGTCCCGCGCGCCAATGGCTTCGATCAGCCATTTGCCGATGCCGGGCCAGGAGAAGATGGTTTCGGTCAAGACCGCGCCAGCCAGCAGGGTACCGACTTGCAGGCCGACCACGGTCAGTACCGGAATCAGCGCGTTGCGCAGGCCGTGCACGAACACCACGCGCGCCGGCGACAGGCCCTTGGCCTTGGCGGTGCGGATGTAATCTTCGCGCAGCACTTCGAGCATCGACGAACGGGTCATCCGCGCGATCACCGCCAGCGGGATGGTGCCGAGCACGATGGCCGGCAGGATCAGGTGGTGCAGTGCGTCCCAGAACGCGTCCGGCTCGTCAGCCAGCAGGGTGTCGATCAGCATGAAGCCGGTGCGCGGCTCGATGTCGTAGAGCAGGTCGATACGCCCGGACACCGGGGTCCAGCCCAGGCTGACCGAGAAGAACATGATCAGGATCAGGCCCCACCA
>JAFHKH010000505.1 GCA_016937595.1 Pseudomonas cedrina subsp. fulgida | reverse complement strand
GACGCGTGGCCGGCCAGGTGCAGGTCGGGCCCTGGAGCCTGACCCTCGCGGAATTTCGCAATGAAGGTCCGCGCCCCGACCCGGCGGCCCGATGAAATTTTTCAACGCAGCCCTGTGCGACACCTGCGCCGACCAGGTCAAGGCCACCTATCTGCGCATTGGCAAGCCGCGCAGCCTGCGCGCCGCCGGAGTGATCTTCTTCGGCACCCCGTACCGCATGGGCGCGGGCCTGCCGATTCCGGAACGCACCCCGACCGACGCCGAACTGTGGGTGACCATGGAAGGCTGGGACGGCGCCATGCACCTGGGTTCCATCCCGTTGAGCCAGGCTTCGCCTGCCACTATTGCCTGGCTGAACAAGCAAGGAGTTAAACCATGAAAATCAAGCACCTGACCGGCGCGGCGCTGTTGCTGTGTGGCGGTTTCAGTAGCGTCGCCCTTGCCCACAACCCGATGTGCGAGTGCAAGGAAATCCCCGGCGAGCAGATCCAGTGCAAAGGCGGCTTCTCCGACGGCAGCGGCGCGCCCGGCGTGACCCTGGACGTGATCGGCTACGACGAAACCATCCTGGTACCGGGCAAACTCGGCGAGGATTCGACGCTGACCTTCAAGAAACCGTCCGCCGAATTCTATGTGCTGTTCGATGCAGGCCCCGGCCACGTCGTGGAAATCGACCAAGCGGATATCCAGCCGCAATGAGTACCACACACGTTGTACGCCCCGCCGGTGCCGGTCACGAAACCCTCTACGTTCTGCTGCTGTGCCTGATCATCCTGATGGTGGCAGGCACGGTGGTGGCCTTGCACGGAGAAACCCAGGAAGTCACGGCCGTACCCAGTCACCAACTGGACGCCCGGCGCGACCTGAGCGCCGCCGAGCAAGGCATTTACGCCGACCTACGCGTGACCCTGGATGAAATCCAGCTGTTGCAGCAGGAGCAAAGCGCGCTGCCAACCCCTGCGCAACTGGCCGAGGAAGGCTTCGCGCCGTTTGCCCAGGACGCCAGCTCGGTCAGCCGTGGCAACCACCGCTGGCAACTGCTGGCACCTTCGGCCTACCTGGGCTTGAGCCAAGCGCCCGCCACCAGTGGCTCGCTGCTGATGCGCGTGCACGGTGGCGAGCCGGATATCTGGCTCAATCGCCAGGCCAACCTGGCCGCCCCCTCCGACCTCACTGACCAGGCGCTGATCGCAGCCGGCTGGCAGCAGGTGGTCGCGCAATTCGATGCCGGCGTCACCCGCCAGCACCGTCACTGAACGAGAAGACCGATTGCCCATGTCTATTTTATCTCCCCTGTTGCGCCTGTTGCTGGTCAGCGTCCTCAGTTTGTTACTAGTGCCCCTGGCCACTGCAAGCGCTGACGCCGAGCCGGGCAAACGCCTGCGTATCGGCATCACCCTGCATCCTTACTACAGCTACGTGGCCAATATCGTCGGCGACAAGGCTGAAGTGGTGCCGCTGATCCCGGCCGGTTTCAACCCGCACGCCTACGAGCCGCGCGCCGAAGACATCAAGCGCATCGGCACGCTGGATGTGATCGTGCTCAACGGCGTCGGCCATGACGATTTCGCCGACCGCATGATCGCCACCAGCGAACGCCCGGACATTCCGGTCATCGAGGCCAACGCCAATGTGCCGCTGCTGGCCGCCACCGGTAACGCCGCGCGCGGCGCGGGCAAGGTGGTCAACCCGCATACGTTCCTGTCGATCAGCGCATCGATTGCCCAGGTCAACAACATCGCCCGCGAGCTGGCAAGCTTGACCCGGACAACGCCAAGACCTACACCCGCAACGCCCGTGCCTATGGCAAGCGCCTGCGCCAGATGCGCGCCGATGCCCTGGCCAAGTTGACCAGCGCTCCCAACCCGGACCTGCGCGTGGCCACCGTGCACGCGGCCTACGACTACCTGCTGCGCGAGTTCGGCCTGGAAGTCACCGCCGTGGTCGAACCCGCCCACGGCATCGAGCCCAGCCCGAGCCAGTTGAAAAAAACCATTGATGAACTGCGCGCCCTGGACGTCAAGGTAATTTTCTCGGAGATGGACTTCCCGTCCACCTACGTCGACACCATCCAGCGTGAGTCCGGGGTCAAGCTGTACCCGCTGTCGCATATTTCCTACGGCGAATACAGCGCCGAAAAATACGAAGTGGAAATGACCGGCAATCTCAACACCGTGGTCCGCGCGATCCAGGAGTCCGGGGCATGACGGCGGCGCAACCACTGCCTGCGGTCAGCGTGGGCCCGACCCTGGAATTCGATAACGTGTCGCTGACCCTGGGTCGCACGGCGATCCTCGACAAGGTGAGCTTCCAGGTGCAGCCGGGCAGCATCCATGCGCTGGTCGGCCCCAACGGCGGCGGTAAAAGCTCGCTGATCAAGACCCTGCTGGGGCAAACGCCGCACCAGGGACGCTTGAGCCTGCACTGGCCAACCACGCCCGGCACCATCGGTTATGTGCCCCAGGCCCTGGAATTCGACCGTGGCTTGCCGATGACCGTCGATGATTTCATGGCTGCCATGTGCCAGCGGCGTCCGGCGTTTCTTGGCCTGTCCAGGCATTACGCCGGCGCGATAGGCGAGGCGCTGGAGCGCGTGGGCATGCAGGACAAACGCAAGCGGCGCATGGGTGCGCTGTCCGGGGGTGAACGTCAGCGTGTATTGCTGGCCCAGGGGCTGATCCCGGCGCCGCAGTTGCTGGTGCTGGATGAGCCGATGTCGGCGCTGGACGAAGCCGGTATCCAGGTGTTCGAACGCTTGCTGAGTGACTGGCGGCTGGCCGGGATCACCGTGTTGTGGATCGAGCATGACCTGGAAGCCGTGGGCCGCCTGGCCGGCCGCGTCACGGGCCTGAACCGCCGCGTGCTGTTCGATGCCACGCCCAAAGAGGCACTGACCCCGGATCGCCTGCTGACCCTGTTCTCCACCCATCCTCGGAGCCCGGCGCAATGAGTTATGAAGCCTTTCGCTTGATGGTCCAGGGCTGGGCGTCTTCCGGCTATCTGCCGGAGGCGCTGGCCTATGGATTCGTGGTCAATGCCCTGCTCGCCGGCTTGCTGATCGGTCCGGTGCTGGGCGGCCTGGGAACCCTGGTGGTGGTCAAGCGCTTCGCGTTTTTCTCCGAAGCGGTCGGCCATGCCGCGCTGACCGGCGTGGCGTGGGCATCCTGCTGGGCGAACCCTACACCGGGCCCTATGGCAGCCTGTTCGGTTATTGCCTGCTGTTCGGCATCCTGCTCAACTACTTGCGCAACCGCACCGGCCTGGCGCCGGACACCTTGATCGGCGTGTTCCTGTCGGTGTCGCTGGCATTGGGTGCGAGCCTGTTGCTGATCCTGGCGGGCAAGATCAACGTGCATATCCTGGAGAACGTGCTGTTCGGCTCGGTGTTGACGGTCAACGGCAACGACCTGCTGGTGCTGGCGATTGTCGGTGCGCTGGTGATGGCCCTGGCCTTGCCGCTGTACAACCGCATCATGCTGGCCAGCTTCAACCCGCAACTGGCAGCGGTGCGAGGGGTGGCGGTGAAGACCCTGGACTACCTGTTCGTGATCCTGGTGACCTTGATCACCGTTGCGGCGGTCAAGGTCATCGGCGCGATCCTGGTGGGCGCGCTGCTGGTGATTCCGGCCGCGGCGGCGCGCCTGTTGAGCCAATCGCTCAAGGGGTTCTTCTGGGTGTCGGTGATGATTGCCACGGTCAGCACACTGTGCGGGATCCTGCTGCCGATCATCTTCGACCTGCCCATCCCGTCCGGTGCCGCCATCATTCTGGTTGCCGGTATCGCCTTCGCACTGGCCGCCATCGCGCGCGGCACGGTGCCCAGCCTCAAAGGGAATCTTGGATAATGCACCCTGCCATTCGACCATTGGCTCTGGCCATCGCTTGCCTGATCAGCACCTCGACACTGGCCGTCGAACCATCGGAGCCCCTCAAGATCCATCAGGGCCTGGGCCATGCCGCACTGAGCAAGGCCAAGTCGGTAAAACCGGTGAAGGTCCTGGCCTCGCTGCCGATCACTTACGGCCTGGCCGATGTGCTGCTCAACGGCACGGATGTCCGGCTTGAACGCGCCGCGCCGGCCAACCTGCCCGGTTCGCGGCAGGTGTCCTACTTCACCGGGCGAGGTGCGCCGGCGTTGAGCACATTGGCACTGGACGCCGACGCCGCCATCGGCCTGCGCTCGTTGTGGGCCGATGACCCGCTGTACCCGGTGGCGCGACGCAGCAATATCCGCATCGTTGAAGTCGACGCCGCCCGCCCGGTGGACGGCGGTTTACCGGGCATCGCGACGCAGCCAGGCGTCACCGATGGCTTGAACAGCCAACCCTGGCAATCGATTAACAACATGGGGCGCATGGCCGACGTGCTGGCTGCCGACCTGAGCCGTCTGGCGCCCGGCGCCAAGCCGAAGATCGACGCCAACCTCGCCACCCTCAAGCAGCGCCTGCTCAAGCTCACCGCCGACAGCGAAGCGCGCCTGACCAAGGCGGATAACCTGAGTGTGGTCAGCCTGAGTGATCACTTTGCGTACCTGGTCAGCAGCCTGAACCTGGAACTGGTCAGCACCGATGCACGACCTGACGCCGACTGGACGCCCGAGGCGCTGCAGACGCTCAGTGCCGAGCTCAAGGACAACGATGTGGCGGTGGTGCTGCATCATCGTCAGCCGAGTGAGGCGGTGAAAGCCGCTGTCACGGCCGGTGGCGCCAGGTTGCTGGTGCTGGATGTCGACGGTGCGCAACCGGTGACGGAGCTGGAAACCAATGTGGATCAGGTGATCAAGGCGCTGATGCCCTGACAACCCACCGATCCATAAACCGACGAAGATCAACTAATGTGGGAGCGGGCTTGCTCGCGAATGCGGTGGATCAG
>JAFHKH010000504.1 GCA_016937595.1 Pseudomonas cedrina subsp. fulgida | reverse complement strand
GAGCGCGGGAACGATCATTGGGAAGGCATATCTATTTGCGACCTGCGGCATGTGCCCGTTTGCATGCGCTGGCGCGTGGCAGTGTTCCGTTCACGCCATCGGTGTAGGGCGATCCCTACCCCGAACCTTCCATCCGGCTGATGCCATTCTCTCCTGGCCCCCGATTTCCGGGGGCTTCGGCGTGGACTACGCTTGTGCCACAGCAGTCCAAAACACAAAGGTGCGGGTATGAGCGAGGTGGATTCAAATGATGTGCTGGTCAGCTTTCGTGGCGTGCAAAAGAGCTACGACGGCGAGAACCTGATCGTCAAAGACCTCAACCTGGAGATTCGCAAGGGCGAGTTCCTGACCCTGCTCGGGCCCTCCGGTTCGGGCAAGACCACCAGCCTGATGATGCTCGCCGGCTTCGAGACGCCGACCGCCGGTGAAATCCAACTGGCCGGGCGCTCGATCAACAACGTGCCGCCGCACAAGCGCGACATCGGCATGGTGTTCCAGAACTACGCCTTGTTTCCGCACATGACCGTCGCCGAGAACCTGGCATTCCCGCTCTCGGTACGCGGTCTGAGCAAGACCGATATCAGCGAGCGGGTCAAACGCGTGCTGAGCATGGTGCAGCTCGACGCCTTTGCCCAGCGCTACCCGGCGCAACTTTCCGGCGGCCAGCAACAGCGCGTGGCGCTGGCACGGGCGCTGGTGTTCGAACCGCAGCTGGTGCTGATGGACGAACCCCTTGGCGCCCTCGACAAACAACTGCGCGAACACATGCAGATGGAGATCAAGCACCTGCACCAGCGCCTCGGCGTAACGGTGGTGTACGTGACCCACGACCAGGGCGAAGCGCTGACCATGTCCGACCGCGTGGCGGTGTTCCACCAGGGCGAGATCCAGCAGATCGCCGCGCCGCGCACCTTGTATGAAGAGCCGAAGAACACCTTCGTCGCCAACTTTATCGGCGAGAACAACCGCCTCAATGGTCGCCTGCACAGCCACACCGGTGAGCGTTGCGTGGTGGAGTTGGCGCGCGGCGAGAAAGTCGAGGCGCTGGCGGTGAACGTCGGCCAGGTCGGCGGCCCGGTGACCCTGTCGGTGCGCCCGGAACGCGTGAGCCTGAACGGTTCGAGCGAAGCGTGCGTCAACCGGTTCTCGGGGCGCGTGGCCGAGTTCATCTACCTGGGCGACCACGTGCGTGTGCGCCTGGAAGTCTGCGGCAAGGCCGATTTTTTTGTGAAACAACCGATTGCCGAGCTGGATCCAGCCCTGGCGGTCGGCGACGTGGTACCGATTGGCTGGCAAGTCGAGCACGTTCGCGCACTCGACCCACTTTTAGAGGCGAATTGATCGCCCCCTGGCTTCACCAACCCTGCACGTGGAGAGCACAACAATGTTGAGATCCCTTAAGTATTCGGCGCTGGCGCTTGGCTTGATCGGCGCGACCCAGGCCATGGCGGGCCCGGACCTGACGGTCGTGTCCTTTGGCGGCGCGAACAAGGCGGCCCAGGTCAAGGCCTTCTATGCACCGTGGGAAAAAGCCGGCAATGGCAAGATTGTCGCCGGCGAGTACAACGGTGAAATGGCCAAGGTCAAGGCCATGGTCGACACCAAGAGCGTGTCCTGGGACCTGGTGGAGGTGGAGTCGCCGGAACTGTCCCGTGGCTGTGACGAAGACATGTTCGAGCCGCTGGACCCGAAATTGTTCGGCAACACGGCCGACTATGTGAAAGGCGCGATCCAGCCATGCGGCGTGGGTTTCTTCGTATGGTCGACTGTGCTGGCCTACAACGCCGACAAACTCAGCAGTGCGCCGACCAGTTGGGCGGATTTCTGGGACACCAAGAAATTCCCGGGCAAGCGCGGCCTGCGTAAAGGCGCCAAATACACCCTGGAATTCGCGCTGATGGCCGACGGCGTCGCGCCGAAGGACGTTTACAAAGTGCTGGCCGGCAAGGATGGCCAGGACCGTGCGTTCAAGAAACTCGACGAACTCAAACCGTCGATCCAATGGTGGGAAGCCGGCGCACAGCCGCCGCAGTACCTCGCCTCGGGTGACGTGGTGATGAGCTCGGCCTACAACGGCCGTATCGCCGCGGTGCAGAAAGAAAGCAACCTGAAAGTGGTGTGGAACGGCGGCATCTACGACTTTGACGCCTGGGCGATTCCAAAAGGCCTGGCCAAGGACCGTGCGGAAGCGGCGAAGAAATTCATCGCCTTCTCGGTGCAGCCGCAGCAGCAGAAGACCTACTCGGAAAACATCGCCTACGGCCCGGCCAACACCCAGGCCGTGCCGTTGCTGGCCAAGGACATCCTCAAGGACATGCCGACCACCCCGGAAAACATCGCCAACCAGGTGCAGATCGACGTGAGCTTCTGGGCGGATAACGGCGAGCAGTTGGAGCAGCGCTTCAATTCGTGGGCTGCCAAGTAACAGCGCATAACCCTCTGGCGAAACCAGCTCCCACAGGGACCGAGGCCGCCAGGGACTCAACGTATATTTGCGGAGCTTGCCATGGCCATCGCCATTCCCACCCTCAAGCAGCGCCTGGCGCGTGCCGAACGGCTCAATCGCTGGAAGGCCCAGGCCTTGATTGCGCCGCTGGTGCTGTTCCTGGTGCTGGTATTTCTGGTGCCGATCATTGCGCTGTTGTTCAAGAGCGTCGGCAACCCGGAAGTGGTGGGCGGTTTGCCGCGTACCGTGGTCGCGGTGACGGCCTGGGATGGCCGTGGCTTGCCGGGCGAGCCGGTGTACCAGGCGCTCAGCGAGGACTTGGGCGAAGCACGCAAAAACCAGACCTTGGGCGATCTGTCCAAGCGCTTGAACATGGAACTGGCCGGCTATCGCAGCCTGCTGACCAAAACCGCGCGGGCGCTGCCGTTCAGCGAAGTGCCTGCCTCCTATAAAGAAGCGTTGGAAAACCTCGACGAACGCTGGGGCGACCCGGCGTACTGGCAGGCGATCCGGCGCAATACCAGCAGCCTGACTCCGTTTTACCTGCTGGCGGCCGTGGATCACCGTATCGACGACCTCGGCGAAGTGGCACCGGCCACGCCGGACCAGGCGATTTACCTGGACATCTTCGCCCGCACCTTCTGGATGGGCCTGGTGATCACGGCGATCTGCCTGCTGCTGGCCTATCCCCTGGCGTACCTGCTGGCCAACCTGCCGGCGCGTAAAAGCAACCTGCTGATGATCCTGGTGTTGTTGCCGTTCTGGACCTCGATCCTGGTGCGGGTGGCGGCGTGGATCGTGTTGCTGCAGTCCGGTGGCCTGATCAACAGCGCGTTGATGGGCCTGGGGTTGATCGATACGCCGCTGGAACTGGTGTTCAACCGCACCGGGGTCTACATCTCCATGGTGCACATCTTGCTGCCGTTCATGATTCTGCCGATCTACAGCGTGATGAAGGGCATCTCGCCCACTTACATGCGCGCGGCGATTTCCCTGGGCTGCCACCCGTTTGCCAGCTTCTGGCGCGTGTACTTCCCGCAGACCTACGCCGGCGTCGGTGCGGGGTGCCTGTTGGTGTTCATCCTGGCGATTGGTTACTACATCACCCCGGCGTTGCTGGGCAGCCCGAACGACCAGATGGTCAGCTACTTCGTGGCGTTCTACACCAACACCAGCATCAACTGGGGCATGGCGACGGCGTTGGGCGGCTTGCTGCTGCTGGCCACCGTGGTGCTGTACCTGATCTACAACCGGCTGGTAGGCGCCAGCCGCCTGCGCCTGAGCTAAGGAGACCTTGCGATGCTGAGCCCTTATATGTCGCCCGTCGAGCGGGTGTGGTTCTACAGCTTGCGGATCCTCTGCGGCTTGATCCTGCTGTTCCTGATTCTGCCGGTGCTGGTGATTATTCCGCTGTCGTTCAACAGCGGCAGTTTCCTGGTGTACCCGCTGCAAGGCTTTTCGCTGCACTGGTACCAGGATTTCTTCGCCTCCGCCGAATGGATGCGTGCACTCAAAAACAGCATCATCGTGGCCCCGGCCGCCACGGTGCTGGCCATGGTGTTCGGCACGCTGGCGGCCATCGGCCTGACCCGCGGCGATTTCCCCGGCAAGGCGTTGGTGATGGCGCTGGTGATTTCGCCCATGGTCGTGCCGGTGGTGATCATCGGCGTGGCCAGCTACCTGTCCTTTGCACCGCTGGGCTTGGGCAATAGCTTCTTCTCGCTGATCGTGGTGCATGCGGTGCTGGGCGTGCCGTTTGTGATCATCACCGTGTCGGCGACCTTGCAGGGGTTCAACCATAACCTGGTGCGGGCGGCGGCCAGTCTCGGTGCTTCGCCGCTGACCGCGTTTCGCCGCGTGACCTTGCCGTTGATCGCGCCGGGGGTGATTTCCGGTGCACTGTTTGCCTTTGCCACCTCGTTCGATGAAGTGGTGGTGACGCTGTTCCTCGCCGGGCCTGAACAGGCCACCCTGCCACGCCAGATGTTCAGCGGCATCCGCGAAAACCTCAGCCCGACGATTGCCGCGGCGGCGACTTTGCTGATTGCCTTCTCGGTGCTGCTGTTGCTGACCCTGGAATGGTTGCGCGGGCGTAGCGAGAAACTGCGTACCGCTCAGGTATAGAGCCTATCGAAGATTCAAATGTGGGAGCGGG
>JAFHKH010000503.1 GCA_016937595.1 Pseudomonas cedrina subsp. fulgida | reverse complement strand
TGGCGTCCAGGCGTTTCTCGGCGACTTGTACGTTGGGCTGTACGTAGTCGGTGAAGACTTTGATCTGCAGGTCAACGCCTTCCTTGGCCAGGGTTGGCTTGATCAGTTCAAGGATCTCGGCGTGCGGCACCGGCGTGGCGGCCACAACCAGCTTCTCGTTGGCCTGGGCGAAGCCCGCTGTCAGGGCAGCGGCCAGTGCGGTAAACAACAGAACCTTTTTCATGCAATGTCCTTACGACCGTTTTCTATGTGAGGTGCCAGCGAAGTGCTATCCCGGCGTGGAACCGACAATACCTAGATTTTTTATTCCGGAACAATATCTTTTATTCACTTTGATATTCCATTTGGCTCATGCAGGAATTTACGCAGCGTTTCCTGCTCCGCAGGACTGGCGCTCGCGAAAATCCGCCGCACCTGCTCCAACGGCGAACCGGCGGCGGGCAGATTCAAATGCTCGGGCAAGATTTCATCGCCGCTGCTGACCAGCAAGGCAAAGTGGATAACGTTTTCCAGTTCGCGGGTGTTGCCGGGCCAGCTGTGGTGCTCCAGCACACGCTGGGCGGCATCGCTGATCAGGGGCACCGGCAGGTCCAGGCGCTGGCTGTAGATACCCAGGAAGTATTCGGCCAACGACAGGATGTCGCCGACCCGCTCGCGCAGGGCGGGCAACTCCAACCGGCCTTCGCTCAGGTAATGGAACAGGCGCTCATGAAACTTGCCGGCAGCCACGGCCTGGGCCAGGTCGATGCTGGTGGCGGCGACGAGGCGAACGTCCACCGGGCTCGGGTGGTGGGCGCCGACACGGGTGACTTCGTGGTTTTCCAGGGCCGCCAGCAGTTTCACCTGGATCGGCAGCGGCAGGTCGCCGATCTCGTCCAGGTACAAGGTGCCGCCATTGGCCGAACCGAACCAACCCGCGCGGCTGCTCGCCGCGCCGCTGTGAGCGCCGGCGGCATAGCCGAACAACTCTGCATCGGCATAGGTGGGGCTGATCGCGCCGCAGTTGACCGAGACAAACAACCCTGCGCGGTCGCTGCCACGGTGAATATGCCGCGCCAGCAGCTCCTTGCCGCTGCCCGTTTCGCCGCGAATCAACACGGGCAAGGCGCGCGGCGCGAGGCTTTCCAGTTCTTCGCGCAGTTGCCGTGAACGCGGATCGACAAACACCAGCGCCTTGGCGCGGATACTCAGCGGGCTTTTCTCGGCGTCGGGAAAGGTCAGCAAGGGCTGACCGTAGGTTTCATGCAGACTCATGGCAGACTCCCGCCCCCATTCCACTCAGGGACAGGGCGTTGAAAAATGTTCAGGCCGTGCGCCGGGCGTGATGCTCGAGGCGGCTTTGCAGGCGATAAAGGTAGGCGAACCCCTGCTCCCAACGCTGGTGGCCGGACTTCACATTGATATGGCCGGCGCCGGACAAAATGCCGACCTCGGCGCCCCAATGGCGCGCCAGCTCCACCGCCCGAGGGGCGCTGACGGCACTGTCGTTGTCGGAACTGACCACCTGGCTGGGAAATGGCAGCCGGTCGGTGGGAATAGGCGCGAAGTTTCGCAAGGCCGGGGCGCAAGCGGGGCGTTCAACGTCGGCCGGGCTACCAGCAAGGCCCCGCGTACTTGCCGCAGGCAGTGCAGCGGTGCGCTGGCCGCCCAATGCGCCACGGTGATGCAACCCAGGCTATGGGCGATCAGGATCACCGGCGTGCTGTCGGCCGCGATGGCCTCGGCCAGCGCGCGACCCAGTCTTCGCGACGCGGCGTCACCCAGTCGGCCTGCTCCACGCGGGCGCTGTTGGGCAGGCTGTGTTGCCAATGGCTTTGCCAATGATTGTCTGGCGATCCTTGCCAGCCCGGCACGATCAGGTAACGAATCAACTCGCTGTGCATGGGTGTGCCCTCCTGCAGCGTTTAACATGCTGGACAGTATAGGGACGAGGGTTATATTCGTTAAGGAATAAGAAGCTATTTATTAATAACCAAAATCTCTTTTTCGATACCGGCCATACTCACGCCTAATCCACCCACTGTAAGGACGCGCATGACCCTCAATAAATCTTTCGCCGGCTGGGCTCTGCTGGTGGTGCTGGGCCTGAACCTGCGGCCGATCCTCAGTTCCATCAGCCCCTTGCTCGGCGAGATTCGCCAAGCCACCGGCTTGAGTTTCCAGAGCAGCGCCCTGCTCACCAGCCTGCCGGTAGTGTGCATGGGCCTGGTGGCGCTGGTGGGTGTGCGCCTGGAGGCCAAGCTGGGTGAACGGCGCGGCATCGCCTTGGGCCTGATGATGATTCTGCTGGCGTGCCTGGCCCGTTGGCTGATGGGCCAGGGCTCGGCGCTGCTGGTCACGGCGTTGCTCGGCGGTGCCGGCGTGGCGCTGATCCAGGCCTTGGTGCCGGCGATGATCAAGCGCGAGTTCCATCACCGCGTGCCAGTGGCGATGGGGGTGTATTCCGCGTCGTTGATGGCCGGCGGTGGGTTGGCGGCGTTGCTCAGCCCGGTGGTGGCCAGCCATTTCCAGCATTGGCAGGCCGGGCTCGGCGTGTGGTTGTTGCCGGCGTTGGCGGCGTTGCTGCTGTGGGCCTGGTTGCCGCTGGGCGCTGCGAAAAACCCACAAGTGGCGCCGGCATTCCAGGGCCTGCGCAACCGTCGCGCCTGGCTGCTGGCGCTGTATTTCGGCTTGGTGAATTGCGGTTACATGAGCCTGGTGGCGTGGCTGCCCGCCTACTATCAGCAATTGGGCTGGGACGTATTGCCCAGCGGATCGCTGCTGGCGTTCATGACGATCTTCCAGGTGATCGCCGCGCTGCTGATGCCGGTGCTGGCGCAACGTGGGGTCGACCGGCGTCCCCTGCTGTGGATCAGCCTGCTGGCCCAGACCCTGGGCTACCTCGGCCTGTTGATTGCACCGTTGCAGTTTCCCCACGTGTGGGTGGCACTGTGCGGTTTCGGCCTGGGCGCATGTTTCGCCCTCAGCCTGTTGCTGACCCTCGACCATCACCGCGACCCGCGGCAGGCCGGGCAACTGGCAGCGTTCGTACAGGGCGTGGGCTTTTTG
The DNA here is from genome assembly GCA_016937595.1 of Pseudomonas cedrina subsp. fulgida. GTDB lineage: Bacteria > Pseudomonadota > Gammaproteobacteria > Pseudomonadales > Pseudomonadaceae > Aquipseudomonas > Aquipseudomonas fulgida. The sequence goes on along the minus strand of JAFHKH010000503.1, from coordinate 4,241 downwards.
ATCAATGCGGTGTCGCCGTGGTTGACCGGCTGGTTGCGCGAACTCACCGGCAGCTTTGTCAGCGCCTGGTTCGTGCTGGCCGTGACGGCGGTCGCGATGCTGGTGGTAACGCGGGTATTCAGCCCGGCCACTTACCGCCCGGCGCCCGCGCCAGCGGTTCAAGCCGATTTGCCCGCGCAAACGTCCCGAAGTCATTGAAACGCACGCCCATCTCAGCCATGACTTGATGCGCGACCTTGGCGGTCATCTGACGGATGTAGAACGGCTCCTTCACCACAAAATGGTGGATGCCGTGGGTGCTGCCGAAATTGAAGCAGAACGCTTGCAGCGGCCACATCCACCAAGGGTTCAGCACTTGGGTTTGCTGGATCACATTGCCCAGCTCCACATCGCCGTAGTAGTGCATGTTGGAGCTGACGAAGTGCAGGCAAAACGTGCGCAGCACATTGGGGCCGATGATCACCACGGCGGCGATGTCGATCACCTGCATCATCTGCAAGGTGCCCGCAGACCAATCGATGGGCGCGCCCAGCACACTGGCGACGCCATTGGCGGCATGAAAGCCGAGGAACACATACCACGCCCCCCAATGCAGCAGCGCCAGCGGTGCATACACCAGCAACACGCGCTTGAGGATGCTGAACCGGTGCCGCCAGGTCTTGGCGCGCAGCAGGCGGATCAGGGCCGACATCATGTTGTCGCCCACCATCAGCAACCGTGGGATGCCCCAGGGCTCGCCGTTGGTGATCGCGCGTTCCTCCATATCGGCCTCGGTGCCGGAGACCTTGTGATGGTTGAGGTGCAGGTGCCGGCGAATCCACGGGTTGATCGTGCTCGGCCGCGCCAGCCACACCAGGCCCAGCATCAGGTTGTGCGCCGGGCGTTGCTTGCGAAAATACAGGCTGTGGATCAAGTCGTGTTCCAGCTCGTGGGTCAGCGAGGCGAAGAACGCATTAAGCAGCAGGCACGCCCACCAAACCATGTGCCCGGTGATGTAGAGCGCCGCCGCGCCGAACATGCCGAGCAGCGCAAACGCCAGGATCCCCGCGCCCAGGGCATTCTGATGCAGCAGCCAGGGATATTGCCGGCGCAGTCGCACGCCCTCGGCCAGCACCACTTCGCGGATATGCGCCGCGCGCCGTTGTGCGTTCATCCGCTGGGGACTTGCAGAAGTACCGTCCATGCTTCCATTCTCTGGTTTGTTGATGCTCACATCCTGCCCCAAGCGATCCAGCAGGATGCTAGCCCCGCACGCCAACCTGTTGACCGCAAGCGCCAATCGCCATGACCGAACCCACCTCCCTCGCCAGCTGGACCCGCGCCCTGCGCAAGCAGCTCGACGCCCTGGGCCTCGACAGTGCCGCGCTGTGCGCCCAGGCCGGGCTCGACCCGCAGCGGATGGACGACCCCAACGCGCGCTATCCGCTGTCGGCCACCACGCGCCTGTGGGCATTGGCGGTGCAGGCCAGCGGCGATCCGGCCATCGGCTTGCGCGTGTCGCGGTTTGTCAGCCCCACCACGTTTCATGCGTTGGGGTATGCGTTGGTCGCCAGTGGGAGCTTGCGCGAGGTGTTCGAGCGCATCGTGCGTTATCACCAGGTGGTCAGCGATGCCCTGACCCTGGAGCTTAGCCGTGACGGTGAGCGCTACCGCTTTCGCCTGCTGCAACCGCCGGGCAGCCCGGCACCGGCCGTTGAAGCCATCGATGCGTTCGCGGCGATTTATGTGCGCACCTGCCGCAACCGCCTGGGCCGCGACTACGCGCCGCTGGCGGTGTACCTGCGGCGGCCGCAGCCGGCCGATCCCCCTGCCGTGGCACCGGGTGTTTCGTGCGCCAGTATGCTTCGGTGCCGAGGAGGACCGATTGGAGTTTGCCGCCCAGGATTTCGACAGCCACCTGGACGATGCCAACCCCGAGCTGGCCGAGCACAACGAAACCGTGCTCAAGCGCACCCTCGCCCAACTGCAGCCGCTGACCTGGGAGCGCAAGGTGCGCGCGGCCATCGAGGCGCAACTGCCGGAGGGCGAGCCCGCTGCCGAGCGCATCGCCCAGGCCTTGCACCTGAGCCTGCGCAGCTTGCAGCGGCATCTCGCCGATGAAGGCTGCCGGTTTGATGCGTTGCTCAATGAATGTCGGGAGAACCTGGCGTTGCTGCATTTGCGCGATCCGCAGTGCTCATTGGCCGAGGTCAGTCATTTATTGGGGTTTGCCGACACCAGCAGCTTCAACCGCGCGTTCAAGCGGTGGACGGGGATGACGCCGGGGCAGTTCCGGGATGGGTTGCGGTAGATAGGTTTTGTGGTGTTTGTGAGGGCCTCTTCGCGGGCAAGCCCGCTCCCACAGGTGACCGAGTTCCAGCGTTGGAATGCGGTTAACTGTGGGAGCGGGCTTGCTCGCGAAGGCGCCGGAACAGGCACTGCAACCTGCAAATGAATCAGCGCCCTCGACGCAACAACGTCTTGACCCGCGCCACCAACGCCTTGGCCTCAAACGGCTTGAGCAAGTAATCATCCTCATGCAATTCCAGCCCGCGCAGGCGATCTTCAATCCCGCCCGGCGTGGTCAGGAACAGCACCGGCGTCTGGCCCTTCTGCCGAATCGCCTGCTGCAGCTTCCAGGCATTGAGCCCCGGCAACATCACGTCCAGGATCACCAAGTCGTATTCGGTGCTTTCCACAAACCGCTGGGCGGCCATGCCGTTGGCCGCGACTTCCACGGCAAAGCCTGCCTCGCTCAGGCCCTGGGCCATGCGTTGCGCCAGTTGCGGCTGGTCTTCCACTAACAACACCTGCATGCCTACCTCTTTAGGTTCATTACAACCTGTTATCAAATGGTTCGGCGTTTGACCCCGGCCGCTGGCTAAGGTGGTGGCCTGCTTTCTGGAGCCGGTCAGAGGCCGGCAGCCTGGCGCAGGCCCTTTAAGTCCAGCACCTCAATCGCAGCGTAACTCAAGCCGATGATACCCTGTTGCTCCAGCGTCTTGAGCAGACTGTTGGTGGTCTGGCGCGACAGGCCCAACATCGCTGCCAGATCCTCCTGGGGCAGTTGCAGGGTGCGGCGCGCCTGGTCTATTTCGCCGTAGCCTTCGGCGATCATCAGCAGCCGATGGGCCAGGCGCGCGACGCGGGCATCAGACTCATCTGCTCGATGTTGATCAACGACAGGCGCAACTTGTGGCTCATCAACAGGGCCACGTCGCGCCAATACGCCGGCTGCTTGGCGAGGATGTCGAGCATTGACGCCTGCGGCACCTGCAACAGGGTGCACGGCCCCATGGCCAGGGCATCGTGGGTGCGCGGCAGGTTATCGAACAGGCAGATTTCGCCGAACCAGTAAGGCGTTTCCACCAGGCTCAAGACCGCCTCCTTGCCCTGGGCATTCACCGCGCTGATGCGCACCGCGCCCTCCAGCACCGCATACAGCCCACACGGCGGATCGCCACGCTTGAACAGCGCCTGCCCCGCCGTCAGCGAGCGCAACCGCGCGGCCGCCAGCAGGCTACGCTGTAGATCGGCAGGCAGGTGGCTGAACCAGTGGCCGCTGGCCAGGCGGGCGTGCCAATTCTCTGCATCCATGGGAACTCCGAAGATTGTCGCCCAGTTGACAGTTCGCCATAGGCTGACAGGGCATGATCAAGCATCCTACAGGAGGAATAAAAATGAAAAGCCTTGTCGACCACCTCAGCCAATACGCCGCCTACCACCGCGACCCGCGCAACATCGCCAGCCACTTTATCGGCATTCCGCTGATTGTGGTCGCGGTGGCCGTGCTGCTGTCGCGTCCGCAATGGGCGATCGGTGGCCTGTGGATTTCACCGGCGGTGCTTGTCGCGCTGCTTTCGGCGTGGTTTTACCTGCGCCTGGAACTGGCGCTGGGCGTGCTGATGACGCTGTTGATGGGCTTGTCGGTGTGGGCCGGGCAGGTACTGGCGGCGCAGAGCACCACGGTATGGCTGAGCAGTGGGGTGGGGATGTTTGTGGTGGGCTGGGTGATCCAGTTTGTCGGGCATTACTACGAAGGCAAGAAGCCGGCGTTTGTGGATGATGTGTCGGGGTTGATCGTGGGGCCGCTGTTTGTGGTGGCGGAGTTGGCGTTTTTTGCTCGGGTTGCGGCATGACCTGAAGCAGCAGATCGAGCAGCGCTCGGGCCCGGTCCTGCTGCGCTCGGTCTAAAAATGTGGGAGCGGCTTGCTGCGAGACGGTGGGCCAGTCGATCTATCTGGTGACTGACACTCCGCCTT
>JAFHKH010000502.1 GCA_016937595.1 Pseudomonas cedrina subsp. fulgida | reverse complement strand
GGGTCGAGGCCGTATTGCAGCAGCAGCGGCTGCGGGTCGAGGCCGTGGCTGTGGATCGCATCGGCCAGGGTGTGCACGAAGCCCACCGACAAATCCCCCAGCCGGACGGCTTCACAGCCAGATATTCAACAAGCGCGCGCCACGGGCCTCGCCATCGGCGCTGACCTGGCCCTGGTGGCTGGCGAAGCTATGGCCCGCCGTGCCCAGGTCCCAGAACTGCCCGCGCAGGAACACACTCATGCCGGCGCTGGCCTGGCTGACGGGCGGCTGGCTGATCAGTGTGAGACGACGCCAGGCTTCGCCTTCACTGAGTTCTTCGGGCTTGAGGCTGATTTCGGTCGGGGTGGACACACTTTTGAACCCGCGCCATGGGCGGTCCCAGGTATCGCGGCCCAGTACAAAGGCCGGCACCGCGACCAGTTGCGCGCCTTGTTCGTTGAGCTTGCGGTAGTTGTCCGGGTACCAACTGTCGCTGCCGACCAGCACACCCAAGCGGCCGGCCGGGGTGTCGACCACGCTGACGACGTTTTCATCCCCCGGTTCGATAAAGCCCCGCTCATCGTAGATCGGGTACAACTGGCGCTGCGGCTGGCCCACGGGCACACCGTCCGCGTTGAACACCACGCTGGCGTTGTACAACGCGCCATGGCCGACCTGCAGTTGCCCCTGGCTGACGCTTGGGTTGGGCAGGGCGATGGAGCCGGCCACCAGCGTGACCCCGAATTCCTTGGCCAGGCCGCCAAACAACCGCTGGTAGTCGCGCACCATGCCAGGCGCTTTCATGCGCAGGTAGGCGTCGTCGGTACGGCTGTCGCCGGTGGCGCTGATCCAGGCGCGGGCGAACGACAAGGGGTTGCTCACCGACAGCCAATTCATTGCGTCTTTGACGTGAAGCGCTTGGTACACCTCGTTCTTTTCGCCCGTGAGCATCAGCCAGGTGCCGATATGCTCGGGCAATACCACCACGGTCTTGGGGTTGATCAGCCCCAGGTCCCGGGCTTTTTGCAGGTAGGCCGAGAGCTTCAGGTGCAGGCGTTCCAGGCTCTGGTAGTCAGCCGGAAACAGCTCCGGCTGGATGCCCACCAAGTTGCCACGGTCGGCCGGCAGGCCTTCATTGACGGCGAGGGTAATACGCAGGTCGGACAGGTAATGCGCCACGGGGCGCTCCTGGGTCCAGACCAGATACGCGGCGACGGCGGCAACCAGGGCCAGGGTGAAAGTGAACGCTAGAAGTTTACGCATGGGGCAACTGACAACAGACCGTGTGCAGGGTTCGCCGACTAGGGTAGGGCCCGGGGTGCGGCTTGCCAAGGGGCGCTGTGCATTTGGATCAATAACTTGTCAGTTTCGGTGATTGAGCGCGAGTTCGCCAACTCTTAGTCTGTGGGACATAAACCGATGGCGGGCCGCATGAGCCCGTCACGCCCGTGATGATCCGTTGTGGAGCTTGACCATGACCGCTGTTGCCTACCCGCACCTGCTGGCCCCGTTGGACCTGGGTTTTACCACCTTGCGCAACCGTACCCTGATGGGCTCGATGCACACCGGCCTGGAAGAGAAACCCGGCGGTTTCGAGCGCATGGCGGCCTACTTTGCCGAACGCGCCCGGGGTGGCGTGGGCCTGATGGTCACCGGCGGCATTGGCCCGAATGACGAGGGCGGGGTGTATGCCGGCGCGGCCAAGCTGACCACCGCCGAAGAAGCGCAAAAGCACAGGATCGTGACCGCCGCCGTGCATGAGGCGGGCGGCAAGATTTGCATGCAGATCCTCCACGCCGGCCGTTATGCCTATAGCCCCAAGCAGGTCGCGCCGAGCGCGATCCAGGCGCCGATCAACCCGTTCAAGCCCAAGGAACTGGACGAAGACGGCATCGAGAAGCAGATCCAGGATTTTGTCACCTGCTCATTGCTGGCCCAGGTCGCCGAGTACGACGGTGTGGAAATCATGGGCTCCGAAGGCTATTTCATTAACCAGTTCCTGGCCGCCCATACCAACCACCGCACCGACCGTTGGGGCGGCAGCTTTGATAACCGCATGCGCCTGGCGGTGGACATCGTGCGCCGCGTGCGCGAAGCCGTGGGCCCGAATTTCATTATTATCTTCCGCCTGTCGATGCTCGACCTGGTGGAAGGCGGCAGCAGTTGGGAAGAGATCGTGCAGTTGGCCAAGGCCATCGAACAGGCGGGCGCGACGATCATCAACACCGGAATCGGCTGGCACGAAGCGCGTATCCCGACCATCGCCACCAAGGTGCCCCGTGGCGCGTTCAGCAAAGTCACCGCCAAGCTGCGCGGTTCAGTCACGATTCCGCTGATCACCACCAACCGCATCAACACCCCGGAAATCGCCGAGCAGATCCTCGCCGAAGGCGATGCCGACATGGTGTCCATGGCGCGTCCGTTCCTCGCCGACCCGGAGTTCGTCAACAAGGCCGCCGCGGGCCGTGCCGATGAAATCAACACCTGCATCGGCTGCAACCAGGCCTGCCTGGACCACACCTTTGGCGGCAAGCTGACCACCTGCCTGGTCAACCCGCGTGCGTGCTACGAAACCGAGCTCAACTACTTGCCCGTCAAGCAGGTCAAGAAGGTCGCGGTGGTCGGCGCCGGCCCTGCCGGCCTGGCGGCGGCCACGGTGGCGGCCGAACGCGGTCATCAGGTGACCCTGTTCGATTCGGCCAGCGAGATCGGCGGCCAGTTCAATATCGCCAAGCGCGTGCCCGGCAAAGAGGAGTTTTTTGAAACCCTGCGCTACTTCAAGCGCAAATTGCAGACCACCGGCGCGGAGGTGTGCCTCAACACCCGCGTGGACGTGGCGCAGTTGGCCGCGGGCGGCTATGACGAGATCATCCTGGCCACCGGCATCGCGCCGCGTACCCCGGCGATCCCAGGTGTCGAGCACGCCAAGGTGCTGAGCTACCTGGATGTCATCCTCGAACGTAAACCGGTGGGCAAGCGCGTCGCCGTGATCGGTGCGGGAGGGATCGGGTTCGACGTCAGCGAATTCCTCGTGCACCAGGGCGTGTCCACCAGCCTGGACCGCCAGGCGTTCTGGAAAGAGTGGGGCATCGACACCCAACTGCAAGCCCGTGGCGGCGTGGCGGGCATCAAGCCGCAACCCCATGCACCGGCGCGTGAGGTGTTCCTGCTGCAACGCAAGACCTCCAAGGTCGGTGATGGGCTGGGCAAGACCACCGGCTGGATCCACCGTGCCGGCTTGAAGAACAAGCACGTACAGATGCTCAACGGCGTCGAGTACCTGAAGATCGACGATGAAGGCCTGCACATCCGCATCGGCGCCGAGGGTGAGCCCCAGGTGCTGGCGGTGGACAACATCGTCATCTGCGCCGGCCAGGACCCGCTGCGCGAATTGCACGACGGCCTGGTCGCGCCGGCCAGAACGTGCACCTGATCGGCGGCGCCGATGTGGCGGCCGAGCTGGACGCCAAGCGCGCCATCAACCAGGGTTCGCGCCTGGCGGCCGAGTTGTAGGATCGACCAGCTCCCACAGGGGAGCTGCGGCGTCGGTGGAATTTCGGTTGTGCCGGCGAGCGCGGTGTTCAGCCGCGACGAAGATCAAATGTGGGAGCTGTCGAGCCCCAGCGAGGCTGCGAAGG
>JAFHKH010000501.1 GCA_016937595.1 Pseudomonas cedrina subsp. fulgida | reverse complement strand
GCAAGCCAGCTCCCACCTTTTGTATCGCGTTTGCACCTGTTCACCTGCATGAGGCCCCGCATGTCGTTCATCGAAACCAACCAGATCCACCTGCTCGCCGCCCTCTGGTTCATCCTGTGCTGGGGCGGTTACACCCGCTATGCCACCTGGAGAGCGCGCGACACCGCGTGCCTGGCCAGCGTGTTGCATCTGTACCGGGAAGACTGGATGCGTCGCATGCTGCTGCGCGACAACCGCATCGCCGACGCCAGCGTGATCGGCAACCTGGAGCGCAACGCGTCATTCTTCGCGTCCAGTACTCTGATCATTCTGGCCGGCATTCTCACCGTGCTTGGCGCCTCGGAGCGCGCGGTGTCACTGTTGGCGGACATCCCCATGGTGCAGCAGGCCTCCCAGGGCATGTCGGAAATCAAACTGCTGTGCCTGGCGTTGGTATTCGTCTATGCGTTCTTCACGTTCAGCTGGTGCATGCGTCAGTACAACTTTGCAGCGGTGCTGGTCGGCTCGGCCCCGATGGTCGGTGAGCGCCAGGTGTCGGAGCAGGAGCGCAACGCATTTGCCCTGCGCGCGGCGCGGGTGATTTCCATGGCCGCCAACCAGTTCAACTTTGGCCTGCGCGCTTATTACTTCGGCATGACCATGCTGGCGTGGTTTGTCAGCCCCTGGTTGTTCATGTTGATGAGCAGTGCGGTGGTGTTGGTGCTGTATCGCCGGGAGTTTCATTCCGACGTCCTGCAAGTGATGGTGTATACCCAAACGGATACACCGCCACTGGAAGCCGTTAAAGACGCCGCCTGATTAACCTTTCAAATAAAAAGCCCAGACAAAGAAAAGCCCGCTATCTAAGCGGGCTTTCTTTTTGCAGCAATACTATTTCAAGCCGCGGTCTCAAGAACCGGTGGCAGGGGTAGCAGGGGCTGCTTCTTTCGCGGCGGCTTCGTTCGATTCAGCCTGAGCTTTGGCAGCATCGGCGTTTTCTTTCGCAGCGTCGTTCACTTTATCCTGAGCCTTCGCCATATCTTTCTGAGCTTGCTCGGAATGGGCGGCAGCGTCTTGTGCTTTGTCTTCGGATTTCTTATCGCAGGCAGCGAGACCGAGGGCAGCGGCCAACATCATGGAAATAGCTAAAGTCTTGCGCATGGGTGTTTCTCCTTATTGAAGATATCTACTGGCCTTTCGAGCATGGCCGTTCAGTATTAGTTCCTTCTAGTGTTCAGATATATAAAACCCCGCGCCAAGGAACTTTCAGCTGCGCGCCTCTCGTCCTTGAATCAACCCACAATAAGAGTCTGGATCGAATGACCGAAAATGCTTTGTTAGAGCGCGCGACGCGCTTTGTATCCGCCTTGCGCCACTGTCAGGTCCTGGGTATTACCACTTATCAGGCGAGCGAGGAGGGCATGACACTGGTCATGCCCTATGCGCCGCATCTGGTGGGCGATCCCGGCTCCGGCGTGATCCACGGTGGCGCGCTGACGTCGCTGATGGACACCGCCTGCGGCATGGCCACCCTGTGTGTCTTGCCGCAATTTGAGGTGTGTCCGACGCTCGACCTGCGCGTCGACTACATGCGTCCCGCCGCACCCCACCAGCCCGTGTACGGTTTTGCCCAATGCTACCGGGTGACCGCCGATGTGATTTTCACCCGTGGCTTCGCCTACCAGGATGACCCACAACAGCCCATTGCCCATGCGGTGGGCACGTTCATGCGCATGGGCAAGTACCTCAAGGGCACGCAAGGGCTGGGCAGCACGATCAAGGGAGAGCAGGCATGACGCACCGATTCAAGACCCGATTGGAACAGGCCCATGAGCGCGGCGATTACGAGGCGCTGCTCAACCTGATCCCTTACGCCAGGCTCATCGGCATCGAATGCACGCGGCTCGGCGACGAATTGCTGTTCCGGCTGCCGGCCAACAAGGACAATATTGGTAACCCCATATTGCCGGCGCTGCACGGCGGGGTTATCGCAGGCTTCATGGAGCTGTCAGCGGCGCTGCACTTACTGGTGTTTACCGGTGCGCCGGGTATTCCCAAAATCATCGATTTTTCCCTGGATTACCTGCGCGCCGGGCAATTTCGTGACACGTACGCCACCTGCCAGGTATGGCGCCAGGGCCGGCGGGTGGCAAACGTGGCGATTACCGCCTGGCAAAGCACGGCGGCCGAGCCCATCGCTACCGCTCGCGCGCATTTCAAAATCGAGGAAGCGAGCCGCCCTTGAAATCCTGGTCTTAGCCCCCAACTTTGATGACAACCCGCCGCCAACCCTTTCGGGCGCGGCCACTGCCATCCAATTGGAGTTTGATGACCATGAGTGTGGAAACTCAAAAGGAAACCCTGGGCTTCCAGACCGAGGTGAAGCAACTGCTGCACCTCATGATCCATTCGCTGTATTCCAACAAGGAAATCTTCCTTCGCGAATTGATCTCGAACGCCTCTGACGCTGTCGACAAATTACGCTTCGAAGCCCTGTCCAAGCCGGCGTTGCTGGAAGGTGGCGCCGAACTGAAAATCCGTGTGAGCTTCGACAAGGACGCCAAGACCGTCACGATCGAAGACAACGGCATCGGCATGAGCCGTGAAGACGCGATTACCCATTTGGGCACTATCGCCAAATCCGGCACCGCTGATTTCATGAAGAACCTCACGGGCGATCAAAAGAAGGATTCGCACCTGATCGGCCAATTCGGCGTGGGCTTCTATTCGGCCTTTATCGTTGCCGACCAGGTCGAAGTGTTCACCCGCCGTGCCGGCCTCGACGCCAGCGAAGGCGTGCACTGGGCCTCCAAGGGCGAGGGCGAGTTTGAAATCGCCACGGTCGATAAGGCTGACCGGGGCACGCGCATCGTGCTGCACCTCAAGTCCGCCGAAGACGAATTCGCCGATGGCTGGCGTCTGCGCAACATCATCAAGAAGTACTCCGACCATATCGCGTTGCCGATCGAGTTGCCCAAAGAACAAGCGGCCGCCGAAGGCGAAGAGGCACCCGCCCAGGAATGGGAAGTGGTCAACCGCGCCAGCGCCCTGTGGACCCGTCCGCGTACCGAGATCAAGGACGAGGAATACCAGGAGTTCTACAAGCACATCGGTCACGACTACGAGAACCCGCTGAGCTGGAGCCACAACAAGGTCGAAGGCAAGCTGGAATACAGCTCGCTGCTCTACGTGCCGGCCCGTGCGCCGTTCGACCTGTACCAGCGTGAAGCGCCCAAGGGCCTCAAGCTCTACGTGCAGCGCGTGTTCGTGATGGACCAGGCGGAATCCTTCCTGCCGCTGTACCTGCGCTTTATCAAGGGCGTGGTCGACTCCAACGACCTGTCGTTGAACGTGTCGCGGGAGATCCTGCAGAAAGACCCGATCATCGATTCCATGAAGTCGGCGCTGACCAAGCGCGTGCTCGACATGCTGGAAAAACTGGCGAAGAACGAGCCTGAGCAATACAAGGGCTTCTGGAAAAACTTCGGCCAGGTCATGAAGGAAGGCCCGGCGGAAGATTTTGCCAACAAGGAAAAAATCGCTGGCCTGCTGCGTTTCGCCTCGACTCAAGGCGAAGATGGCGAGCAGGTTGTGTCCCTGGCCGAGTACCTGGCGCGTGCCAAGGAAGGTCAGGACAAGGTCTACTACCTGACCGGCGAAACCTACGCCCAGGTCAAGAACAGCCCGCACCTGGAAGTCTTCCGCAAGAAAGGCATCGAAGTGCTGCTGTTGACCGACCGTATCGATGAGTGGCTGATGAGCTACCTCACCGAGTTCGATGGCAAGTCCTTCGTCGACGTGGCCCGGGGTGACCTGGACCTGGGTAACCTGGACTCCGAAGAAGAGAAGAAAGAAGCCGAAGAAGTCGCCAAGTCCAAAGAGGGCCTGGTTGAGCGGATCAAGGCCTCCCTGGGCGAGGCCGTCAGCGAAGTGCGGGTTTCGCACCGCCTGACCGACTCCCCGGCGATCCTGGCCATCGGCGAACAGGACCTGGGCATGCAGATGCGCCAGATCCTCGAAGCCAGCGGCCAGAAGGTGCCGGATTCCAAGCCGATCTTCGAATTCAACCCGGCTCACCCGCTGATCGAGAAACTCGATGGCGAGCAGAGCGAAGAGCGTTTTGGCGACCTGTCGCACATCCTCTTCGATCAGGCAGCCCTGGCTGCCGGCGACAGCCTCAAGGACCCGGCCGCCTATGTGCGCCGACTGAACAAGCTGTTGGTTGAACTGTCGGTTTAACACCGTTGTAGAAAAACCCGCTTCGGCGGGTTTTTTCGTTATAGCGGTACCGCTTCACTGTAGGAGCGAGCTTGCTCGCGAAAAACGTCAACGATAACGCGGGTATCCTGAATGAACGCGGTGATCTTGAATTTTTCGCGAGCAAGCTCGCTCCTACAGGGAGCATCGTCAATCCACCTTAACTGGAGTAAATGATGAGCCAAGTCACTGTGCGTTCCGTGGTCTATCAGATTGATGGCCAGTCTTATGAAAGCCGCCTGGCGTTCGATGCCAGCCATCAGGGCCCATTGCCAGGCCTGTTGATGGCGCCGAACTGGATGGGGGTGAGTGCGGGTGCTGAAGACATTGCCAAAAGCGTGGCCAGCAAAGGCTACGTGGTGCTGATCGCTGACCTGTACGGGCAGGCCGTGCGTCCGTCGAACGGCGATGAAGCCGGTGCCGCGATGATGCCGTTGAAAAACGACCGCGCGTTGCTGAACAAGCGCATGCAGGCGGCCTTCGAACAGCTGCAAAGCCAGGCCGAAGCGGCTGTAGACACGTCGAAGCTGGCAACCTTTGGTTTCTGCTTCGGCGGTTGCTGCTCCCTGGAGCTGGCGCGTACCGGTGCGCCGGTCCAGGCGGCGATATCGTTCCACGGCACCCTGGACACGCCGAACCCGGCGGACGCCAAGAACATCAAGGGTTCAGTACTGGTGCTGCATGGCGCGTCCGACCCGTTGGTGCCCAGAGAGCAACTGCCGGCGTTCGAAGACGAAATGAACGCGGCCGGTGTGGATTGGCAACTGCTGAGCTATGGCGGTGCGGTGCATTCGTTCACCGATCCGCATGCGAATGTGCCGGGCAAGATGATGTATGACGCAAAGACGGCTGAGCGGGCCTTCCGGTCGATGCATAATTTGTTGGATGAAGTGTTCAAGGGCTGAAGTTTCAGCGCCTGTTCCGGCCTCTTCGCGAGCAAGCCC
>JAFHKH010000500.1 GCA_016937595.1 Pseudomonas cedrina subsp. fulgida | reverse complement strand
TCGCGAGCAAGCCCGCTCTCACATTTAGAGCCGCCGTGTGACCTGGACTATCTGCGGGTCAGCAACACCCCGGATTCCATATGGTGCGTCCACGGGAACTGGTCAAACATCGCGCATTGGGTAATACGGTGTGTGTCATGCAACTGCGCGATGTTCGCCGCCAGCGTCTGCGGGTTGCAGGAGATGTACAGGATGTTGTCGAAGCGTCGGGTCAGTTCGCAGGTGTCCGGGTCCATGCCGGCGCGCGGCGGGTCGACGAACACGCTGCCGAACGCGTAGCTTTTCAGGTCGATGCCGTGCAGGCGGCGGAACGGGCGCACTTCGTTGAGGGCTTCGGTGAGTTCTTCAGCCGACAGGCGCACCAGCGTGACGTTACCCACGGCATTCTCATCCAGGTTGCTCAGCGCGGCGGCCACTGATGTCTTGCTGATCTCGGTGGCCAGCACGTTGCGCACGCGGGTCGCCAGCGGCAGGGTGAAGTTTCCGTTGCCGCAGTACAGCTCAAGCAGATCGTCCGGGCGATCGCCCAAGGCTTCGTATGCCCAGTTGAGCATCTTCTGGTTCACGGTGCCGTTGGGCTGGGTAAAGGCGCCTTCAGGTTGGCGGTAGCTGAAGGTACGGCCGCCCACTTCGAGTTTTTCCACCACGTAGTCATGGCCGATCACATCGCGCTTGCCCTTGGAGCGGCCGATGATGCTCACGTTCAGGTCTGTTGCCAGTTTGTTCGCCGCGCTATGCCAATGCTCGTCCAGCGGGCGGTGATAGCACAGGGTGATCATCGCGTCGCCGGCCAGGGTGGTCAGGAACTCCACCTGGAACAACTTGTGGCTCAGGGCCGCGCTGGCTTGCCAGGCGGCCTTGAGTTGCGGCATCAACTGGTTGATGCGCTGGCTGGCAATCGGGAAGTCTTCGATCAGGATCGGTGTGCGCTTGTCGTCCTGCGAAAACATCGCGTAGTGGCGCTCGCCGCCCTCGCGCCATAGGCGGAACTCCGCCCGCAGGCGAAAGTGCTGCAGCGGTGAATCGAAGACCTGCGGCTCGGGCGCGTCGAACGGCGCCAGCAGGTCACGCAAGCGCGTGACCTTGTCCTGCAGTTGAGCGGTGTAGCGTGCGGCGTCAAAAGTCATGCGTTGAACCAGCCCAGCTTGATCACAAACAGAATCGACAGAATCACCAGTGCCGGGTTCAGCTCACGGTAGCGGCCCGAAAGCAGCTTGATGGCGGTCCAGGCGATGAAACCGAAGGCGATGCCGTTGGCGATGGAGTAAGTGAAAGGCATCGCCAGGGCGGTGATCACCACCGGCGCTGCAACGGTAATGTCGTCCCAGTCGATTTCAGCCAGGCCCTGGGTCATCAACACCGCCACAAACAGCAGCGCTGGCGCCGTGGCGTAGGCCGGCACGCTGGCCGCCAGTGGCGAGAAGAACAACGCCAGCAGGAACAGGATCGCGACCACGATGGCGGTCAAGCCGGTACGGCCACCGGCACTCACGCCCGCAGCGGATTCGATGTAGCTGGTGGTGGTCGACGTACCCAGCAGCGAACCGGCCATGGCGGCGGTGCTGTCGGCGATCAGCGCACGGCCCATTTTCGGCATATGGCCGTCCTTGCCCATCAAGCCGGCACGCTTGGCCACGCCGATCAGGGTGCCGGAGTTATCGAACAAGTCCACGAAAAGGAAGGCGAAGATCACGCTGACCAGGCCGATATCCAGCGCACCCTTGATATCCAGTTGCAAAAAGGTCGGGGCCAGGGACGGGGGTACCGAGGTCACGCCGATAAATGGGGTGAAGCCCAATACGATGGAGGCGATGGTCACCGCCAGGATGCCGATCAGCACCGCGCCGCGTACGGCCAGGGCTTCCAGCGCGACGATCAGCACGAAACCCAGGGTGGCCAGGATCGGCGCGGGTTGTTTCAGGTCGCCAAGGCCCACCATGGTGGCGGGGTTGCTCACCACGATACCGGCGTTATGCAGCGCGATCAGCGCCAGGAACAGGCCGATACCCGCGGCAATCGCCGAGCGCAGGGGCAGCGGAATGGCGTTGATGATCCATTCACGGATGCGAAAAATCGACAGCAGGAAGAACAACACCGCCGAGATGAATACCGCGCCCAGCGCCACCTGCCAGGTGTGGCCCATGTGCAGGACCACCGTGTAGGTAAAGAAGGCATTGAGGCCCATGCCCGGTGCCAGGGCGATCGGGTAGTTGGCGATCAGGCCCATCACGGTTGAACCGATGGCGGCCGCCAGGCAGGTCGCGACGAACACCGCGCCCTTGTCCATGCCGGTCTCGCCGAGGATGCTCGGGTTCACGAACAGGATGTAGGCCATGGCCAGGAACGTCGTGATGCCCGCGAGGATCTCGGTGCGCACGTTGGTGTTGTGTGCCTTGAGTTGAAACAGCTTTTCCAGCATGCCTGCTCCCTGTGACGCTGGGTTGCGTCGTTATTTGTTGACCTCTAAGTCAAAGCACAAACTGCGCCAAGCGCCTGTGGTTTCAGAGAGGATCGGAAAAAGCGGCGCATCATACCAGCAGCCGAGGCCTTGAGGCATACTGCGCCGACGTTTAAACCTAGGTCATCCGCCCCATGAAAAACCCCAACCCGTGGAGTCTAGTCCTGATCCCTTGTCTGAGCCTGTGGCTCGGGGCAGCACCGGCATGGGGCGCCACTGCACCGCCCTTGAGCGAGGTGCGCGTGTTCAAGGTCGAGTCGGCGGCTTGCACGGAAACCATCCCTGAACGCGTGAACACCACGCAGATGTGCACGCACCGCGGGCCCACCCAGGTGTCGGTGATGGAAGTCGGCCTGGGTAATAACCCGGTGGGCCTGTTTAATGGTGCCGTGCTCAATGGCCAGCGGACCGCTGTGTGCCAGGTCGGCAACGTCAGCCAGGCCTGCACCGGGGCGGGCACGTTGATGGGCTATATCTACGTGTTCGAGCTGAATGTGCAGGCGCAAGGCTGGTTCGAATACAGCAACGCCTCGATCAATCCACCGCGCAACACCCTCAAGACGCTGCTCAATATCCGCTGATCAATCCGCTTGAACGCTCAAAACCTGTGGAAGTCGTACCCCTGAGACGGCGACTTCCCAGAACGCCGCGGATGTACACCAACCCGTGAGGTGTTTATGAGCGCGACCCCCAATGGCGCGGCGGATCAACCGTTCGTCAGCCACTCGATACGCCTGAGCCTCAACGGCCAGGATCGCCAATTGGATGTGCTGCCCTGGACCACGTTGCTCGACCTTTTGCGCGAACAGCTTGATCTGGTGGGCAGCAAGAAAGGCTGCGACCACGGCCAATGCGGTGCCTGCACGGTGTTGCGCGACGGCAAACGGATCAATGCCTGCCTGACCCTGGCCGTGATGTGCGACGGCGCCGAGCTGACCACCATCGAAGGCCTGGCCACCGGTGACCAACTGCACCCGATGCAGCAGGCCTTTATCAAGCACGACGCCTTCCAATGCGGTTATTGCACCCCTGGCCAGATCTGCTCGGCTGTCGGCCTGGTCAATGAAGGGCGCGCCCACGACAGCGCGCAGATCCAGGAGCTGATGAGCGGCAACCTGTGCCGCTGCGGTGCCTACAACAATATTCGCGAGGCTGTGCAGGACGTCTTGGGAGGTGAACAATGAATCCCTTCCACTACAGCAAACCGGCCGATGTGCAGGAGGCTGTGCACCTGAGCAGCGGCGCTTCACGGTTTATCGCCGGTGGCACCAACCTGCTGGACCTGATGAAGGAAAACATCAGCCGCCCCGAGCATCTGATCGATATCACCGGGTTGCCGTTAAACCACATTCAGGAGACGGCCGAGGGCGGCTTGCTGATCGGCGCCCTGGTGAGCAACGCCGACCTGGCCTGGCACCCGCTGATCGAACAGCGTTATCCACTGCTGTCCCAGGCGATCCTCGCGGGCGCCTCGCCGCAACTGCGCAACATGGCCAGTACCGGCGGCAACCTGTTGCAGCGCACCCGCTGCTACTACTTCTATGACGCCAGTGTGCCCTGCAACAAGCGTGAGCCCGGCAGTGGTTGCCCGGCGCGCACCGGCTTGAACCGCATCCACGCGATTCTCGGCGCCAGTGAACAGTGCGTCGCGACCCATCCTTCGGACATGTGCGTGGCCCTGGCGGCACTGGAAGCGCGGGTGCACGTCGAAGGTCGCGGCGGCGCGCGGGTCATCGAATTTGCCGACTTCCATCGCCTGCCCGGTGATGCGCCGCAGCGCGACAACCAATTGGCCGATGATGAGCTGATCACCGCCATCGAACTGCCCGCTGACAACCTGGCCAGCCATAGCAATTATCTGAAAATCCGCGACCGTGCCTCCTATGCCTTTGCCCTGGTGTCCGTGGCCGCAGCGCTCGAGCTGGACGGCGACACCATCATCGACGCGCGCCTGGCGCTGGGCGGCGTGGCCCACAAACCCTGGCGTGACCGCGCGGTGGAAACCTCGTTGATCGGCCAGGTCGTCAGCCGCGAAACCTTCAGCCAGGCTGCAGACGCACTGCTGCAGGACGCCGAGCCGCTGGCGCACAACGGCTTCAAGATCAAGCTGGCACGCCGGGGGATTATTCGTGCCCTGAGTGACGCCGCTGTCGCAGGAGAACGCCCATGACCGCTATCGGAAAACCCCTGGACCGTGTCGACGGTCTGCTCAAGGTCACTGGGCAGGCGCGTTATGCCGGTGAGTTTCCTGAACAAGGTCTGCTCCACGGCAGTGTCGTGTCGAGCAGCATTGCCAAGGGCCGTGTGGTTAACATCGATGCGTCCAGGGCCTTGGCGTTGCCGGGCGTGGTGGACGTCATCCACCACCTCAACCGGCCCAAAATCGCGAGCTACGACGATGCCTTCCAGGACGCGGATGCGGCCGACGGTTCGCCGTTTCGCCCGCTCTACAACGACCGTGTGCTGTACAGCGGCCAGCCCCTGGCCTTGGTGATCGCCGATAACCTTGAGCTGGCGCGGCATGCCGGCTCACTGGTGCAGATCGAGTACGAAACCGAAACCTTCGAGACCGATCTGCTCGCCCAACAGGAGCGCGCGCATCCCTCGCCACAAACCCCTCCCGCGCCGCGCGGCAACTTCCAGGCCGAATGGGCCGGCGCCGCCGTCAGCCTGGACCTGCACTACAGCACGCCGGTCGAACACCACAACCCCATGGAGCCCCACGCCAGCACGGTGCTGTACCAGGCGGACGGCACCCTGCATATCCATGATAAGACCCAGGGCCCGCAGAACTGCCAGGCCTACGTGCAGAAAGTGTTTGGCCTGGATAAAAGCCAGGTGCGCATCTTTGCCGCGTTCGTCGGCGGCGCTTTTGGCTCCGGCCTGCGCCTGCAGTATCAATTGCCGCTGGCGGTGATGGCCTCGCTGGCGCTCAAGCGTTCGGTGCGGGTCACGCTGACGCGCCAGCAGATGTTCACTTTCGGCTACCGCCCGCGCACGTTGCAGCGTTTGCAAATGGGCGCCGCGGCCAATGGCCGTCTGCTGGCATTGGCGCATACGGCTATCGGCCAGACGTCGCGCTTCGAGGATTTCAGCGAACACGTGGTGGAATGGAGCGGCATGCTCTACCACTGCGACAACGTACAACTGACGTATAAGTTGGTGCCGCTGGACGTGTTCACCCCCTTGGACATGCGCGCGCCGGGTGCGGCCCTCGGGGTCATCGGCCTGGAGTGCGCCATGGACGAGTTGGCCTGCGCCTTGGGCATCGACCCGGTGCAACTGCGCCTGATCAATTACGCCGAACGCAACCAGAACGAAGACAAGCCCTGGTCGAGCAAGGCCCTGCGCGAGTGTTACAGCGAAGGTGCCGAGCGTTTCGGCTGGGGCCAGCGCAACCCGGAACCGCGCAGCATGCGCGACGGCCGCCAGTTGATCGGCTGGGGCATGGCCGGCGGCGTGTGGGAGGCCATGCAGATGAAAGCCAGCGCCAAGGCGCGGATCGACGCGCAGGGCAAGCTGACGGTCAGCAGCGCCACCACCGATATCGGCACCGGTACCTACACGGTGATGACCCAGATCGCGGCCCAGGCCAGCGGCGTGGCAGTGGAGGACGTGACCTTTGTGCTGGGTGATTCATCACTGCCCACCGCGCCGCTGCAGGGCGGCTCGTTCACCGTGTCTTCCGTCGGCACCGCTGTGCAGCAGGCCTGCGAAGCGCTGACCGCCAAGCTGTCGAAAGTTGCCCGGCAGACCTACCCGGTGTTCAAGGACGCCGAGTCCGTACGCTTCGAAGACGGCCAACTGCATAGCGGCGACGTGAGTGTGTCGTTGGCACAACTGGTCAAGGACAGCGGTGAAGACGCCTTGCAGGTGCAGGTCGACAGTGAGCCGGACAAGAAACGTGAAGGCTACGCCACGGCGACCCATTCGGCGGTGTTTGTCGAGGTGCGGGTGGATGAGGACCTGGGCACCATCAAGGTCAGCCGCGTGGTCAGCGCCATCGCCGCCGGGCGCGTGGTCAACCCGAAGATGGCCCGTAGCCAGATCCTCGGCGGGGTGGTCTGGGGCGTCGGCATGGCCCTGCACGAAGAGACCCAGATCGACCATCACTTGGGACGCTACATGAACCACAGCCTGGCGGAATACCACATTCCGGTAAACGCCGATATTGGCGAGATTGACGTGGTGTTTGTCGAAGAGCACGACGAGATCGTCAACGCCCTGGGTTCCAAGGGGGTGGGGGAAATCGGGATTGTCGGGGTAGCGGCGGCGGTGGCGAATGCGATTTATCACGCCACCGGCAAGCGCGTGCGGGAGTTTCCGATCACCCTGGACAAAGTGCTCTGACGCTACTTTCCAGGCACTGAAGGCCAAAATGTGGGAGCGGGCTTGCTCGCGAATGCAGTCTGTCAGTTGATGCTGTATCGACTGACACACCGCCTTCGCGAGCAAGCCTGCGTTCGGCCAG
>JAFHKH010000050.1 GCA_016937595.1 Pseudomonas cedrina subsp. fulgida | reverse complement strand
GGGCTTGCCCGCGATGCAGACACCTCGGTTTTCAGCTGCACCGAGGTGATGCTATCGCAGGCAAGCCAGCTCCCACACAAGCCGCTCCCACATTTTTGACCTGCGGTGTTGGTTACAGCTTGATCCAGGTCGCCTTCAGCTCGGTGTATTTGTCGAACGCATGCAGCGACTTGTCGCGACCGTTACCCGACTGCTTGAAGCCACCAAACGGCGCGGTCATGTCGCCGCCATCGTACTGGTTGACCCACACACTGCCGGCACGCAGCGCCTTGGCGGTCAGGTGTGCCTTGGAGATATCGGCGGTCCACACCGCTGCGGCCAGGCCATAAACCGTGTCGTTGGCGATCTTGACCGCCTCCTCGGCGCTGTCGAAGGTGATCACCGACAGGACCGGGCCAAAGATCTCCTCCTGGGCGATTTTCATCGCGTTGGTCACGCCGTCGAAAATCGTTGGCTCGACATAGGTGCCACCGGTTTCTTCCAGAGTGCGCTTGCCACCAGCGACCAACTTGGCGCCATCGGCATGGCCGGCTTCAATGTAGGAAAGCACGGTGTTCATCTGCTGGGTATCCACCAGAGCACCGACGTTGGTGGCAGGGTCCAGTGGGTTACCGGGTTTCCAGCCCTTGAGGGCCTCGATCACCAGCGGCAGGAATTTGTCCTTGATGGAGCGCTCCACAAGCAGGCGCGAACCGGCGGTGCAGACTTCGCCCTGGTTGAAAGCAATCGCGCCAGCGGCGGATTCGGCGGCGGCTTGCAGGTCCGGCGCATCGGCAAACACGATGTTCGGGCTCTTGCCCCCGGCTTCCAGCCACACGCGCTTCATGTTCGACTCGCCGGAGCGGATCAACAGTTGCTTGGCGATCTTGGTCGAACCGGTGAACACCAGGGTGTCGACATCCATGTGCAGCGCCAGCGCATTGCCCACGGTGTGACCATAGCCCGGCAGCACGTTGAACACACCTTTTGGAATACCGGCTTCAACGGCCAGGGCCGCGATACGGATGGCCGTCAACGGGGATTTTTCGGACGGCTTGAGGATGACCGAGTTACCGGTCGACAGCGCAGGCCCCAGTTTCCAGCAGGCCATCATCAGCGGGAAGTTCCACGGCACGATGGCGCCGACAACACCAACAGGCTCGCGCGTCACCAGACCCAGTTGGTCATGCGGGGTCGCGGCGACTTCGTCGTAGATTTTGTCGATGGCCTCGCCGCTCCAGCTCAGGGCATTCGCCGCGCCGGGTACGTCGATGTTCAGGGAATCGCTGATCGGCTTGCCCATGTCCAGGGTTTCGAGCAGCGCCAACTCTTGGGCATTGGCCTTTAGCAACGCGGCGAAACGGAGCATGGCGGCTTTGCGCTTGGCCGGCGCCAGACGCGACCAGACGCCGGAATTGAACGTGGCGCGGGCATTTTCCACGGCGCGCTGGGCGTCGTCGGCGTCACAGCTGGCAACAGTGGCCAGCAGGCGGCCATCGACCGGGCTGATGCATTCGAAGGTGTCACCGGAAACGGCAGCGGTGTACTCGCCATTGATGTAGGCGCGGCCTTCGATCTTCAGGTCCTTGGCGCGTTGTTCCCAGTCGGCACGGGTCAGGGTGGTCATGCGAGCGTCCTCCTCTTATTGAATGCGAGGGCCAGACGATGTCGCCCGGCAGCCCCTTGGAATACTTGCCTGGCCAGCCTGCTGTTCGGCTCAAGGCAACTGCCACCCTAAACCAGCGGCTGGGGATGTTTCAATATATTTGACATAACGCCGGCAAACACCCTTGCGATGTTCATTTTAATAAACATAGACTTTGGGCTCTCCAACCGCAGGCCAGACGGGACACGCACATGAGCATCCAGGACATCGTCGATTTCAGCCAAGCCAGCACCGCCCCCGAACGCTACCGCCCTGATGCCGAAAAAATCCTCAAGGGCGATCCCGAACAGACCGTCTACAACCACTACAACAGCCCGTGCGGCCAGATGAACGCCGGCGTCTGGGAAGGTGAGGTCGGGCAATGGAAGGTCAACTACACCGAGCATGAATATTGCGAGATTGTGCAAGGCGTGTCGGTGCTGCGCGATGCCGACGGCAATGCCAAGACCTTGCGCGCCGGTGACCGGTTCGTAATCCCCGCCGGGTTCAGCGGCACTTGGGAAGTGCTGGAGCCCTGCCGCAAGATCTACGTATGTTCGAACACAAAGGCTGAGGGTGCAGCGGGACGCAGCGCGTCCGGGGCGGGCTCAGTTCAGAGCGTGGGAACCATCAGGCAAAAAAAAGCCCGCATCGTGAGATACGGGCTTTTTTTCACAAGGAAGAAAATCAATTACTTGATTTTGCCTTCTTTGTAGATCACGTGCTTGCGAACGCGCGGGTCGAACATTTTCTTTTCGAGCTTGTCCGGGGTAGTACGCTTGTTCTTGTCGGTAGTGTAGAAGTGACCAGTACCGGCGCTAGAGATCATTCGAATCAATTCACGCATGATAGAGCTCCTTAGATCTTGCCAGCGGCACGAATTTCGGCCAGCACGACAGTGATGCCACGCTTGTCGATAATGCGCATGCCTTTGGCAGATACACGCAGGCGAACAAAACGTTTCTCTTCTTCAACCCAGAAGCGGTGATGCTGCAGGTTCGGCAGGAAACGACGACGGGTTTTGTTATTTGCGTGGGAAATGTTATTCCCAGTCACCGGACCCTTACCGGTAACTTGACAGACTCTCGACATGCCTCAGCCCTCTAAAACCACATGCCCAACCCGGCATGGGTTGGCCGCTTAATCTCTCAGTCATTTGGCGCCAGGCGCCGCGTTTCTTTAGGGTCTTACCGGCTACACCTACAAGCGAAGGAACCGGGCCCCTAGAAAAGAGCGCTGCTTTATACCAGAAAGACCCTGGTGCAACAACAGCCCGTGTGTTTTTACCGGCGTGAATCCAGCTAAAACACAGTCGAACCGTTGCCAGGAGGGGCCGCTGCCACAGCCGACCGCTCGTCGCACAGAATGTTTTACAGCGCCCAGATGCACGGTGAAGTGCTTGGCGAAACGCGCTGAGGCGCCATCAAAACAGCATTTGAGGCAAAAGCACAGGCAAAAATGGACTAGTCATTTAGCTATCAGACCACTACGGTAGGACTTTTCCAGACTGCACTCGCAGATGGGCCTTCGATCTGCAAAGGAAACCGAACATGCGCCTCGCTGCCCTACCGCTCTTGCTTGCCCCTCTATTTATCGCTCCGGCGGCGTTCGCGGCCACCAACCTGAGCGTTTGCACCGAGGCCAGCCCGGAAGGGTTCGATGTGGTGCAATACAACTCGCTGACCACCACCAACGCCTCCGCCGATGTGCTGATGAACCGCCTGGTCGACTATGACGCGGCCAGCGGCAAGCTGGTGCCAAGCCTGGCAGACAGTTGGGAAGTCTCGCCGGATGGCCTGACCTACACCTTCAAGCTGCACCCGGATGTGAAGTTCCATCGCACCGAGTACTTTACGCCAAGCCGTACCCTGACCGCCGAAGACGTGCGCTTCAGCTTCGAGCGCATGCTCGACCCGGCCAACCCGTGGCACAAGATCGCCCAGAGCGGCTTCCCTCACGCCCAGTCCCTGCAGTTGCCCACCCTGGTCAAGAAGATCGACGCCCTTGACCCGCTGACCGTGCGCTTTACCCTGGATCACGCCGATTCCACGTTCCTTGCGGCCCTGAGCATGGGCTTTGCGTCGATCTATCCGGCGGAATACGCCGACAAACTGCTCAAGGCCGGCACGCCGGAAAAGCTCAACAGCCAGCCGATCGGCACCGGGCCGTTCATTTTCAGCCGGTTCCAGAAAGATGCCGTGGTGCGCTACAAGGCCAATCCGGACTATTTCGCCGGCAAGCCCGCTGTGGATAACTTGATCTTCGCCATCACCCCGGATGCCAACGTGCGCCTGCAGAAGTTGCACCGCAACGAATGCCAGATCGCCCTGTCGCCCAAGCCACTGGATGTGGGTGAGGCCGACAAGGACCCGGCGCTCAAGGTGGAAAAAACCGCCGCGTTCATGACCGCCTTCGTGGCCATCAACAGCCAGCATCCGCCCCTGGACAAGCCCGAAGTGCGCCAGGCGATCAACCTGGCCTTCGACAAAGGCAGCTACCTCAAGGCCGTATTCGAAGGGACCGCCGAAGCGGCCAACGGACCGTTCCCGCCCAACACCTGGAGCTACGCCAAAGAGCTGCCCGGTTATCCACAGGACCTCGCCAAGGCCAAGGCACTGCTCGACCGTGCCGGCCTCAAGGACGGTTTCAAGACCACGATCTGGACCCGTCCCACCGGCAGCCTGCTCAACCCCAACCCGAACCTGGGCGCACAACTGCTGCAGGCTGACCTGGCCAAGGTCGGCATCCAGGCCGAGATCCGCGTGATCGAATGGGGCGAACTGATCCGCCGCGCCAAAGCCGGCGAGCACGACCTGCTGTTCATGGGCTGGGCCGGCGATAATGGCGACCCGGATAACTTCCTCACCCCGCAGTTCTCCTGCGCGGCGGTGAAATCCGGCACCAACTTCGCCCGCTATTGCGACCCCGCGCTGGACAAGCTGATCAGCGCCGGCAAGACCACCAGCGAGCAAGGGGTACGCAGCAAGCTGTACCAGCAGGCCCAGGCGCAGATCCAGCAGCAGGCGCTGTGGCTGCCATTGGCACATCCGACGGCGTTTGCGCTGGCACGCAAGAGTGTCCAGGGCTATCAGGTGAGCCCGTTCGGGCGCCAGGACTTTTCAAAAGTCAGCGTCAAGCCCTGAGCACCAGGCCCGCCCCGAGGGGCGGGCTTACATCCAGCCATATTCCGCCATCGACAACGGGTCTCCATCCCCAACGATGATGTGATCCAGCACTCGCACATCCACCACGTCCAGCGCCTTCTGCAGTACCTTGGTCAGTTTTCGATCAGCCGCACTGGGCTCGGCGCTGCCGGAAGGATGGTTGTGGCACAGGATCAATGCCGCCGCGTTATACGCCAGGGCGCGCTTGACCACCTGCCGGGGGTAGACCACGGCGGCGTCGATGGTGCCTTGGGACAATGCCTCGAAACCCAGCACCCGATGCTTTGAATCAAGAAACAGGCAGCCGAAGATTTCATGAGGCTCATGGCGCAACAGTGCCTTGAGGTAATCGCGCACGGCCACCGGGCTTTCCAACACCGAATCGGTGCGCAGGCGTTCAGCCATATGGCGCCGGGACATTTCCAGCACTGCCTGCAACTGGGCAAACTTCGCTGGCCCCAGCCCCAACTGCTGGCTGAACAGCGTCTGGCTGGCCTCCAGCAGCGGGCGCAAACCGCCGAATTGCGCCAACAGGTGACGCGCCAGGTCCACCGCGCTCCTGCCGGAAACCCCCGTGCGCAGGAAAATCGCCAGCAACTCGGCATCCGACAGACTCGCAGCGCCCCATTCCAAAAGTTTCTCTCGCGGCCGCTCTGCCACCGGCCAATCGCGAATACTCATCCTGACTCCCTCTCCCTATGCGCCACGTGCAGCGCTGTTGCCGCGCGGACGCTGTGTTATCGTAGGCCCTCTTTTTTGCATGTGATTTCCCCTGGGGAGGGGGCATCGCAGGCGCCACTGAACCGGCATCACTGAACTGGAAAGGCAAACCAATGCAGCGTCTGTATCGGAAACGCATCGTTCTCGGCGTTGGCGGCGGCATTGCCGCCTACAAGAGCGCAGAGCTGGTCCGCAGGCTCCTCGACCACGGCGCCGAGGTGCGCGTGGTCATGACGCGCGGCGGCAGTGAGTTCATCACGCCACTGACCCTGCAGGCCTTGTCCGGGCACCCGGTTCACCTGGACCTGCTGGACCCGGCAGCCGAAGCCGCGATGGGGCATATCGAGCTGGCCAAGTGGGCCGACCTGGTGCTGATCGCGCCGGCCACCGCCGACCTGATCGCGCGCCTGGCCCAAGGCATCGCCGACGACCTGCTGACCACCCTGGTACTCGCCACCGACGCCACCGTCGCCATTGCCCCGGCCATGAACCAGGCCATGTGGCGCGACCCGGCCACCCAGGCCAACACGCAACTGCTGCAAAGTCGTGGCCTGAAGGTGTTCGGCCCGGCGTCCGGCAGCCAGGCCTGCGGCGATGTCGGCATGGGCCGCATGCTCGAAGCCACCGACCTGGCGCTGTGCGCCGCCGAATGCTTCCAGCACCTGGCCCTGACCGGCAAGCACGTGCTGATCACGGCGGGCCCGACCCAGGAGAACATCGACCCGGTGCGCTACATCACCAACCATAGCTCAGGGAAAATGGGCTTTGCGCTGGCTGAAGCGGCGGTCGAGGCAGGCGCACGCGTGACCCTGATCACCGGCCCGGTGCATTTGCCGACCCCGGACCGGGTCACGCGAATCGACGTAGTCAGCGCCCGCGACATGCTGGCGGCCTGTGAAGCGGCCATTCCCTGCGACCTGTTTATCGCCTCGGCCGCGGTTGCGGACTACCGCCCGGAAGTTGTCGCCCCGCACAAACTCAAGAAAGACCCTACAAGCGGTGACGGTCTGCTCCTGCAAATGGTGCGCAACCCGGACATCCTGGCCACCATCGCCACGCGTCCGGACCGTCCGTTCAGCGTCGGTTTTGCCGCCGAAACGGAGCACTTGCTGGACTACGCAGCACGCAAATTGAAAGACAAAAACCTCGACCTGATCGTTGCCAACGATGTCGCCAACCCAAGCATCGGCTTCAACAGCGAGGAAAACGCCTGCAGCGTGATCGACCGCGAACTGCACGCCACTCTTTTCGCCCAGACCAGTAAAGGCAAGATTGCCCGCCAACTGATCTCTTTTATCGCCCAACGGCTGAATCAGGTTTAATCTCCATGCACGCTTTGCAAGCCAAGATCCTCGACCCTCGCATCGGTACCGAATTCCCGCTGCCGGCCTACGCCACTCCAGGCTCCGCCGGCCTCGACCTGCGCGCCATGCTCAAGCAAGACACGGTGCTTGAACCGGGCCAGACCCTGCTGATTCCGACCGGCCTGTCGATCTACGTCGGCGACCCCGGCCTGGCGGCGCTGATCCTGCCGCGCTCCGGCCTGGGCCATAAGCACGGCATCGTGCTGGGCAACCTGGTGGGCCTGATCGACTCGGATTACCAGGGCGAACTGATGGTGTCGTGCTGGAACCGTGGCCAGACCGCGTTCAACATCGCCGTGGGTGAACGCATCGCCCAGTTGGTGCTGGTGCCGGTGGTGCAGGCGCACTTCGAGCTGGTGCAGGAATTCGATGAAACCCAACGTGGCGCCGGCGGTTTCGGGCATTCCGGCAGCCACTGACTAAGCTGAGTCAGGCTGGGCGACATAACCCGGCCTGAGGCACCTCCGGGCGTTTCAGGGCCAAGAATGCGTGGATTTTATCAGTGATATTTTACTATAAAAATCAATGCGTTAAGCAGCCATCAAGAATAAGCCCGTGCTCCGATGGCATTTTTGCACCACGAACTCTCTGCCGAAAACACCGTCATACCCTTCAGTTTGAGCCTGCCGGCCAGTCATTAAGGCCAGCCTTGCCCCCTTCAGATGGAGTTTCCCCCCGCGATGAGTACCGCAGCCCGAGTAGCCCCGACATTCCCCGACAGCATCTTTCGCGCCTATGACATTCGTGGCGTGGTGCCCAAGACGCTGACCGCCGAAACCGCCTACTGGATTGGCCGCGCCATCGGCTCCCAGAGCCTGGCCCAAGGCGAGCCCAACGTCTCGGTCGGCCGTGACGGTCGACTGTCCGGCCCGGAGCTGGTGGAACAACTGATCCAGGGCCTGGCCGACAGTGGCTGCCACGTCAGCGACGTGGGCCTGGTACCGACGCCGGCGCTGTACTACGCCGCCAACGTACTGGCCGGCAAGTCCGGGGTGATGCTCACCGGCAGCCATAACCCGTCGGACTACAACGGCTTCAAGATCGTCATCGCTGGCGACACCCTCGCCAATGAACAGATCCAGGCCCTGCACACGCGCCTCAAAACCAACGACCTGACCAGCGGCCAGGGCACCGTCACCAAAGTCGACATCCTGCAGCGCTACTCTGACGAAATCACCCGCGACGTCAAACTCGCGCGCCGCCTCAAGGTGGTGGTGGATTGCGGCAACGGCGCGGCCGGCGTAATCGCCCCGCAGTTGCTTGAGGCCCTGAACTGCGAAGTGATCCCATTGTTCTGCGACGTCGACGGCAATTTCCCCAACCACCACCCGGACCCGGGCAAGCCTGAAAACCTGGTGGACCTGATCGCCAAGGTCAAGGAAACCGGGGCTGACGTCGGCCTGGCGTTCGACGGCGATGGCGACCGCGTGGGCGTGGTGACCGAGACCGGCGAGATCGTGTTTCCGGACCGCCTGCTGATGCTGTTCGCCCGCGACGTGGTGGCGCGCAACCCGAACGCCGAGATCATCTTCGACGTGAAGTGCACCCGCCGCCTGACGCCGCTGATCAAGGAATATGGCGGTCGCCCGCTGATGTGGAAGACCGGTCACTCGTTGATCAAAAAGAAAATGAAGGAAACCGGCGCCCTGTTGGCCGGCGAAATGAGCGGCCACGTGTTCTTCAAGGAGCGCTGGTTCGGCTTTGATGACGGTATTTACAGCGCCGCGCGCCTGCTGGAGATACTCAGCAAGGAAAAATCGACGTGCGAGGAGCTGTTCCAGACCTTCCCGAACGATATTTCCACGCCAGAGATCAATATCCATGTGACCGAAGAGAGCAAATTCAGCATCATTGACGCACTGCACGATGCGCAATGGGGCGAAGGCGCCCACCTGACGTCCATTGATGGTGTGCGAGTCGATTATGCCAAAGGCTGGGGCCTGGTTCGCGCGTCCAACACCACACCGGTGCTGGTCCTGCGCTTCGAGGCGGATACCGAGGCTGAGTTGCAGCGCATCAAGGACGTGTTCCACGCCCAGTTGAAACGTGTTGCCCCTGATCTCCAATTACCGTTCTGACTTTTTACCGGAGCCCTGAATGACCCTCGAACGCGAAGCCGCTGCCAACACCGCCAAGGTCCTGTCCGAAGCGTTGCCTTACATTCGACGCTACGTCGGCAAGACGCTGGTGATCAAGTACGGCGGCAATGCCATGGAAAGCGAGGAGCTGAAAACCGGCTTCGCCCGCGACATCGTGATGATGAAGGCCGTTGGGATCAACCCGGTCGTCGTGCATGGCGGCGGCCCGCAAATCGGCGATTTGCTCAAGCGGTTGTCGATCGAGAGTCATTTCATCGATGGCATGCGCGTCACCGACGCGCAGACCATGGACGTGGTGGAGATGGTCCTCGGCGGCCAGGTCAACAAAGACATCGTCAACCTGATCAACCGCCACGGCGGCAGCGCCATCGGCCTGACCGGTAAAGACGCCGAGCTGATCCGCGCGAAAAAAATGACCGTGACCCGCCAGACGCCGGAGATGACCCAACCGGAAATCATCGACATCGGCCAAGTGGGTGAAGTGATCGGTATCAATACCGACCTGCTGAACCTGCTGGTCAAGGGCGACTTCATTCCGGTGATTGCGCCGATCGGCGTGGGCGCCAACGGCGAGTCCTACAACATCAACGCTGACCTGGTGGCGGGCAAAGTGGCCGAAGCCCTGAAGGCTGAAAAGCTGATGCTGCTGACCAACATCGCCGGCCTGATGGACAAGGAAGGCAAGGTGCTGACCGGCCTGACCACCCAACAGGTGGACGACCTGATCGCCGACGGCACCATCTACGGCGGCATGCTGCCGAAGATCCGTTGCGCGCTGGAAGCCGTACAGGGCGGTGTGGGTAGCTCGCTGATCCTTGATGGCCGGGTACCGAATGCGATCCTGCTGGAAATCTTCACCGATACCGGTGTGGGCACGCTGATCAGTAACCGCAAGCGGCCTTAATATACAAACAAGCCCCACCTCCTGTAGGAGTGAGCTTGCTCGCGAAGAACGTTAACGATGACGCGTTTATTCTGGATAAACGCGGCGCCTTCAAGTTTTTCGCGAGCAAGCTCGCTCCTACAGAGGGCGGGGCTTTTTGTTGTGTGGCAATTATTGAACGCCGAATTGCTCGCGGTACGCCTTGACCGCTGGCAGGTGTTGCTTGAGCTGCGGATCATCTTCCAGGAACTGCAGCACCTGGTTCAGTGACACGATGCTGACCACCGGAATGCCGAAATCGCGCTCCACTTCCTGGATCGCCGACAATTCACCATTGCCGCGCTCCTGGCGGTTCAACGCGATCAATACACCAGCGGCCTTGGCGCCGTCCTGGGAGGCAATGATCTGCATTACTTCGCGGATAGCGGTGCCGGCGGTGATCACGTCGTCGATGATCAGCACATCGCCAGTGAGCGGCGCGCCCACCAGGCTGCCGCCCTCGCCGTGAGCCTTGGCTTCCTTGCGGTTGAAGCACCATGCAGGTCCTGCCCATGATGTTCCGCCAGCGCGACTGCGGTCGCCGCCGCCAGGGGAATGCCCTTGTAGGCTGGGCCGAACAGCACGTCGAAGGAAATGCCGCTTTCAACAATGGCGGCCGCGTAGAAACGCCCAAGTTGAGCCAGGGCCGAACCTGAGTTGAACAAGCCTGCATTGAAGAAGTACGGACTGGTGCGCCCGGACTTGAGGGTGAACTCACCGAAGCGCAAAACCCCGCGATCGATGGCGAAACGAATGAAATCGCGTTGATACGCCTGCATGAAAAAAGCCTCAGATACCACGGATTTAGCTAATTAGGTAGACGGCGTGTATCATACACGCACGCGATTTTTGGGGCCATTTATGCGGATCATCAGTGTGAACGTTAATGGTATTCAGGCTGCAGTCGAGCGTGGTTTGCTCAGTTGGCTGCAAGCCCAGAATGCCGACGTCATCTGCCTGCAGGATACCCGCGCCTCCGCCTTTGAACTGGACGACCCAGCCTTCCAACTGGATGGCTACTTCCTTTATGCCTGCGATGCCGAAGTACCCGCCCAAGGTGGCGTGGCTTTGTATTCGCGGTTGCAACCCAAGGCGGTCATCAGCGGCCTCGGCTTCGAGACAGCCGACCGCTACGGGCGCTACCTGCAAGCCGATTTCGACAAGGTCAGCATCGCGACCTTGCTGCTTCCTTCGGGGCAGAACGGCGATGAAGACTTGAACCAGAAGTTCAAGCTAATGGACGATTTCGCCCGTTACCTGGATAAACAGCGGCGCAAACGTCGCGAGTACATTTACTGTGGCTCGCTGTATGTGGCGCAACAGAAGCTGGATATCAAGAACTGGCGCGACAGCCAGCAATCCCCGGGTTTCCTGGCGCCTGAACGGGCGTGGATGGACGAGATTGTCGGCAATATGGGCTATGTGGATGCCCTGCGCGAAGTCAGCCGCGAAGGCGACCAGTACAGCTGGTGGCCGGATAACGAACAGGCGGAGATGCTCAACCTCGGCTGGCGCTTCGATTACCAGTTGCTGACCCCAGGTCTGCGCCGGTTCGTTCGCAGCGCACGCCTGCCGCGCCAGCCACGTTTCTCGCAGCATGCGCCGCTGATCGTGGACTACGACTGGACACTGACCATATAAGATAACTCGCCAACTTTGGACCTAATGTAAAAAATACATGATTTGAAATTAGATAGAACAGCCCGTATCAAAAAATACGGGCTGTTCGTGCAACACATAAAAATTTATTATTTTTGAACATACTACAGGTGCCCAACACCCCACCAGTCAACATTACCAAACCAACCTCCTCCTTGCCCGGAAAGATCTTTATAAAAAACTACACCCACATCCGATCCAGGAAAGCCTGATATAGATCTATCGCCAGTTAACTGCTCACAACTCACTGAATTATTTCCGTAATTTTCAGAGTGTAACTCCCACCAAACAGAACCCTTACTTGAAAAATGCACATCCGTGTACCCATCTCTAAAATTAAAACCTCCAGTGCTAATCATCTCTACATCTTTTCCGAACTCTTGAAACCTACCCTCCCACCGACCTGAGCTCTCATCGGCAGTATTGATTTTTAGTAAGTATTTCTGGGGTACTGAATAGTAAACACCTAGGATTGAAGTAGCCATTATTTATATACCTTTCGTAGAAAATATTATTAAACAGCGTTAAAAACAAAAACCTCAAAATACTTTACCCTGTGTATTGATAACAATTTTATTTTCGCATCAACCTAATGGAACCTGTTATAAATAACAGCGCGCTATAATATTTTCGACTAAACCTAATTAGAATTAGTAATTAAAATATCCAAGAGAAACTCTGAAGAAGACTTCAAAATTTGGCAAAATCTGATCTCAACAGCCGCGATGAAACAAATATCCTTCGCCGACGCCGAATATGCCGGCAAACATAAGCAAATCCGCCGCGAGCGCTTCTTGATCGAGGTGGATCAGGTTGTGCCTTGCAAGGGCTTGGTTGCGTTGATCGAGCCGCATTATCCAAACTGGATGTAGGTGCAAGCCAGCGGGCCACCAGATCGGAAAGTGGTGCTGTTCGATTACACGCAGGAAGTGCCGTTGCACCTGCTGGAAAGTTATCAAGGCTACCTGATGACCTATGATTAAGGCGTTTATAACGCTCTGGCATTGCAATCAGGCGTGGAGCGGTTGGCGTGCATGGCCCATGTGCGGCGAAAGTTTTCCATGTGCAGGAAGGGTAGCGCAAGGGTAAGACAGGACATGCGGATTGCGCTGACGAAGATCAACAAGCTGTATGGCATTGAGCCTGAACTCAAGGACGCCAGCGATGAACAGCGATCATTGACCGCCCGGAAAAGAGCCTGCCGATCCTGATACAGCTGAAAGCTTGGATGGAAAAACGCACTCTCAAGTTACGTCGCAAAGTGCGCTGGGCAAAGCTGCCAGTTACATGACCAACAACTGGAGTCGGTTGGAACGCTATGTGGAGCCCTGGTTTTTTACCGATTGACAACAACGCTGCCGAACGAGCGACAAAGCCGTTCGTAATCGAGCGCGAGGTTTGGCTGTTTAGCAATACACCATGTCTCCGGTCCGTACAAATACACCCAAAGGCGCCACCACCAGTGTGCAGATTTACAGCCTGGTCTAGACGACCAAGAGCGTATGCCTCGTCGGTCGAAGACTACGAAGCCTTGCTGCCGTGGAACTGCTCAACGGAAATGCCACGGTAAACGGAAATTGCATTCGATAGTAAGTGTACTTGGTGGATCGCTTACGAAGAACCGAACACCAAGGCACAGATGTCGCTTTTGTTTGATAAAAGCGCGTATAGCGCATCTTATTTAACCAGGCGCCAGGTCAAGGGGTAGCGATAAGCGATCCCCTTGTTGGCCTTGATGCCGCCAATGATCGTCAGCACCACGGTGGCGATGGCCAGGGCAGTCATCAGAAAAAAACCGATCACCGCGAAGGCCAGCACGATGCAAACGATCCAGGCGATGGCCACGGTGATCTGGAAATTCAAGGCCTCTTTGCCCTGGTCATCAATGAACGGATCCACTTCCTTCTTCATCTGCCACAGGATCAACGGCCCCACGACACTGCCAAAGGGAAATACAAACCCCAGAAACGCCGCGAGATGACACAACATTGCTCCCTGGCGCACTTCGTAAGAGGGCGTAGGCACCGGCATCCGGCTGTCATTCATGGCGTTTCTCCTTGGGGCGGTTTCAGTCAGCCAGGGCGGCGTTCTGCAGTGCGAAGATTTCGCCCATGCCCTTCTGGGCCAGGGCGAGCATGGCATTGAGATCGGCTGGCTGGAACGGCGCGCCTTCGGCGGTGCCCTGCACTTCGATGAAGCCGCCGGTGCTGGTCATGACCACGTTCAGGTCGGTCTCGGCGGCCGAGTCTTCCAGGTAATCCAGGTCCAGCACCGGCTCGCCCTGGTACATGCCCACCGATACGGCGGCAATCATTTGCTTGAGCGGGTCACCGCCTTTCAGGCCGCCGCGCTTCTTGATCACCTTGAGTGCATCAACCAGGGCCACCATGCGCCGGTGATGGACGCGGTGCGGGTGCCGCCGTCGGCCTGGATCACGTCGCAGTCGACATACAGGGTCACGTCGCCCAGCTTGGACATGTCCAGTGCCGCGCGCAGGGAGCGACCGATCAGGCGCTGGATTTCCAGGGTGCGGCCGCCTTGCTTGCCACGGCTGGCTTCACGCTGGTTACGCTCGCCGGTGGCGCGCGGCAGCATGCCGTATTCAGCGGTCAGCCAACCCTGGCCCTGGCCTTTAAGAAAGCGCGGTACGCCGTTTTCGACGCTGACGGTGCAGATCACCTTGGTATCGCCAAACTCGACCAGTACAGACCCCTCGGCGTGTTTGGTGTAGTTGCGGGTGATGCGGATCGAGCGGAGCTGATCGGCAGCGCGACCACTTGGACGTTTCATAGGGAGACACCTGTACTGAGGACGAAAAACTGCCGAGCATTATAGAGCCGTGGACCGATTCGGGGCACTGGAAAAAAATCCGGTTACGAATGCTCGCATTTGGGCGTGCTTGCCCCACTGCGCTACAATCGCGCGCCTTCTTAACCATCGGCCCGTGATTAACGGGACAGCAACGCGAGGTACCTCCATGGTGCACAGCATGACCGCCTTTGCCCGCGTCGAAAAAGCCGGCGTACAAGGCACCCTGAGCTGGGAATTGCGCTCGGTCAACAGCCGCTACCTGGAGCCGCACCTGCGCCTGCCGGAGTCGTTCCGCGACCTTGAAGGCGCCGTGCGTGAAGCGCTGCGCCAGGGCATCTCGCGGGGCAAGCTGGAATGCACCCTGCGCTTTACCGAAGAAACCACCGGCAAGCCGCTGCAGGTCGATCGCGACCGTGCGGCGCAACTGGTCGCCGCCGCCGAGACCATCGCCGGCCTGATCAAGCAGCCTGCCGCGCTCAACCCGCTGGAAGTGCTGGCCTGGCCCGGCGTGCTGGTGGCCGACGCCACTGACCCGCAGGCCCTCAACGCGCAAGCCCTCGCCCTGTTCAACCAGGGTTTGAAGGAGCTCAAGGCCGGCCGCGAACGCGAAGGCGCCGAACTGGCGCGTCTGATCAGCGAACGCCTGACTGCCATTGAAGAAGACGTGGTCACCCTGCGCGAACTGGTCCCGCAAATGCTCGCCACCCAGCGCCAGAAGGTGCTCGACCGCTTCACCGACATGAAGGCTGACCTCGACCCCACGCGCCTGGAACAGGAAATGGTGCTGCTGGCACAGAAGAGCGACGTCGCCGAAGAGCTCGACCGCTTGAGCACCCACATCCTTGAAGTGCGCCGCGTGCTCACGTCGGGCGGTGCCGCCGGTCGGCGCCTGGACTTCCTGATGCAGGAACTCAACCGCGAAGCCAATACACTCGGCTCCAAGGCGTTCGATCCACGCAGCACCACGGCGGCGGTCAACCTCAAAGTGTTGATCGAACAGATGCGCGAACAAGTACAGAATATTGAGTAAGGCAACCTCCATGACCCACAGCACCGGCACCCTTTACATCATTTCCGCCCCTTCGGGCGCGGGCAAGAGCAGCCTGGTCAAGGCCCTGACCGACGCTGACGAGCAGATCCGCATCTCGGTCTCCCACACCACCCGCGCCATGCGCCCGGGTGAAGTGGACGGCGTGCACTACCATTTCGTGGAG
Source organism: Pseudomonas cedrina subsp. fulgida (assembly GCA_016937595.1). GTDB lineage: Bacteria > Pseudomonadota > Gammaproteobacteria > Pseudomonadales > Pseudomonadaceae > Aquipseudomonas > Aquipseudomonas fulgida. The sequence continues at coordinate 4,579 of JAFHKH010000050.1, read as the reverse complement.
CGCACCGAGTTCGTCAATATGATCGAACACGGCGACTTCCTTGAGCGCGCCGAAGTGTTCGGCAACCTCTACGGCACCTCGCAAAGCCACCTGCAGCAGACCCTGGACGAGGGCCATGACCTGATCCTGGAAATCGACTGGCAGGGCGCCGAACAAGTGCGCAAGCTGATGCCCCAGGCACGTTCGATCTTCATCCTGCCGCCATCGCTCGAAGCCTTGCACCAGCGCCTGACCAACCGTGGCCAGGACAGTGACGAGATCATCGAAGGCCGCATGCGTGAAGCCGTCAGCGAAATGAGCCACTACGTCGACTACGACTACCTGATCATCAATGATGACTTCGCCCAGGCACTGGATGATTTGAAGGCGATTTTCCGCGCCAACCAGCTCCAGCAAAAGCGCCAGCAGCAGCGTTTCGGCAAATTATTGGCCGAACTGCTAGGCTGATTGGCGCTTCCCAAAAGCGCTGCAAGCGCTTTACATTGGCACTTGCAGCGCTTTTGCGAGGGCCTGCGAAAATCAGCGCTTCCCTTAACGCTGGTGTTTTTTTAAACTGCTCAGTCCGCTCGCCCAACCGGGCAGCGCGCATCTTGCATTCGCTCCGAGGAATACCATGGCCCGCGTAACCGTTGAAGACTGCCTAGAACACGTGGATAACCGCTTTGAGCTGGTCATGCTCTCTACCAAGCGTGCCCGTCAACTGGCCACTGGCGGCAAAGAGCCCCTGGTCCAGTGGGAAAACGACAAGCCTACCGTTGTGGCCCTGCGTGAAATCGCCGAAGGCCTGATGAGCTACGAGTTCATCGCCAACGCCGAAATCGTTGAAGACGAACCGCTGTTTGCAGCGTTCGAGGACGAGTCCAACGAGGCCGTCTAAGCCTATGCCTGGTCGACGTAGCACGGCGCGGGGTCACAGCCAACGGCAGGAGTTCATCCTTTGCCGAGCATAGACGCCCTCGCCGATCGCTTATCGGCCTACCTCGGCCCAGACCAGGTCAACCTGGTCCGCCGAGCGTATTTCTACGCCGAACAAGCCCACGACGGCCAACGCCGCCGCAGTGGCGAGGCGTATGTCACCCATCCTCTTGCGGTGGCAAACATTCTTGCCGACATGCACATGGACCATCAAAGCCTGATGGCCGCGATGCTGCATGACGTGATCGAAGACACCGGCATCGCCAAGGAAGCGCTCAGTGCGCAATTTGGTGAAACCGTGGCCGAACTGGTCGACGGGTCAGCAAACTGACCCAGATGAACTTCGAGACCAAGGCCGAGGCCCAGGCGGAAAACTTCCAGAAAATGGCCATGGCCATGGCGCGCGACATCCGCGTGATCCTGGTCAAGCTCGCCGACCGGCTGCACAACATGCGCACGCTGGAAGTGCTCTCCGGCGAAAAACGCCGGCGCATCGCCAAGGAAACCCTGGAAATCTACGCGCCCATCGCCAACCGGCTGGGCATGCATGCCATTCGCATCGAATTCGAAGACCTCGGTTTCAAAGCCATGCACCCGATGCGTTCGGCGCGTATCTACCAGGCGGTCAAGCGCGCCCGGGGCAACCGCAAGGAAATCGTCAACAAGATCGAAGAGTCGCTGAGCCATTGCCTGGCGATCGACGAGATCGAAGGCGAAGTCAGCGGCCGGCAGAAGCACATCTACGGCATCTACAAGAAGATGCGCGGCAAGCGTCGGGCCTTCAACGAGATCATGGACGTGTACGCGTTCCGGATCATCGTCGACAAGGTCGACACCTGCTACCGAGTGTTGGGTGCTGTACATAATTTGTACAAACCCTTGCCGGGGCGCTTCAAGGATTACATTGCCATCCCCAAGGCCAACGGCTATCAGTCTCTGCATACCACGCTGTTCGGTATGCATGGCGTGCCGATCGAAATCCAGATCCGCACCCAGGAAATGGAAGAGATGGCCAACAATGGCATCGCCGCCCATTGGCTGTACAAGTCCAGCGGCGACGAGCAGCCCAAGGGCACCCATGCCCGTGCCCGCCAGTGGGTCAAGGGCGTGCTGGAAATGCAGCAACGAGCGGGCAACTCCCTCGAATTCATCGAAAGCGTGAAAATCGACCTGTTCCCGGACGAGGTCTACGTGTTCACGCCCAAGGGCCGGATCATGGAGCTGCCCAAGGGCTCCACGGCGGTCGACTTTGCCTACGCGGTGCATACCGACGTGGGCAACAGCTGCATTGCCTGTCGGATCAATCGTCGTCTCGCGCCGCTGTCCGAACCGCTGCAGAGCGGCTCCACGGTCGAGATCGTCAGCGCTCCGGGCGCGCGCCCCAACCCGGCCTGGCTCAATTTCGTGGTCACCGGCAAGGCGCGCACGCACATCCGTCACGCGCTCAAATTGCAGCGCCGCTCCGAGTCGATCAGCCTCGGCGAACGCTTGCTGAATAAAGTGCTCAATGGTTTCGACAGCGCCCTGGACAAGGTCCCCACAGAGCGCGTGCAAGCGATGCTCCACGAGTATCGCCAGGAAACCATCGAAGACCTGCTGGAAGACATCGGCCTGGGCAACCGCATGGCCTATGTGGTCGCCCGTCGCTTGCTGGGCGAAGGCGAACAGTTGCCAAGCCCGGAAGGCCCGCTGGCGATTCGCGGTACCGAGGGCCTGGTGCTGAGCTACGCCAAATGTTGCACGCCGATCCCGGGCGATCCGATTGTCGGCCACCTGTCCGCCGGCAAGGGCATGGTCGTGCACCTGGACAACTGCCGCAACATCACTGAAATCCGTCACAACCCGGAAAAATGCATCCAGCTCTCGTGGGCCAAGGATGTCACCGGCGAATTCAACGTCGAGCTGCGGGTGGAGCTGGAGCACCAGCGCGGCCTGATCGCCCTGCTCGCCAGCAGCGTCAACGCGGCCGACGGCAATATCGAGAAAATCAGCATGGACGAACGCGATGGTCGCATCAGCGTGGTCCAGTTGGTGGTCAGCGTGCACGACCGCGTGCACTTGGCTCGCGTGATCAAGAAACTGCGCGCATTGACCGGGGTCATCCGCATCACCCGTATGCGTGCCTAACCCACCTCTCAGGAGTCACACATGACCAAGACCGTCATCACCAGCGACAAAGCCCCGGCCGCCATCGGCACCTATTCCCAGGCGATCAAGGCGGGCAACACCGTCTACATGTCCGGCCAGATCCCGCTGGACCCAAAAACCATGGAACTGGTGGAAGGCTTTGAAGCACAAACCGTCCAGGTCTTCGAAAACCTCAAGTCGGTTGCCGAGGCCGCCGGCGGTTCGTTCAAAGACATCGTCAAGCTGAACATCTTCCTCACCGACCTGAGCCACTTCGCCAAGGTCAACGAGATCATGGGCAAGTACTTCGAACAGCCGTACCCGGCCCGCGCCGCCATCGGCGTGGCTGCCCTGCCAAAGGGCGCACAGGTTGAGATGGACGCGATTCTGGTCATCGAGTAAAACACCCGGCGCAGCTCCCACAGGCTGCGCGACTTCGTTTTAAAAGGATTTCATGATGCGCAAAGCGCTTGTAGCCTCATCAATGCTCGCCCTGTTGCTCGGCGGCTGCGCCAGCAACCCTGCCGACCTGGATGTGAGCGGCACCTGGATCAACCAGGTCGCCATCGATGCGGCAGCCAAGGGCGGCCCTTTGCGCGAAGCCCTGCAGAGCTATGGCCCGAACCTCGAATGGGAGGTCAACACCAAGGCCTCGCAGGCGCGCTACTACAACGGTTTTGAAGTAGCGGAAGGCAAGTTGCTGGGTGAAAAATCCGGCGCCTGGAGTGTGGATTTCTATGGCAGCTCCGCCACCGAACTCAAGCGCAAAGGCAAACAACTGCTGCAAGGGGCCAATGACAACGAGCCGGAGCAGCTGTTTGCCCGCCCCAAAGACCCGGCCCCGGACGGCGCGCCATTGGGCGCCAACTTCGAACGGGCGCTGTATGCCGCCTACATGGGCGGCGACTGGAAGATCACCGACGGTTTTGGCAACGGCGCCATCGTGCAGTTCCAGGCCGACGGCAAGGTGGTCGGCCTACCCAGGGTTGATCGGTACTCCTTATGTTTGGCGGGCGATTGCGCGTCCATGAGCGGCGGCTATGACAGCATCTGGCTGCAACTGAATGGTCAGGGCAACCCGTGGATCTTCACGCGCAAGGGCAAGCAACTGGAAATCTTCCAGGCGATCAACACCGCGCAGACGGATGAGGTGCCCCAGTTCACCCCCGGCCCGCGCCAGTGGTTGCTTGAAAAGCAATAAACAGCCAAATACAGATCCAACTGTGGGAGCGGGCTTGCTCGCGAATGCTCAGTGTCAGTCAGCGGATATATTGACTGATTCACCGCATTCGCGAGCAAGCCCGCTCCCACATTTTTGATCTTTATTGGTTTTGCAATTCCCGCACGGTCCTGGTTGCGCTGTTCCTCCCCACCCCATCCTGCTATGATTCGCGCGCCCTTTTTACGGGTAATCCTGACTAAAGTACTAGGTCTTATAGTTGACTTAAATACTCGGGAATCGCATACTTGCTCCCATTCTGAAACACCTTGGTACTTGTCCATGAGACTGACTACAAAAGGCCGATACGCGGTGACT
>JAFHKH010000005.1 GCA_016937595.1 Pseudomonas cedrina subsp. fulgida | reverse complement strand
TTTCACAGTGGACCTTCTGTGTTATCAGTTATTCGGCCGGGCCTTCAATTGCTCGGCGGCGGCCTTGGCCAGGTCCGGCGGCAGGAAGTCGCGGTCCGGGTTGTAGTCGGCCTTGAGGTACCGCGCCAGATCCTGCAAATCCCCTGGGTTCAAGGTGCCGGCCGCCTGCTTCAGGCGCAGGTTGTCGAGGATGTAGTCGTAGCGGCTGTTGTTGTAGTTGCGCACAGACGCGTAGAGCTGGCGCTGTGAGTCGAGCACGTCGACGATATTGCGCGTGCCCACCTGATAGCCGATTTCCGTGGCGTCCACCGCGCTCTGGTTGGAGATGATCGACTGGCGGCGCGCCTGTACCTGCTCCACATCGGTGTTCACCGCGCGGTGCAGGTTGCGCGTGTTTTCCACCACCTGGCGGCGCAGGCCTTCGCGTTGCTGCTCGGTCTGGCCCAGGCGCGAGTAGGATTCACGCACCTGCGAGCTGGTCAGGCCGCCGCTGTAGAGCGGGATATTCAGGCGCAGGCCAATGGTGCGTTGTTCCACGTCACCCCGATAAGGCGTGCCGAAGGCATTCGGGTTGCTGAAGCCCAGGGCATCGTTGTCACCTTTCTCGTACTGCGCCACGGCGTCCAGGGTCGGTGCATGCCCGGCCTTGCGCTGCTTGAGGGTTTCTTCGGCGGCGGTGACCGCGTAGTTGCTGGCGAGCAGGTTCAGGTTCTGGCGGCCGGCGGTTTCCACCCAGGCCTTGGCGTCGTTCGGCAGCGGCGGTAAGACGGGCAGTGTGTGCACGATGCCCTGGATCGAATTGTACTGGCGGTTGGTCAGGGTGATCAGCGCCTCAAACGCGTCTTCCACCTGGCGCTGCGCCAGGATCCGGTTGGCGCGGGCGGTGTCGTAGCTGGCCTGGGATTGCAGCACGTCGGTCTTGTCCGACAGGCCCACGTCGAAGCGCTCGTTGGATTGGTCCAGTTGGCGCCTGAAGGCGTTTTCCTCAGCCTTGGTCGAAGCCAGGTTGTCCTGGGCGCGCAGCACGGCGAAGTAGCTTTCGGCGCTTTGCAGGATCAGGTTCTGTTCGGTGGCCGACAGTTGCAGCGCGGCCTGCTCGTTGGTGGCTTCGGCCGCCTGCAACTGGAACCAGCGGTCGGCGCGGAACAGCGGCTGGCTCAAGGTCGCGCGCCAGGAATGGGCATCGCGGTTGGCGGTGGCCGCCGGCGTGTCGATCTGGGTGCGCACGTTATTGATATCGGCACCGCCCGACAGGTTTGGCAGCAGCCCGGCACGGGCCTGGGGCACCACTTCCTTTTGCGCGCCGTATTGGGCGCGGGCGGCGGCCAGGTCGGCGTTGTTGTCCACGGCTTCCTGGTAGACGCTGACCAGATCGGTTCTGGCGGACAAGGGCGCTTCAGCTGCCCATACCAGTCCGTTGGTCGCACAAGACACGGCAACAGCCAGTGAGAGTTTGCGCAGCATGAGGCGATCCCTGAATTAATATTACGACTATAATTTATCGGCCAAGGCTACGGTGATGGATTCAGAGCGTCAAGCCTTCTGGCAGCTCCGGAGTGTAGTGGCGCTTATCCCGCGCAACAATCCTGTGATCGCGCCATTCATCACGCTGAATACACCGCCATTGGCAATTTGCCCACGGCATGGTCTAGACTGGTCGCGTTCTTGTCGGGGTGCCTTGTTGGAAGGCTGAGATCGGTAAATACCGGATCCCGTTGAACCTGATCAGGTTAGCGCCTGCGTAGGGAACAAGATTTCTCGTCACCCGGCGAGTCCTCTTGTGCTTCGTCCGGGATGTTGTTCGACCATCGAACAGCCCTCGTGCACCGAGCACAGCACTGGTTCCAGTGCGTCCATCCGTCCCAGGTTCGCTCCGACAAAAATCCACCGCCTGGATAGTTGGAGAGCCCGTGATGAGCACAGAACTAAAAAATACAAAACTGAAAAACACCGTGCACCTGAGTGAGTCGGCCAAGGTCGACGCAGGCTCCGTGCAGCCCTTCACCCGTTCGCAGAAAATCTATGTGCAGGGCACTCGCCCGGACATCCGCGTGCCGATGCGTGAAATCAGCCTGGACGTGACGCCCACCGATTTTGGCGGTGAAATCAACGCACCCGTGGTGGTCTACGACACCTCCGGCCCGTATACCGACCCCACTGTGATCATCGACGTGCGCAAGGGCCTGGGTGATGTTCGCTCGCCGTGGATCGAGTCCCGTGGCGACACCGAGCGCCTGTCCGGCCTCAGTTCGCACTTCGGCCAACAGCGTCTGAGCGACGCCGAACTGACCGCCCTGCGCTTCGCCCATGTGAAGAACCCGCGCCGCGCCAAGGCCGGCGCCAATGTCACGCAGATGCACTACGCGCGCAAAGGCATCATCACCGCCGAGATGGAATACGTCGCCATCCGCGAAAACATGAAGCTCGAAGAGGCCCGCGCCAGTGGCCTGCTCGACCAGCAACACGCCGGCCACGGCTTCGGCGCCAGCGTGCCGAAAATCATCACCCCGGAGTTTGTGCGCGAAGAAATCGCCCGTGGCCGCGCAATCATCCCGGCCAACATCAACCACACCGAACTGGAACCGATGATCATCGGCCGTAACTTCCTGGTGAAGATCAACGGCAACATCGGCAACAGTGCCCTGGGTTCGTCCATCGAAGAAGAAGTGGCGAAACTCACCTGGGGCATTCGCTGGGGCTCGGACACGGTGATGGACCTGTCCACCGGCAAGCACATCCACGAAACCCGCGAGTGGATCATCCGCAATTCGCCCGTGCCGATCGGTACCGTGCCGATCTACCAGGCCCTGGAAAAAGTCGGCGCGCCGCCGAAGACCTGACCTGGGAGTTGTTCCGTGACACCTTGATCGAACAGGCCGAGCAGGGCGTCGACTACTTCACCATTCACGCTGGCGTGTTGCTGCGCTACGTACCGCTGACCGCCAAGCGTGTGACCGGCATCGTGTCCCGTGGCGGCTCGATCATGGCCAAATGGTGCCTGGCGCACCACAAAGAGAACTTCACCTACACGCATTTCGACGAAATCTGCGAAATCATGAAGGCCTACGACGTCAGTTTCTCTCTCGGCGATGGCCTGCGCCCGGGCTCGATTGCCGACGCCAACGACGCCGCGCAGTTCGGTGAGCTGGAAACCCTCGGCGAACTGACCAAGATCGCCTGGAAGCACGACGTGCAAACCATGATCGAAGGCCCCGGCCACGTGCCGATGCAGTTGATCAAGGAGAACATGGACAAGCAGCTCGAATGCTGCGACGAAGCGCCGTTCTACACCCTTGGCCCGTTGACCACCGACATTGCGCCGGGCTACGACCACATCACCTCCGGCATCGGCGCGGCGATGATCGGCTGGTTCGGTTGCGCCATGCTGTGCTACGTCACGCCCAAGGAACACCTGGGCTTGCCGAACAAGGATGACGTGAAGACCGGGATCATCACCTACAAGATCGCCGCGCACGCCGCCGACCTTGCCAAAGGCCATCCAGGCGCGCAGATCCGCGACAACGCCTTGAGCAAGGCGCGGTTCGAGTTTCGCTGGGAAGACCAGTTCAACCTGGGCCTGGACCCGGACACCGCGCGCTCGTATCACGACGAAACCCTGCCGAAAGATTCGGCCAAGGTCGCGCATTTCTGCTCGATGTGCGGGCCGAAGTTCTGCTCGATGAAGATCACCCAGGAAGTGCGCGAGTACGCGGCCAACCAGCGCATCGAGGCGGTGGACGTGGACGTGGCCAAGGGGTTGGCCGAGCAGGCACAGCGCTTCAAGCAGGAAGGCAGCCAGTTGTACAAAAAGGTCTAGCACCGGTGATCGTTCCCACGCTTCGCGTGGGCATGTATCCCGTGACGCTCCGCGTCACAAAGGCGGACGCAGAGCGTCCATTGCGGCATTCCCACGCAGAGCGTGGGAATGATCAGTTCCTCAGAGATAACCCCCTTGAGCATGCAACCCAGCACCTATTCCCCTGACATCGCGGTGCCCGCTGACAAGCGTGTCTTCGGCGCCCGCGACCTGTTCTCCCTGTGGTTCTCCCTCGGCATCGGCTTGATGGTCCTGCAAACCGGTGCTTTGCTCGCACCGGGCCTGGGCCTGTCCGGCTCATTGCTGGCAATTTTCCTCGGCACTCTGGTCGGCGTGCTGCTGCTGGCGGCCGTCGGCGTGATCGGCAGCGACACCGGCCTGTCCGCCATGGCCGCCCTCAAGCTCAGCCTCGGTGCCAAAGGCGCAAGCCTGCCGGCGTTGCTTAACTTGCTGCAGCTGATCGGCTGGGGTTCCTTTGAAATCATCGTGATGCGCGACGCCGCCAGCCTGTTGGGCACGCGGGCGTTCGGCGACGGCAGCCTGCTGACCAGCCCATTGCTCTGGACCCTGTTCTTTGGCGGTCTGGCGACCCTGCTCGCCGTCAGCGGCCCACTGACCTTCGTGCGCCAGATCCTGCGCAAATGGGGCATCTGGCTGTTGCTCGCCGCCTGCCTGTGGCTCACTTGGAACCTGTTCGCCAAAGCCGACCTCGCTGCGCTCTGGGCCCGGGCGGGTGACGGTTCTATGCCGTTTGCGGTGGGTTTCGATATCGCCATCGCCATGCCGCTCTCGTGGTTGCCGCTGATCGCGGACTACTCGCGCTTCGGCAAACGCGCTCAAAGCGTGTTCGGCGGCACCGCGCTAGGGTTCTTTATCGGCAATTTCTGGCTGATGAGCCTGGGTGTCGCCTACACCTTGGCGTTCGCGCCAAGTGGTGAAGTGAACGCGCTGCTGCTGGCGTTGGCCGGGGCCGGTCTGGGGATTCCGCTTTTATTGATCCTGTTGGACGAATCGGAAAACGCCTTTGCCGATATTCACTCGGCGGCGGTCTCCAGCGGATTATTGTTGCGTCTGAAGGTCGAGCACCTGGCGCTGGCGATTGGCGTGGTCTGCACCCTGATTGCCTGCTTTGCCCCGTTGGCCCAATACCAGAACTTCCTGCTGCTGATCGGTTCGGTGTTTGCGCCGCTGTTTGGCGTGGTGCTGGTGGATCACTTCATTTTGCGGCGCCGTGGCCAAGGGGTGATTGCCAGCCTGCGTTGGCCGGCGTTGTTGGCCTGGCTGGGCGGCGTTGCGACTTATCACCTGCTGGCCAATCTGTATCCGGATGTCGGCGCAACCCTGCCGGCACTGGTGCTGGCAGGGCTGCTGCAGTTCATCCTGGGCCGGGCCTTCAGCGGCGCGCGGGCACCAGTTCAGGCTTGAGGATGCGTCGAGGCGCGAGTAGGGAATCTGCAACTCGACGTGGCCCAGGGCGTACGGTGCGATGGTGCTGGTGGGGTACTTGAGCACCACGGCCCCGTAGGTCAGCGCCACGTTCGGGGTTTTCTGGAAGGGGTAGGTTTTCACAAACGTAGGCTCCAGGCTCAGGCGGGTGCTGATCAGCCAGCTGTTGTGGGCCACCTGGGCGGCTTTCCAGAACGCGTCTTCCTTGCCGGGCAAGAGCATGTCGGTCAGCGACAAGGCTTTTTGCTGCTGGCGCGAATAGTTGATGAACGCGCGGCCCGGCTCGCCGTGGGTAGCGCCCTGGTCCAGGTAACTGGACAGTTCGATGATCACCAAGCCGTCATGCTGCTCGCGTACCTTGGCCTGCAAGTACATGCTGTTGCGCGGGGCGGCAGTGCGCAGGAACTGCTCGCTGTAGGTCGCCAGGCTGGTCGGCAGCGGGTCGCTGGCGGAGGTCTGGGTCATTTCCAGCAGGCGCTGCTCGATCAAGGCGTCCAGCTTGGGTTCCTTGGCGAAATGCACGGTGTCGATATTCACCAGCGGGCAATCGGCGCTGGCGCAGCCTGGCTTGCTTTGCTCGGTGCATCGCGGGTGGCTTCCAGCGGCGTGCGCCAGTTGGGTTGGAACAGGCTTTGGCAGGCGCCGAGGGTCAAGGCGATGCAGGCCACGGAGGCAATTTTTAACAGCGACATGGATGTCCTTCGTCTAACGATAAGAGCGAAATTGTGCAGCTTCGACTACCGGCAAGGCAGTCAGTTCGCCACTAAGCTGATTAGAGTGTGTTTGAGGTCCGCCGTCTATCCCGGCAACCGGAAAGAGGCTGCACCAACGGGCATCAGCGCGTTAGGATGGCGCCAAATGCGCAGGCTTAACGAGGACAGGATATGACGGACTTTGCAAAATCGACGCCGGGCAAGATCGAAATTGTGCAGCGCGACAATGCCTACAAGGGCTTCTACAAGCTGGATCGCGTGCAACTGCGCCACGAAAAATTCGATGGCGGCATGAGCCGGGTGATCAACCGCGAAGTCTTTGTGCGTCATGATGCCGTCTGCGTGCTGCCCTACGATCCGCAGCGCGATGAAGTGGTGTTGAACGAACAGTTTCGCGTCGGCGCCATGGGCCGTACCGACAACCCTTGGCTGATCGAAATGGTCGCCGGCCTGATCGACAAGGATGAGCAGCCGGAGGAGGTTGCACACCGCGAAGCCGAAGAGGAAGCTGGGCTGACATTCTCCGCGCTGTGGCCGATCACAAAGTATTTCCCGTCGCCCGGCGGCAGTACCGAATATGTGCACTTGTACCTGGGCCGTTGCGACAGCGCCGGCGTGGGTGGCGTCCATGGATTGGAAGAAGAAGCTGAAGATATCCGCGTCACTGTCTGGGCGTTCGAAGATGCCCTGCAAGCGGTGCGTGACGGCAAGATTTCCAACGCAGCCAGCATCATCGCCCTGCAATGGCTTGCGCTTAATCGCGCGGAAGTGAGGGGGTTATGGCAGTAAAGGTACGGGAACGTTATCGCGTCGACTTGATCGGGCTGCAAGCCGCCTGCGAGGCCAACTATGCGCGGCTGATGCGCCTGATACCCGACATGCGCCACGCCCCCGAGGCGCGGCGCATCGGTGTGACCCATGGCGACCAGATGCTCGGCGTGCTGGCGCTGGAAGTCATCGTCAATTGCCCGTACACCACCACCTTGCGTGTGCGCCAGGAGCACAGCCTGCCCTGGCTGCCGGTGCCGCAACTGGAAGTGCAGGTGTATCACGATGCGCGGATGGCCGAGGTGATCAGCGCCGAACATGCACGACGCTTTCGCAGCATCTACCCGTACCCCAACGTGTTCATGCACCAGCCCGATGAAAAAGCACAGCTCAATGTGTTTCTCGGTGAGTGGTTGAGCCACTGCCTGGCCCTGGGCCATGAGTTCGAAGCGGTGCGATAGATGTGAACTGCGTCGGGTTCCTGGGTTTCCTCTTTGTGTCCTGCCCCAGCATAATCACGCCAAACGTCCATTCCTGTGATTGCCTTGGGAGAGCGCCTTGTCGAGCGTATCCACCGTGAGCCCCGATGCACCGGTATTGCTGGTGCAATTGTCCGACAGTCATTTGTTTGCCGAGGCCGATGGCGCGTTGCTGGGCATGCACACCCGCGAAAGCCTGCGACGGGTAATCGAGTTGGTGCGCGCGCAGCAGCCATGGATCGACCTGGTGCTGGCCACGGGCGATCTGTCCCAGGACGGCACGCTGGAGTCGTACCGGCAATTTCGCGACATGACCGGCCCTCTGGGTGCCCCGACGCGCTGGATCCCCGGCAATCATGACGAGCCGTCTATCATGGCCCAGGCCGCCGCGCACAGTGATCTGCTGGAACCGGTGGTCGATATCGGCCATTGGCGCGTCACCCTCCTGGACTCCGCCGTACCCGGTTCCGTGCCGGGATACCTGCAAGACCAGCAACTGCAATTGCTGGCCCAGGCCCTGAGCGAAGCGCCGAACCGTCACCACCTGGTGTGTTTCCATCATCATCCGGTGCCTATCGGTAGCGCCTGGATGGAGCCCATCGGCCTGCGCAACCCCGACGCCTTGTTCGCCGTGCTCGACCGTTTCCCGCAGGTGAGGGCGGTGCTCTGGGGGCATGTGCACCAGGAAATCGATCGTGAACGCAATGGCGTGCGCCTGCTGGCATCGCCGTCCACCTGCATCCAATTCGCGCCGGGCAGCGACGATTTCAAGGTCAGCGAGCAAGCGCCGGGGTATCGCTGGCTGCGGTTGCACGCTGACGGGCGGCTGGAGACGGGCGTGGAGCGGGTGCAGGATTTTGCGTTTACGCCGGATTACGCCAGCGACGGGTATTAAAACCTGTGAACACCGATTAAAAATGTGGGAGCGGGCTTGCTCGCGAAAGCGGAGTGTCAGTCGGCAAATTTGTTTCTGACACACCGCTTTCGCGA
>JAFHKH010000499.1 GCA_016937595.1 Pseudomonas cedrina subsp. fulgida | reverse complement strand
GATGCAGACACCTCGATGTATCAGTGATACCGAGGTGATGCTATCGCAGGCAAGCCAGCTCCCACAGAAGATTGGCAGCGTTAGGACATTTCCCACGACCGTTTCAGGTTGTCGCTCGGAACTTCGCTGGCTAATCTCCTCGCCGTCGCTGCCAATTCAGCGGCCGGGCTTGACCGTCCGATTAATTAAAGTACTGTTGCGCCAAAACCTATTTCAGGCGTTTTTATGCCTGAGGTATCGTGTCGCGGCGGCTGTACGCGGGATACCTTCGGGTATGCCGGATTTCCTTTGATTGCCGGTCGGTCAACCCGCGTACAGCTGCCACCCTCTTCGTTTGACCGCGAATGTTGGCAGCTCCACTCAATCATAGGAACTTCAACATGATTAAAGACAGCCCCAATCCCCCAGACCAACTCTTCACCGTACGCCCCAACCTGAGCACGGAAACCTTGCTGGTCAACGATTCCCAGGATTTAGCCTCCATCAGTGATATCGCCACTCACCTGGCCTTTGAAATCGACGGCGCGCAACGCAATGTGGCGCTGGGTATCTGCCGGATGCTGGAAGGCGTGCAACTGCTGGTGGACAAGGCATTGGATGAAGCCCATCCAACTGCTTGAAACCGATCGTTCCCACGCTCCGCGTCACCTCGCGCAAGACTTGAGTTCACCACTGGCGGAGCGTCCGGGGCGGCGTTCCCTCGCAGAGCGTGGGAACGATCAATGTTCATATAGACGGTGCTCAAACGCGCGACGCCGTTTAGTTATTTATTCAAAATTAATCTAATTAACTGTTAGATTTAACAGTATTCAGTGGGCTATACACAAGTAAAAATGGTCTCTCAGACATATATCTTTTAGGAGAACCACCATGAGTATAAATGACGGCAAAATAGAAATCACTAAACCTTGGGGCCCTGAAGATACGACTTGGCACTCTGGGTACAACAAAAACCAAGAAGCCGACTTGCGGGCGTATTATCAAAATACCGTGCTTCGACACATCATCTCGATGAAATGGGACGATAAATCTCAGGAATGGAAAGTGAATCACGTTTCATTGGAAGCATGGAACTCTAAAAATTATAAGTAAACACAAAGATTGAATAAAAGAAGAGGAGGAATGAAGTTCATCCTCCTCTTTCACCCCATCTTTCCTTATTCCTAAAACACCGACCACCCAATCCGCTCACTCAACAGCTCCAACGCCTTCATCCCCGCCAGCGAGTTCCCCGCCGCGTTCAACTCCGGCGACCACACGCACACCGTGAATTGCCCCGGCACCACCGCGACAATTCCAATTCTGGGGGAACGTGAAGGCAGCGCAGCACTCGCCTTCAGCGACTGCCCTTCTCGGATTTTTCCGACAAGGGTTTCAGGTTGTCGCTCGGAACTTCGCTGGCTAACCTCCCTGCCGTCGCTGCCAATTCAGCGGCCGGATTTGACCGTCCGACCTTGTTAACGAACTGCTACGCCCTGCACCTATCCCAGGCGTTTTTTTTGTGCCTGAGGTATCGTGTCGCGGCAGTTGTGCGCGGGATACCTTCGGGTATGCCGGGTTCGTTGACAACCGGTCGGTCAACCCGCGTACAGCTGCCACCCTCTTCGTTTGACCGCGAATGCTGGCGGCTCCACTTGTCGACGGAATTTCACCATGATTAAAGACAGCCCC
>JAFHKH010000498.1 GCA_016937595.1 Pseudomonas cedrina subsp. fulgida | reverse complement strand
CCGCTCCCACAGGGGATCTCTGTCGTTATCAAGGCAGCCTTTCAAAAAACCAGAGGCAGCAAAAAGGCGCCTCTCGGCGCCTTTGTGTTGTTGCAGCAATCGATCAGGCCATTTCAGCCGTGGTTTCGAAGTCGAAGGTCAGCTCGCCGTCCTTCAGGTCGATGTGCACCACGCCACCATGGTCGGAAAGCTCGCCGAACAGGATCTCTTCGGCCAGTGGCCGCTTGATCTTGTCCTGGATCAGACGCGCCATCGGGCGTGCGCCCATTGCCGCATCGTAGCCGCCCTCCGCAATCCAGCTGCGCGCCGCTTCCGACACTTCCAGCTGCACGCGCTTGTCTTCCAACTGCGCCTGGAGCTCGGTAAGGAACTTGTCCACCACGCTTTTGATGACCTCATGGCTGAGGCGACCAAACTGGATAATGGTGTCCAGACGGTTACGGAACTCCGGCGTGAAGCTCTTCTTGATCACTTCCATGGCATCGGACGAGTGATCCTGATGGCTGAAACCGATCGAAGCCCGCGCGGCCGTTTCGGCACCGGCGTTGGTGGTCATGATCACGATCACGTTACGGAAGTCCGCCTTGCGCCCGTTGTTGTCGGTCAGGGTGCCGTGGTCCATCACCTGCAGCAGCAGGTTGAAGACTTCGGGGTGGGCCTTCTCGATTTCATCGAGCAGCAACACGCAGTGCGGCTGCTTGGTGATCGCTTCGGTCAACAGGCCGCCCTGGTCGAAACCGACATAGCCCGGAGGCGCACCGATCAGGCGCGACACGGTGTGGCGCTCCATGTATTCGGACATGTCGAAACGGACCAGCTCGATCCCCATCGCCTTGGCCAACTGGCGCGCCGCTTCGGTCTTGCCGACGCCGGTCGGGCCGGCGAACAGGAACGAACCCACGGGCTTGTCCGGCGACTTGAGGCCCGCGCGCGACAGTTTGATCGCGGTGGACAGCGCATCGATGGCCGCATCCTGACCGAACACGGTCAGCTTGAGGTCACGCTCCAGGTTACGCAGCAGTTCCTTATCGGAACTGTTGACGTGTTTAGGCGGAATGCGCGCGATCTTCGCCACGATGTCCTCGACCTGAGGCACATCGATGCGCTTCACACGCTTCTCAACCGGCTGCAGGCGCTGGAAGGCCCCCGCCTCGTCGATCACGTCGATCGCCTTGTCCGGCATGTGCCGGTCATTGATATAGCGCGACGCCAGCTCAGCCGCCGCACGCAGGGCTTCATCGGTGTACTCGATGCCGTGGTGCGCCTCGAAACGCCCCTTGAGCCCGCGCAGGATGCCAATGGTGTCTTCGACCGAAGGTTCGGACACGTCGACCTTCTGGAAACGACGCGCCAAGGCACGGTCTTTTTCGAAGATGCCACGAAACTCCTGGAACGTGGTCGAGCCAATGCAACGGATATCACCCGAGGACAACAGCGGCTTGAGCAGGTTGGACGCGTCCATCACCCCACCGGATGCCGCACCGGCACCAATGATGGTGTGGATTTCGTCGATGAACAGGATCGCCTGCGGGCGTTTTTTCAGCTCGCCGAGCAGCGCCTTGAAGCGCTTCTCGAAGTCGCCACGGTACTTGGTCCCGGCGAGCAAGGCGCCCAGGTCAAGGGAATAGACGACGCTATTGGCCAGCAGGTCCGGCACCTGGTTATCCACGATGCGCTTGGCCAGGCCTTCGGCAATCGCGGTTTTACCCACGCCCGCCTCACCGACCAGCAACGGATTGTTCTTGCGACGACGCGCGAGGATCTGCGCTACGCGCTCAACTTCAAGCTCGCGGCCCACGAGCGGATCGATCCGCCCCTGGCGCGCCAGTTCATTGAGGTTGCTGGCATAGGCATCCAGTGGGTTGCTTGAAGAAGAAGACTCACCGCCCTCATCGTCCTGCATTTCCTGTTCACCCTCGGAATGATCGCCGTGCCCGGGCACCTTGGAGATACCGTGGGCGATGTAGTTGACGACATCAATACGGGCAACGCTCTGCTGTTTGAGCAGGAACACTGCCTGGCTTTCCTGCTCGCTGAAGATCGCTACCAGCACATTGGCGCCGGTGACTTCACGCTTGCCGGAGCTCTGCACGTGGAAAACTGCACGCTGAAGTACGCGCTGAAAGCCCAGCGTCGGCTGGGTTTCACGGTCTTCATCGTGAACGGGAATAAGTGGCGTAGTGGAGTCGATAAATTCCTGCAGGTCATGCTTGAGCTTATCGAGATTGGCGCCGCACGCACGCAGAACGGTGGCGGCAGCTTCGTTATCCAAAAGTGCCAGCAGCAGGTGCTCGACGGTCATGAATTCATGACGCTTCGAACGGGCCTCCTTGAAGGCAAGATTGAGGGTGACTTCGAGCTCGCGGTTTAACATAGCTTCACCTCATACCCAAGTGGTCGGCGTTAACCGTCCTTCTCGATTTCACAGAGTAGCGGATGCTGGCTTTCCCTGGCGTACTGGTTGACCTGCATGGCCTTTGTCTCGGCGATGTCGCGGGTAAACACTCCACATACTGCCCGTCCTTCTGTGTGAACGGCCAGCATTACCTTGGTCGCCAACTCGCGGTTCAGGTTAAAAAACACCTCGAGCACTTCGACCACGAAATCCATCGGTGTGTAGTCATCGTTGAACAAAACCACCTTGTACATCGGCGGCGCCTGTAGAGCAGGCTTGGCCTCCTGAACAGCAATGCCTGCAGAACCGTGGTCATCATGTTCCTGATCCGGTCGATCCTGATTGAATGTTAGTCGAATCTGGCTGTTTGCATGCATGGAAAGAAAGGTTCGTCAGTGGTTCAATTACAGTGGTGGGGGCGACCTGTCAGAATTTCAACTCTGACGGGCTGGTCGCCTTGACTATCGGCGAAACGGTGTTACAACCAATAGAACCCACAGTGGGTAAAAAAGGTCCGCGCAGTCAACCTTATTTATTCGGGTTAGGACGGATAAACTGGATGATACTCCAGTGATGGAGTCTGGTGCAGAGGGATATGGGTATGGCAAGCGGTAAGGTCAAGTGGTTCAATAATGCCAAGGGTTACGGCTTCATCGTTGAAGACGGTAAAACCGAGGACTTGTTTGCACATTTTTCTGCGATAAACATGGATGGATACAAGACGCTCAAGGCAGGTCAGGCCGTGAGTTTCGAAATCATTCAGGGCCCCAAGGGGCTACATGCCGTGAATATTTGCGCGGCAATGGCTGACAACCCTGAAAAACCAAGACCCTCAACAGCACTCAAAGAAGAAAAAGAAAAGAAACAAACAGCGCCGAGCACGTAGATCGCCCCAAAAAAAACCGGTCACCTCAACCCGTGAGATGACCGGTTTTTTTGTGCGCATTTTTTACATATGCGAAATCAACGCATCCCCAAAGCCCGACGACGACACCAGCGTCGCACCGTCCATCAGGCGCTCGAAGTCATAGGTCACGGTCTTGGCCGAAATCGCGCCGTTGGTGCCCTTGATAATCAGGTCCGCCGCCTCGACCCAGCCCATGTGACGCAGCATCATCTCGGCCGACAAGATCAACGAACCCGGATTGACCTGATCCTTGCCCGCATATTTAGGCGCAGTACCGTGGGTCGCTTCGAACATCGCCACGGTGTCGGACAGGTTCGCCCCCGGCGCAATGCCGATGCCGCCCACCTCCGCCGCCAGCGCATCGGACAGGTAGTCACCGTTGAGGTTAAGGGTCGCGATCACGTCATACTCGGCCGGACGCAGCAGGATCTGCTGGAGCATGGCATCGGCAATGGCGTCCTTGACCACCACGTTCTTGCCGGTCCTGGGGTTCTTGAACTGCATCCACGGGCCACCGTCGAGCAGCGTTGCGCCGAACTCTTCGGCCGCCACTTCGTAGGCCCATTCCTTGAAGGCACCTTCGGTGAACTTCATGATGTTGCCTTTGTGCACGATGGTCAGCGAGTCGCGGTCGTTATCCACCACATATTGCAGGGCCTTGCGCGCCAGGCGCTTGGTGCCCTCCTTGGAGACCGGCTTTACGCCAATCCCGCAATCCTGATCGAAACGGATCTTGGTGACGCCCATTTCTTCCTTCAGAAACTTGATCACCTTGATTGCCTCGGGCGAACCGGCCTTCCACTCGATCCCGGCGTAGATGTCCTCGGAGTTTTCGCGGAAGATGGTCATGTCCACATCGCCAGGCTTCTTGACCGGGCTGGGCACCCCTTCAAACCAGCGCACCGGGCGCAGGCACACATACAGGTCGAGTTGCTGGCGCAGGGCCACGTTCAGCGACCGAATACCGCCGCCAACGGGCGTGGTCAGCGGGCCCTTGATGGACACCACGTAATCCTTGACCGCATCCAGGGTCTCCTGAGGCAGCCAGGTGTCCTGGTCGTAGACTTGAGTCGCCTTCTCGCCAGCGTAAACCTCCATCCACGAGATTTTTCGCTTGCCGCCGTAAGCCTTTTCAACAGCAGCGTCGACCACCTTGATCATCACCGGGCTGATGTCGACGCCAATACCGTCACCTTCGATGTAAGGGATGATCGGTTGGTCAGGAACATTGAGAGAATGGTCTGCATTGACGGTGATTTTGTCGCCGACTGCCGGAACCTGAATCTTCTTGTATCCCATGCTGAACTCCATCTATGGATTGAACATCTGGCTGCGTCCGAGCCTACTCCAGATAAATGGCGACTGAAACCTCACGCCATGCTCATTTGCCTCGAAAACAGCATAATTTGTCGCCTACAAGCCCGAAAGCAAAGGGAAAAGCGCCAATCTTGAGCACATCGTGCGACGTTATCCGCACCCTGACCCCTGCGACCTTTAGACCAATGGACGACACACCTTTTGTATGAAGGCTCGGCGTAAGCATAGCGACCTATGTATAATGCCGCCGCTGACCAAAGAGTCACGACCGCCGACCGCTCTGGAACAGACGCCTTCGGCTCGCAAAGCAGGATTATTACAATAGTCCACCCGCTTGACGCTCGACTGATGCAACCCAACATCACCGCGAAGAAACCTCGACATTTCGCTCATGGATGACTTTGAACGAACGCGCTCCACCCGGCGCATCTCGAGTTTCTGCGCACGCTTTCAGCAAAGAAGAGAGTTAATCCGAATATGCCCACCCGCTCGAAGATCATCTATACCTTCACCGACGAAGCCCCGGCCCTCGCCACCTATTCACTGCTGCCTATCGTAGAGGCTTTTACCGCTTCCGCTGATATTGCCGTGGAAACCCGCGACATCTCCCTCGCCGCGCGCATCCTCGCAAGCTTCCCCGAGCAACTGGGCGCCAAGGCTATCCCGGACCACCTCGCCGAACTGGGCGACCTGGCCGTTACGCCTGAAGCCAACATCATCAAGCTGCCTAACATCAGCGCCTCGACGCCGCAGCTGCAAGCCGCGATCAAGGAACTGCAGGCCCAGGGCTACGCCCTGCCGGACTACCCGGAAACCGTAACCACCGACGCGGAAAAAGAAACCCGTGCCCGTTACGACAAGGTCAAGGGCAGCGCCGTGAACCCGGTACTGCGCGAAGGCAACTCCGACCGCCGCGCACCGCTGTCGGTCAAGAACTACGCACGCAAGCACCCGCACAAAATGGGCGCCTGGGCCGCCGACTCCAAGTCGCACATTGCCCACATGAACAGCGGCGACTTCTACGGCAGCGAAAAAGCCGTGCAGATCGAAGCCGCCGATGCTGTCAAAATCGAGCTGATCGCCAAGGACGGCACCGCCACCGTCCTGAAGGAAAAGACCTCGGTACAGGCCGCAGAAATCATCGACACCGCCGTGCTGAGCAAGAAAGCCCTGCGCAGCTTCATCGCCGCTGAAATCGAAGACGCCAAGAAGCAAGGCGTGCTGCTGTCGGTCCACCTCAAGGCCACCATGATGAAGGTCTCCGACCCGATCATGTTCGGCCAGATCGTTGCCGAGTTCTATAAAGACGCCCTGACCAAGCACGCCGCCGTGCTCGAACAGATCGGCTTCAACCTGAACAACGGCATCGGCGACCTGTACGCGCGCATCAAGGCGCTGCCGGCCGACCAGCAGGCGCAGATCGAAGCTGACATCCAGGCCGTCTACGCGGCTCGCCCATCGCTGGCGATGGTCAACTCCGACAAAGGCATCACCAACCTGCACGTGCCGAGCGACGTCATCGTCGACGCCTCGATGCCGGCGATGATCCGTGACTCCGGCAAAATGTGGGGCACCGACGGCCAGTTGCACGACACCAAGGCCGTGATCCCGGATCGCTGCTACGCCACCATCTACCAGGCGGTCATCGAAGACTGCAAGGCCAATGGCGCGTTCGACCCGACCACCATGGGCAGCGTGCCGAACGTTGGCCTGATGGCCAAGAAGGCCGAAGAGTACGGCTCCCACGACAAGACCTTCCAGATCAAGGCTGACGGCGTGGTCCGCGTCACCGACAGCAAGGGCAACCTGCTGATGGAACAGAACGTCGAAGCCGGCGACATCTTCCGCATGTGCCAGACCAAGGACGCGCCGATCCAGGACTGGGTCAAACTGGCCGTCAACCGCGCCCGCGCCAGCAACACCCCGGCCATTTTCTGGCTGGACCCACAGCGTGCGCACGATGGCGTGGTGATCGAGAAGGTCCAGGCTTACCTGAAAGATCACAACACCGAAGGCCTGGACATCCGCATCATGTCGCCGGTCGACGCGATGAAGCTCACCCTGGAGCGCACCCGCAAGGGCCTGGACACCATCTCGGTGACCGGCAACGTGCTGCGTGACTACCTGACCGACCTGTTCCCGATCATGGAACTGGGCACCAGCGCCAAGATGCTGTCGATCGTGCCGCTGATGAACGGCGGTGGCCTGTTCGAAACCGGCGCCGGCGGTTCGGCGCCCAAGCACGTGCAGCAACTGGTGGAAGAGAACTTCCTGCGCTGGGATTCCCTGGGCGAGTTCCTGGCCCTGGCCGCTTCCCTCGAGCATTTGGGCGTGACCTACAACAACCCGAAAGCGTTGGTCCTGTCCAAGACCCTGGACCAGGCCACCGGCCAGTTCCTCGACAACAACAAGTCGCCATCGCGCAAAGTCGGCAACATCGACAACCGCGGCAGCCACTTCTACCTGGCGCTGTACTGGGCACAAGCCCTGGCCGCCCAGACCGAAGACACTGCACTGCAAGCGCAGTTCGGCGAACTGGCCAAGACCCTGACCGAGAACGAGGCGACCATCGTTGCCGAGCTCAACGCGGTACAGGGCAAGCCCGTGGATATCGGCGGCTACTACGCACCGAGCCCGGAACTGACCAGCAAGGCCATGCGCCCGAGCAACACCCTCAACGCGGCGATTGCCAAGTTGAAGTAAGGTTGTAGGGATGCAAAGAAACCCCGGCCACGTGCCGGGGTTTCTGTTTATACCGTCTTACTGGGGTTTTGCTGTGCGCTTGAGTTATCTGGACACCGGCATCGCAAACTCCGCACCCTGCTCAATGCTTTCCGACCACCGCTGCATAATCGACTTCTGCTTGGTATAGAAGCGCACACCCTCGGTGCCATAGGCGTGCATGTCGCCAAACAGGCTCTTCTTCCAGCCACCAAAGCCGTGCCAGGCCATCGGTACCGGGATCGGTACGTTGATGCCGACCATGCCTACTTCAATCCGTCGTGCAAATTCGCGGGCGATGTTGCCGTCGCGGGTAAAGCAACTGACACCGTTGCCGAATTCGTGGTCATTGACCAGCTTCACCGCTTCGGCGAAGTCGTTCACGCGGACACACGCCAGCACCGGGCCGAAAATTTCTTCGCGGTAGATGCTCATTTCCCGGGTGACGTGATCGAACAGGGTCGCGCCGAGCCAGAAGCCGTTTTCCAGGCCCGCTTCGGTGGGCACGTAGTCGCGCCCGTCGAGCAGCAGTTGCGCGCCGGCCTGCACGCCTTGCTCGATGTAACCACGGATGCGCTCCAACGCGGCGCGGGAAACGATCGGGCCCATCTCGGCCTTCAAGTCGCGGCCGTCGGTAATGCGCAATTGCTTGGCACGCTCGGTCAACGCGGCGATGACTTTGTCGCCTACATCGCCCACCAGCACCGCCACCGAGATGGCCATGCAGCGTTCGCCGGCACTGCCGTACGCCGCGCCCATCAAGGCATCGACGGTTTTTTCGATATCGGCGTCGGGCATCACCACCATGTGGTTTTTTGCACCGCCCAGGCCTTGCACGCGCTTGCCATTGCGGGCGCCGGTTTCGTAGATGTACTGGGCAATCGGCGTGGAGCCGACGAAACTCACGGCCTTGACGTCCGGGTGTTCGATCAGTGCATCGACCGATTCCTTGTCACCCTGCACCACGTTGAACACACCTTTGGGCAGGCCGGCTTCACGCAGCAGCTCAGCCATGAACAACGAGGCGCTCGGGTCGGTCGGGCTTGGCTTGAGGATGAAGGTGTTGCCCGCCGCGATGGCGATCGGGTACATCCACATCGGCACCATCACCGGGAAGTTGAACGGCGTGA
>JAFHKH010000497.1 GCA_016937595.1 Pseudomonas cedrina subsp. fulgida | reverse complement strand
CTGACCCACCGCTTTCGCGAGCAAGCCCGCTCCCACAGTTGATCTCCATTGATCCTGATAGCACCTGCAATTAAAAACTTTCACCGGAGTGAATATGGTTGACCGGCACGACTACGTAGCCCTCGAATGGGTCAAGGGCGACATTGCCGACACCCTGAAACAGGCCCGGTCGGCGCTGGATGCGTATGCCCAAACCACGGACGGCGACGTCATTGGCGAGTGCCTCGAGCGCGTCCATCAGGTGCATGGCGCCTTGCAGATGGTCGAGTTCTACGGCGCGGCGCTGTTGGCCGAAGAAATTGAAGCACTCGCCATGGCCCTGCAGGCCGGGGGCGTCAGCCAGCGCGACGAAAGCATCCGCTTGCTGCAACAGGCCCTCAGCCAATTGCCGCTGTACCTGGACCGCGTGCACAGCGCCCGCCGAGACTTGCCGCTGGTGGTGTTGCCGTTGCTCAACGACCTGCGCAGCGCGCGTGGCGAAAGCCTGCTGTCGGAGACCAGCTTGTTCAGCCCGCAACTGCTGACGATAGCCCCGCTGTCCGGTGAAACCCTGGCCCAACGCGCGGTGCCCGAGCTGAAAGAGCAATTGCGCCAGTGGCACCACCTGTTGCAACAGGCATTGGCGGGGCTGCTGCGCGAGGACCACGGCCCGAGCAACCTGGAAGACATGGCGCGGGTATTCGCGCGCCTTGAAGCCTTGTGCCAGGGCGCGCCGTTGTTGCCGCTGTGGCAAGTCGCCTCGGCGCTGGTCGAAGGCATGCTCACCGGCGTGATCGCCAACAGCCCGGCCTTGCGCAGCCTGCTCAAGGCTGGTGACAAACAACTCAAGCGCCTGCTCGCCCAAGGTATCGACGGGATCAACCAGCCGGCGCCGGATGAATTGCTCAAGAGCTTGTTGTTCTACGTGGCCAAGGTCACCCGGCCGACACCCCGCATGCAAAGCCTCAAGGAACGCTACGGCCTGGACGAGGCCTTGCCCGACAGTGCCGTGGTCGACGCCGAACGCGCCCGCCTGGCCGGAGCGGATCGCAACGCCATGGGCTCGGTGCTGGGCGCGTTATGTGAAGAACTGGTGCGGGTCAAGGAGCGCCTCGATTTGTTTGTGCGCAGCGACCGCCAACACACCGGCGACCTTGAGGCGTTGCTGGCACCGTTGCGGCAGATCGCCGACACCCTGGCGGTGCTGGGCTTCGGCCAGCCGCGCAAAGTCATCATCGACCAGCTCGCCGTCGTGCTGAGCCTGGCCCAGGGCCAACGCGAACCCAACGACGCGGTGTTGATGGACGTGGCGGGCGCGTTGCTTTACGTCGAAGCCACGCTGGCGGGCATGGTCGGCACCGTGGAGCCGGAGAACCGCGAAGAAAACCGCCTGCCGACCACCGACCTGACCCAGATCCACCAATTGGTGATCCGTGAATCCTGCCAGTGCCTCAAGCAAGCCAAGGAGCTGGTGATCGACTGCATCGAAGCCGACTGGGACCGCAGCGCCTGGAATCGCTGCCGGAGCTGTTGAGCCAGGTGCGCGGCGCGCTCGCGATGATCCCGCTGCCCCGCGCGGCGAGCCTGATGCGCGGCTGCGCCAGCTATGTCGATGAACAATTGATGGGCCATGACGCCCCGCCTTCGCAGGCGCAACAGGCGCATTTCGCCGACGTGATCAGCGGCTTGGAGTACTACCTCGAGCGTATGCTCCAAGACCCGGACGCTACCGGCGAACGGGTGCTGGAACTGGCCACCCAAGGCCTGGCTGCGTTGGGTTACCTGCCCGCCGAAAAGCCCTGGCGTCAGGCATTGGCTGCACCGGATGGCGTGCTCTCGAGCGAGGTCGCGCCGAGCCAATCCCAGTTCGATGCGCTGGCCAGTCCGACGTCGCGCCTGAACCCGCCGGCCCTGCAACGCCCCGGTAGTTTGCTGCCGCCACCGGCCAATGAAGCGCATGTCGACGATGAACTGCGCGAAGTCTTCCTTGAAGAAACCGACGAAGTCCTTGAGGTGCTGCACCGTCACCTGCCCGACAGCGCCGACAAGACTGCCCAGGGTGAAATGCGCCGTGCGTTCCACACGCTCAAAGGCAGCGGCCGCATGGTGCGCGCCCTGGTGGTGGCCGAGTTGGCCTGGGCCGTGGAAAACCTGCTCAATCGTGTCCTGGAACGCAGCGTGGCCCTTGGCGCCGAAGTACGGCGGGTGCTGGATGAAACGGTGGCCCTGCTGCCCGAGCTGATCGCCGATTTTGCCAACGACGCTCAACGCCAGCGCGCTGAAGTCGACGCCCTGGCCGCCCGTGCCCATGCGTTGGCCAGCGGTACGCAAGCGCCGGCCGCCGAACCCCACGACCCGCTGTTGCTGGAGATTTTCCGCAACGAAGCCCAGAGCCATCTGGACAGCCTCAACCACTTCCTGCAACAGGCCGCCGAGCAGGTGCCCCTGCAAGTCAGCGACGAACTGCAACGCGCCTTGCACACCCTCAAGGGCAGCGCCTACATGGCCGGCGTGCTGCCGATTGCCGAACTGGCGCGCCCGCTGGATCACTTGACCCGCGAGTACAAGGCCCATCGCCTGCCGCTGGACCTGGATGAAGTGGAATTGCTGCTCGAAGCCGAGGGCGTGTTCCAGCGTGGGCTGCGTGACCTGGACGGTGATCCCCTGGCGCCGATCAAAGGCGCGCAAGACCTGATCAACCGCACCCAGGCCGTGCTCGATCACCAGCTTGAGGCGCTGCTCGACGCACCGAATACCGGCCTGCGCATCAAGCGCGACCCGCGCCTGATCGCCAACTTCCTGGCCCAGGGCATGGACATCCTGCTCGACGCCGAAAGCCTGCTGCGCCGCTGGCAACAGCACCCCGGCGAGCGCCAGGAACTCAGCGCGCTGCTGGACGAGTTGACCACCCTCGGCGAGGGCGCGCACGACGCCGATCTGCACAGCATCGACGAGCTCTGCGAAGCCTTGCTCGACCTGTACGGCGCCGTGGAAGAGAGCAGCCTGGCCGTGAGCGAGCGGTTTTTCCACGAGGCCGAACAGGCCCATGAAGCGCTGATCAACATGCTCGACCAACTGGCCGCCGGTCAGGAAATCAGCCGGCGCCGGCC
>JAFHKH010000496.1 GCA_016937595.1 Pseudomonas cedrina subsp. fulgida | reverse complement strand
GCGTGGGAATGCATCCCGTGACGCTCCGCGTCACCCAGCCGGACGCGGAGCGTCCCCGGCGGCGTTACCACGCAGAGCGTGGGAACGATCTGAACCCCAACCCCTTTATGAAGGTCTGCTCCCTATACCGATGAATTCGCTAAAGGAGCTCCTGTATGTCTCAAGCACCGACACTGAACCAGCGCATCGTCCTGGTCTCACGCCCCCAGGGCGCGCCGACTCCGGAAAACTTCCGCCTCGAACGCGTCACCCTGCCGGAACTGGCGGACGGCGAGGTCTTGCTGAAAACGCTCTACCTGTCCCTCGACCCCTATATGCGCGGACGCATGAGCGACGCACCGTCCTACGCAGCGCCGGTGGAAATCGACGAAGTGATGACCGGTGGCGCTGTCAGCCGTATCGAGCAGTCGCGCAACCCGAAATTCGAAGTGGGCGACCTGGTGGTCGGCGCCACCGGTTGGCAGAGCCACAGTATTTCTGACGGACGCAACTTGATCCCGGTGCCCAAGGGGTTGGCCAGTCCGTCGATGGCCTTGGGCGTGCTGGGCATGCCGGGCATGACCGCCTACATGGGCCTGATGGACATCGGCCAACCCAAGGCCGGCGAAACCCTGGTGGTGGCAGCCGCCTCCGGTGCAGTGGGCTCGGTGGTGGGGCAGGTGACCAAGCTCAAGGGCCTGCGGGTGGTCGGTATCGCGGGTGGCGCCGACAAGTGCCGCTACGTGGTGGACGAATTGGGCTTTGATGCCTGTATCGACCACAAGAGTGCCGCGTTTGCCGATGAGTTGGCCCAGGCGTGCTCCAGCGGCATAGACATTTACTTCGAGAACGTCGGCGGCAAGGTGTTCGACGCCGTGGTGCCTTTGCTCAACGCCAAGGCGCGCATTCCGCTGTGCGGACTGATCGCCGGCTACAACGCCCATGAAGCGCCCACGGGTCCGGACCGACTGCCGGCGCTGCAGCGTACCTTGCTGACCAAGCGCGTGCGCATCCAGGGCTTTATCGTGTTCGATGACTACGGTGATCGTCAGCCTGAATTCCTCAGCGCCATGGCGCCGTGGGTGCGCGACGGCAAGATCAAATTCCGCGAGGATGTGGTCGATGGCCTGGAGCAGGCACCCGAAGCCTTTATCGGTTTGCTGGAAGGACGCAACTTCGGCAAGTTGGTGGTGCGGGTCGCACAGGATTGATCATTTGACGCTTATCCGAGGCGCGGGTATAAACCGCGTCTCGTTGTTTTGTCGGACCCTTCGCCCATGAGCTTCAGCCCCCTGATTCGCCAACTGATCGACGCCCTGCGCACTTTGCCGGGCGTGGGCCAGAAAACCGCCCAGCGCATGGCGCTGCAATTGCTGGAGCGTGATCGCAGCGGCGGCACCCGGTTGCCCAGGCCCTGAGCCAGGCCATGACTGGAGTCGGCCACTGCCGCCAGTGCCGCACCCTGACCGAAGAAGAACTCTGCCCGCAATGCGCCGACCCGCGCCGTGACGACACGCTGCTGTGCGTCGTGGAAGGGCCGATGGATGTGTACGCGGTGGAGCAGACCGGCTATCGCGGGCGCTACTTTGTGCTCAAGGGCCACCTGTCGCCGTTGGACGGCCTGGGCCCGGAAGCCATCGGTATCCCGCAACTGGTGGCGCGCATCGAAGCGCAGGGCACCTTTACTGAAGTGATTCTGGCCACCAACCCGACGGTGGAAGGTGAGGCGACCGCGCACTACATCGCTCAATTGCTGACCAACAAAGGCTTGATCACCTCGCGTATCGCCCATGGCGTGCCGCTGGGCGGCGAGCTGGAGTTGGTGGATGGCGGCACGCTGGCGCACTCGTTTGCCGGCCGCAAACCGATCGTCCTCTAAAGAACACTGCGCTTCCACATATTGATCGTTCCCACGCTCTGCGTGGGAATGCATCCAGTGACGCTCTGCGTCACCTGTCCGGCGGGACGCGGAGCGTCCCAGGCGGCATTCCCACGCGGAGCGTGGGAACGATCAAACAATCAAGCATCAGTTCAAGCGGTTAACGCTCGGTCAACGCAAACTGCGTCAGGCAAAAAGTCGGAATTCCCCTATCTTCCAAACGCTGTGACCCACCCAGCTCCGGCAGATCGATAATCGCCGCCGCTTCGAAAATCTGCGCGCCCATGCGTCGTACCAGGTTCGCCGCCGCAATCAATGTACCGCCCGTGGCGATCAAGTCATCGAATATCAACACCGAGTCGCCCTCGCACAGGCTGTCGGCATGCACTTCCAGGAAGGCCTCGCCGTACTCGGTCTGGTAACCCTCGGCCAGCACGTCCGCTGGCAGCTTGCCTTGCTTGCGGAACAGGACCAGCGGCTTGTTCAGTTGATAGGCAATGATCGAGCCGATCAGGAAGCCGCGCGCATCCATCGCGCCGATATGCGTGAAGTCGGCTTCGACATAACGGTGGGCAAAGCTGTCCGCCACCAAGCGCAGGGCGCGGGGCGATTGGAACAGGGGGGTAATGTCACGAAAGATCACCCCAGGCTTGGGGAAGTCGATGACGGGGCGGATCAGGGATTTGATGTCGAACGAATCAAAGGTCATCGTCGAAGAGTCCTGGGCTGGAAACGGACGCCGAGTATACCTGCGGCCTCGCCGATTGGCGCGGCCGCGCGTGTCTGCGTCAGCCTTCCAGCGAGCCACCCGCCAGTGCACACAGTTGGATCGGGTCGAGGATATGCACTTCCTTGCCCTCGGCGGCAATCAGCGCGTTCTGCTGGAAACGGGTGAACACACGGGACACGGTTTCCACCGCCAGGCCCAGGTAGTTGCCGATTTCATTGCGCGACATGCTCAGGCGGAACTGGTTGGCCGAGAAACCACGGGCACGAAAGCGTGCCGACAGATTGACCAGGAAAGTGGCGATGCGCTCGTCGGCGGTTTTCTTCGACAGCAACAGCATCATTTGCTGGTCGTCACGGATCTCGCGGCTCATCACGCGCATCAACTGACGGCGCAGTTGCGGCAATTGCACGGCCAGTTCGTCCAGGCGCTCGAAAGGAATTTCGCACACCGATGTCGTCTCCAGGGCCTGGGCCGACACCGGGTGCATCTCGGTGTCCATGCCCGATAACCCCACCAGTTCGCTGGGCAAGTGGAAACCGGTGATCTGTTCTTCGCCGTTGTCGCTCAGGCTGAAGGTCTTCAACGCGCCCGAACGCACTGCATAGACGGAATCGAAGGTGTCGCCCTGGCGAAACAGAAACTCGCCTTTTTTCAGCGGGCGACCGCGTTTAACAATGTCGTCCAGCGCATCCATGTCTTCCAGATTCAACGAAAGTGGCAAACAGAGGGGGGCCAGGCTGCAATCCTTGCAATGGGCCTGGCTGTGAGCGCGCAGTTTGACTGGCTCGGACATTTCTTAAATCCTTGTGGGAAAACACACATAAGACGTAAGGGTAACGCACCGGTGGACGGTGAGGCCAGCGTGTACAAAAAAACCGCAGCGGTATAAAGATTTTTGTATCGGGGCCGATACACCCTGTGTATTTCCACGAACCGGAGCTCACATCATGTCTGTCATTGCTGCCTACAATCCTGCCGTTCGCGTACCCACGGTGCCGGACCTGAGGCCAACGGCGGGGACCGAGGAAAAACCAGCGCCTTTAGCTGAAACCCCAGAGGTTGAAGGCGTGAAGGTGACGATTTCCGCCGATGCGTTCAACGCAGCCGGCAAGGCTGCGAGCGCTAACGCCGATATCGACGAGAGCGGCCTGGACGATAACGTCAAGGAGATCCTGAAAATGATCCGTCAGTTGAAGCAGCAGATCGCCGAGAAAATGGCTGAGCTGCAAGCGCTGGCGACCCAGCAGAACCTGACCCCGGAAGAGCTCCAGGCCAAGACGTCCATCTTGCAGACGGCCATCAGTTCCTTGCAGGGAGGCTTGATGACCGCGCAAATCTCTCTGGCCAAGGCGATGAAGGGCATGAGCTCCGAAGACATCGGAAAAGTCATGGCGCTGTCGAACTGATCAGATCACCCGTGAAAACCGCTGCCTGTTCTGGTGTTCCAGATAGGCATCGAACACCATGCACACCGACCGCACCAGCAGGCGCCCGGCCGGCAATACCCGCATGCTGTGGGCGTCGAGTTCGATCAGGCCATCCGCGGCCATGGCCTCAAGCTGCGGCCAGATATCCTCAAAGTACCCGCGAAAATCAATGTTGAAGGCCAGCTCGATCCCCTCGAACGCCAGGCTGAAATTACAGATCAACTGCTGGATCACCGCCCGCCGCAACCGATCATCCGTGGTGCAGACCAAACCACGGCTAGTGGCCAGTTGCGCGCCGGCCAAGCTGTTCTGGTAGGCGTTGAGATCGCTGCTGTTCTGGCAGTACAGGTCGCCGATCTGGCTGATCGCCGACACCCCGAGCCCGATCAAGTCGCAATGCCCGTGGGTGGTGTAACCCTGGAAGTTGCGTTGCAGGGTGCCTTCCTCCTGGGCGATGGCCAGCTCGTCGTCGGGCAGGGCGAAATGGTCCATGCCGATGTAGCGGTAGCCGGCCTGGGTCAGTTGCTCGATGCTGGTTTGCAGCATCAGCAGCTTTTGCGCCGGGGAAGGCAGGTCGGCGGTGTCGATGCGCCGCTGCGGCATGAAGCGTTCCGGCAGGTGGGCGTAGTTGAACACCGACAGGCGATCGGGTTGCAGCGTGATCACCTCTTCCACGGTGCGCGCGAAGTTGATCGGCGTTTGCTTGGGCAAGCCGTAGATCAGGTCGATATTGATCGAGCGAAACTGCAGAGTGCGCGCCGCCTCGATCACGGCCCGGGTTTCGTCCAGGCTTTGCAGGCGGTTGACCGCGCGTTGCACCTCGGGGTCGAGGTCCTGCAGGCCAATGCTGACGCGGTTGAAGCCCAGTTCACGGAGCAGGCCCATGGTGGCCCAGTCGGCTTCGCGCGGGTCGATCTCGATACCGTAGTCGCCGGAATCATCGTCCAGCAGGTTGAAATGCTGGCGCAGGCGCGTCATGACCTGGCGCAGTTCATCGTGGCTGAGAAAGGTCGGGGTGCCGCCGCCGAAATGCAGTTGCTCCACCGGTTGTTTCGGATCGAGGTGGCAGGCCACCCGTTGGATTTCCTGCTCCAGGCGTTGCAGGTAGGCCTGGGCGCGGCCCCGGTCCTTGGTGATGACCTTGTTGCAGGCGCAGTAGTAGCAGATGTTCGCGCAGAACGGCACATGCACGTACAGCGACAAGGATCGCGCGGCCTTGCGGCTGTCGCGCAGGGCATGGAGCAGGTCGAATGTACCGACCTGGCTGTCGAATTGTACGGCGGTGGGGTAGGACGTGTAGCGCGGTCCCGCCAGGTCGTAGCGGTGAATCAGATTGGCGTCCCAACGAATGGCGTCGAGCATGCGGGCGGTCCCCCGGATTGGCTGGTGGGCCGAGTCTAGGGGCTGGCTGGCGCGGCCACCTTGATTTGCATCAACGGGGAGCGGCGCTGTGCCACATCGTCATTCAGTGGCCCATCAGCCAGTGCTGGTGCGGCCCAGGCAATGTCCATAGGCCAAACAGGATCACCAGCACGCCTCCCGCCACGCGCACGCTGCGTTTGCGCAGCAACGCGGTGACCCGCTCGGCCGCAAGCCCGGTGGCCAGCAGCACCGGCCAGGTACCCAGGCCGAACGCCAGCATCAGCAAGCCGCTGTCCAGCGCATTACCCTGGCTCGCGGCCCAGAGCAGGGTGCTGTAGACCAATCCGCACGGCAACCAGCCCCACAGCGCGCCCAGCAGCAATGCGCGCGGCAGGCTCGACACGGGCAGCAGGCGGT
>JAFHKH010000495.1 GCA_016937595.1 Pseudomonas cedrina subsp. fulgida | reverse complement strand
CCCGCTCGCCACAGGGAAATTCGTCAGTTTCTGAAGTTGGGTGAAGGAAAGATCACTCAGAGGCGAGTAGCTTTTTAACTTCGGCAATGATCAAGTCGATGTTGAATGGCTTCGCCAACACAACGTCAAACAGATCCGATCTCTGCATACCGATGTGTGCCTGGGCCCCGCTCATCAGGATGATCGGCAGATGCTTGGTGCAGGGAAGCGCTCGGACGGCTGTAGCGAATTCCTGACCGTCCATCACCGGCATCATAAAGTCAGTAATGATCAAGGCCGGCCGCTCTCTATCCAGCACCTCAAGTCCTTTCTGACCATTGCTGGCAGTCACCACCATGAACCCCTCATCCTCCAGTGCGAAGCTGAGAATGTCAGCGATCAAATACTCGTCGTCGACGACCAGGATGGTGGTCATGTTAATTCAACCCACTTAAAAGCTTAAGAAATTGAACCAGGCGATGTCTCATCAGGGACTGAAGGTTCATGTCTTGAAGCCTTTTTCAGGAAAACATTTTTATCGTGAATGACAACCTCAAATCTGGAGGGGTCATAGGAGCTATCTCGTACCTTAAGAATGGATAGCGTCCGGCTTAGTTCAGCGTGATTCTCAGAGAACCGCATCAGTATCAGGTTGTCGACGATGCTGGACAGGTCAGAGTTGGGTGCGCTGACTTCGGAGCCAAACAGATCACGCATCTCCCAAGAGGCCAACACGGTAACGCCCCTGGACCGCAGCTCATTCATCAGGGCGCTGAAGAAGTCAGTAATCCTTGCAGGATTTGTCGAGACGCGTGTCATACCACTGAGGCTATCGATGAAAACGCGCTTGATGCCTTTTTCTTCAACGAGACTCAGTAGCCGTGCGCCCAAGCCATCCAACAGTCCTTCGGTTGTAGGCTGCCAGGCGATGCTCAACGCACCGCTTTCTTCCATGCCTTTGATATCGATGCCGAGGGATACGCCTTTGAGGCGCAACCGCTGTGGACTCTCATAGAAGCCAAAATGCAGGCCGGGGGCATCCACCGTCGACTCCGCCAGGAACTTGAGACCCAGTGTCGTTTTACCAATCCCGGAGGGCCCCATGACCAGAGACACACTGGAACTGTGCAGGCCTCCGCCTAATATGTCGTCCAGTGACGCAATACCACTGGCGATACGCGTCATGTCGGCGCTATCAGCAGAGGACGGGTGGCTGTAAAGACTTTCAAGCCGCGGGTAAACGACCAGGCCTTTATCGGTAATTTCACACTCGTGAAGACCGGTCAATGCGCCGCTACCGCGAGTTTTACGCAACTGAATTCGACGAACCGAGCGGGTGCCATAGAGCTCCTCGCCCATCTCAATCACGCCATCAACCATGGTGTGCTCAGGGCTGCCATCGTCGAGGCGGGAGCTGGTAAGAAACAGCACCGTGCAGCCGGCAAAAGCGGCGTGCCCTTGCAGCTCAGAGATGAATTTTTTGGTGTCGATGTGCGAATCGGCTTTTGAGCGAGCATTGAGCAAGCCGTCTACCACCATCACCGTGGCTTTTTGCCGGCTTATCTCTCGCCGTAGCAGCTTCACTACTTCGTCCAAGCCTTCGTTTTCCAGGGTGTCAAACGCACTGACAAACTGGATTTCTGCGCCGACCTTGGATGAATCGAAAAAGCTCAGGGTCGAAAGAAATTGAAAAAGGCGATCGTGTGACTCGGCCAGGAGCGTGGCGACCAGCACTCGGCCTCCACCGTTCGCATGATGGAACCCAAGCTGGTTGGCGAGGATCGTTTTGCCAGATCCTGGGCGCCCCTGAATGATGTATGAAGCGCCTGCTACCAGCCCTCCCTTGAGCAGAGCATCGAGCCCTTCGATTCCACTTTGAAGGCGTTTTAGCTTTTCCACAATGCGACCCTGATCCGAAAACGAGCTGTAAAATCCACTGGGTGGAATGCTAACGCCATTTTTACTTCAGGGCCATTCAGACCGAGGCAAAGTCCCCTCTTTTGACACCGCAAAAGGTCAGGCAGATGAGCCGCTCAAAACGGCTCGTTGCCGCGCCTGCGAAACCAGCCGGTGAGTGACAGGCGTTCGCGCGTGGCGGGCATGACTTCGTGGGGCACTTCGCCCGAGAGGAACACCACCAGACAACCGCCGGTGGGCACCACGTCGTATTCGATGCCGTCCTTGAGGTACATGCGCAACTGGCCGCCATGCTCGGGCAGCCAGGCGTCGTTCAGGTAAATGACGGCCGAGACCATGCGCCGGTCATCGTCACGGAAACGGTCCAGGTGCTTGAGGTAAAACGCCCCCGGCGGGTACATCGCGAAATGGCTTTCGAAATCCTCCAGGCCGAGGAACAGGCCGCGGTTCATCGCCAGGCGCAGGCTGTCCATGATCGCCCTGTAACTATCGCAGACCGCCGCGTCGCCCTCTTCCAGCCACTGGATATGGTCACCGCGAATACCTTCGCGGATCTCCTGGGCCGGGCCGCGCCCCACCGCCGCCGGGGCCAGTTCACCCTCGGCCGCACGTTTACGGCACTCAGCCGCCAGTTCCAGGGTCAGAGCCTGGGGCAGGAAGCCGTCCTGCCGGGACCAGCCCTTTTCGGCCAGGTCGTCGACAATGCGTTGCAGCAAGGGGTGATCGAGGGGCATTTGCATGGCGCGCATAGTATCCATACGCCTGTAAATCCGACAGAGCCGCCGAGCGTCTGAATACACTTTAGTCAGGTGACTGATAGGACTTCTCGACAAATCCTACGCCCGACACGGACAATAGTGGCCGACTGACAGGAGTCCATATGCGTCGTTTGTTTTTTTCTTTGCTGATGTTCTGCGTTTTGCCCGCTTGGGCAGACGGCCATGACCAGTTGTACAAGGTCGCCGGCTGGGCCGAACAACGTGCGCATTTCAATGACGCCCTCAGTGCCGCGCAGCAGCGCTACCGCAACAGCCTGCCGCCGGCGGTGTACCAGGCGCTGGTGGACAACAGCAATAAACGCTTTGCCGCCTCGGCCATGGATCAGCGTGCCGAAGCGCAATTGCGCAAGCACCTGGCGGACCCCAAACCCGCCCTGGCATTTTTTCAATCCCCCCTGGGCCGCAAGATTGTGGCCGCCGAGTTGCTGGCCACCCGCCGCGATCAATTGGCGAAAAACGCCCAGGGCCTGCC
Source organism: Pseudomonas cedrina subsp. fulgida (assembly GCA_016937595.1). Classification (GTDB taxonomy): domain Bacteria; phylum Pseudomonadota; class Gammaproteobacteria; order Pseudomonadales; family Pseudomonadaceae; genus Aquipseudomonas; species Aquipseudomonas fulgida. Next base: position 367 of record JAFHKH010000495.1, on the reverse strand, counting down.
GAAAATCCAAGCCGACGCCACCCGCAGCCTGATCATCGGCCACCTGGCCCAGGCGCTGCCGGCCCGTGAAGCCGGCGCCGAAGTCAGCCTGGCGATTGCCGGTGTAGCGGCCGACAGCCTGAGCCAGATGATTCCCGGCCTGTTGGGCGGCGGTCAGGCCCAGGGCATGTTGAACGGCCAGCGTGAGCGGTTGATGCAGCAGATTGACAAGGACCTGAACAACACCCTGTTGTATGTCTATCGGGATCTGTCTGACCCGGAGCTGGAAGAATTCGCCACCTTTGCCGAATCGCCGGAGGGCAAGGCGTATTACCAGGCGGCGCTGGCGGCCATACGCGCCGGACTTGCAGTCGGCCAAAGCACTTCA
>JAFHKH010000494.1 GCA_016937595.1 Pseudomonas cedrina subsp. fulgida | reverse complement strand
CCGGCGACCGCGTGGTGCTGGAAGGCACCGACCGGTTGAAGGACGGCAGCGAAATCGAAGTGGTCAATGACAGCAGCGAAGTGCCGACCACCCCGACCGAGCACCTGCAAGGCAAGCCGGCCGCGAAAGGGGAGACCGGCACCACCGCCGGCAAGGCGCAAAAGGTCGGTTCATGAACCTGTCGCGGCTGTTCATCCTTCGCCCGGTCGCCACCACGCTGAGCATGCTGGCCATTGTGTTGGCCGGCCTCATTGCGTATCGCTTGTTGCCGGTATCGGCCTTGCCCCAGGTGGATTACCCGACGATCCGGGTGATGACCCTGTACCCCGGCGCCAGCCCGGATGTGATGACCAGCGCGGTGACCGCGCCGCTGGAGCGCCAGTTCGGGCAAATGCCTGGCCTTACACAGATGGCCTCCACCAGTTCCGGCGGTGCGTCGGTACTCACCCTGCGTTTCAACCTCGACATCAATATGGACGTTGCCGAGCAACAGGTGCAGGCCGCGATCAACGCCGCCACCAACCTGCTGCCCAAGGATTTGCCGGCGCCGCCGGTGTACAACAAGGTCAACCCGGCCGATACCCCGGTACTGACCCTGGCCATTACCTCCAAGACCATGCTGCTGCCCAAGCTCAATGACCTGGTCGACACGCGCATGGCGCAGAAGATCGCGCAGATCAGCGGCGTCGGCATGGTCAGCATCGCCGGTGGCCAGCGCCAGGCCGTGCGCATCAAGGTCAACCCCGAGGCCCTGGCGGCCAACGGGCTGAACCTGTCGGATGTGCGCACCCTGATCGCCGCCTCCAACGTGAACCAGCCCAAGGGCAACTTCGACGGCCCCACCCGCGTGTCGATGCTCGATGCCAACGATCAGTTGGTCTCGCCGGCGCAATACGCCGAGCTGATCCTGGCCTACAACAACGGCGCGCCGCTGCGCCTCAAGGACGTGGCGCAGATCGTCGATGGCGCCGAAAACGAGCGCCTTGCCGCCTGGGCCAATGAAAACCAGGCCGTGCTGCTGAACATTCAGCGCCAGCCGGGGGCCAACGTGATCGAGGTGGTGGACCGCATCAAGGCGCTGCTGCCGAGCATCACCGACAACCTGCCGGCCGGCCTTGACGTGACCGTGCTCACCGACCGCACCCAGACCATCCGCGCCTCGGTCACCGACGTGCAACACGAATTGCTGATCGCCATTGCCCTGGTGGTGATGGTGACGTTCCTGTTCCTGCGCCGTTTCAGCGCCACGATCATTCCGTCCATCGCGGTGCCGCTGTCGCTGGTGGGCACCTTTGGGGTGATGTACCTGGCGGGGTTTTCCATCAACAACCTGACGCTGATGGCCCTGACCATCGCCACCGGCTTTGTGGTGGACGATGCCATCGTGATGCTGGAAAACATCTCGCGCTATATCGAAGAAGGCGAAACGCCACTGGCCGCCGCGCTCAAGGGCGCCAAGCAGATTGGTTTCACCCTGATTTCCCTGACGCTGTCGCTGATCGCGGTATTGATCCCGCTGCTGTTCATGGCCGACGTGGTGGGGCGGCTGTTCCGTGAGTTCGCGATCACCCTGGCGGTGGCGATCCTGATTTCCCTGGTGGTGTCGCTGACGCTGACGCCGATGATGTGCGCGCGTTTGCTCAAGCGCGAACCCAGGGAGGAGGAGCAAAGCCGCTTCTACAAGGCCAGCGGCGCCTGGATCGACTGGCTGATCGCGCGTTACGCGAGCCTGTTGCAGTGGGTGCTCAAGCACCAGCCGCTGACGTTGCTGGCGGCCATCGCCACCCTGGGTCTGACCGTGGTGCTGTACCTGGTGGTGCCCAAGGGCTTTTTCCCGGTGCAGGACACCGGCGTGATCCAGGGGATTTCCGAAGCGCCGCAGTCGATTTCCTTCGCCGCCATGAGCCAGCGCCAGCAGGCCCTGGCGAAGATCATCCTGGCGGACCCGGCGGTGCAAAGCCTGTCTTCGTATATTGGCGTGGATGGCGATAACGCCACCCTCAACAGCGGGCGCTTGCTGATCAACCTCAAGCCCCACGGCCAGCGCGACTTGAGCGCTGCCCAGGTGATCACCCGCCTGCAGCCGGAAATCGACAAGCTGGTGGGCATCCGCCTGTTCATGCAACCGGTGCAGGACCTGACCATTGAAGACCGGGTGAGCCGTACCCAGTACCAGTTCAGCATGTCTTCGCCGGACGCCGAGTTGCTGGCGCTGTGGAGCGAAAAACTGGTGCATGCCCTCAGCCAGTTGCCGGAACTGACCGACGTCGCCAGCGACCTGCAGGACAAGGGCCTGCAGGTGTACCTGGTGATCGACCGCGATGCGGCTTCGCGCCTGGGCGTCAGCGTGTCGACCATCACCGACGCGCTGTACGACGCCTTCGGCCAGCGGCAGATTTCCACCATTTACACCCAGGCCAGCCAATACCGCGTGGTATTGCAGGCCCAGTCCGGCGAAACCCTTGGCCCGGATGCACTGAACCAGATCCACGTGAAGACCACCGACGGCGGCCAGGTGCGCCTGTCCAGCCTGGCCCATGTGGAGCAGCGGCAGGCGCAGTTGGCGATCGCGCATATCGGCCAGTTCCCGGCGGTGATGATGTCGTTCAACCTGGCGCCCGGCGTTGCTTTGGGCAAAGGTGTGGAACTGATCAACCAGACCCAGAAAGACATCGGCATGCCAGTGGGCGTGCAGACCCAGTTCCAGGGCGCGGCCCAGGCGTTCGAAGCCTCGCTGTCGAGCACCTTGCTGCTGATCCTGGCGGCGGTCGTCACCATGTACATCGTGCTGGGCGTGCTCTACGAGAGCTATATCCACCCGATCACCATTCTCTCGACCTTGCCGTCGGCGGCGGTGGGGGCGTTGCTGGCGTTGCTGCTCAGCGGCAATGACCTGGGCATGATCGCGATCATCGGCATCATTTTGCTGATCGGTATCGTCAAGAAGAACGCGATCATGATGATCGACTTCGCCCTCGACGCCGAACGCAACCAGGGCCTCGACCCGCAGACCGCGATCTACCAGGCGGCGCTGCTGCGCTTTCGGCCGATCCTGATGACCACCCTGGCGGCGCTGTTTGGCGCGGTGCCGCTGATGCTGGCCACCGGTTCCGGCGCCGAATTGCGCCAGCCCCTGGGCCTGGTGATGGTCGGCGGTTTGCTGGTTAGCCAGGTGCTGACGCTGTTCACCACGCCGGTGATCTACCTGTACTTCGACCGTCTCGGCCGACGCTGGCGCAAAGAGCCGCATAGCCTGGAGCCGGTTGAGCCATGAACCTGTCCGGACCTTTCATTCGGCGCCCGGTCGCGACCCTGTTGCTGAGCCTGGCGATCATGCTGCTGGGCGGTGTCAGCTTCAACCTGCTGCCGGTGTCGCCACTGCCGCAGATCGACTTCCCGGTGATCGTGGTGTCGGCCAGTTTGCCCGGCGCGAGCCCCGAGGTGATGGCGTCCACCGTGGCGACGCCGCTGGAGCGCTCGTTCGGCGCGATAGCCGGCATCACCACCATGAGCAGTTCGTCGAGCCAGGGTTCCACCCGGGTGATCCTGGCGTTTGATTCGGACCGTGATATCAACGGTGCGGCGCGGGAAGTGCAGGCGGCCATCAATGCCTCGCGCAACCTGCTGCCCAGCGGCATGCGCAGCATGCCCACCTATAAGAAGATCAACCCGTCCCAGGCGCCGATCATGGTGCTGTCGTTGACCTCGGACGTGCTGCAAAAAGGCCAGTTGTATGACCTGGCCTCCACCATCCTCTCGCAAAGCCTGTCCCAGGTGCCCGGCGTGGGCGAAGTGCAGATCGGCGGCAGTTCGTTGCCGGCGGTGCGGATCGAGCTGGAACCCAAGGCCCTCGACCAGTACGGCGTGGCCCTTGACGATGTGCGCAACACCATCGCCAATGCCAACCAGCGCCGACCCAAGGGCTCCCTGGAAGACAGCCAGCGCAACTGGCAGATCCAGGCCAACGACCAGTTGGAGAAGGCCAAGGACTACGAGCCGCTGCTGATTCGCTACCAGAACGGCGCGGCCTTGCGCCTGGGCGATGTGGCAACGATCAGCGACGGTGTGGAAGACCGCTACAACAGCGGTTTTTTCAATAACGAACCGGCGGTGCTGCTGGTGATCAACCGTCAGTCCGGCGCCAACATCATCGAGACCGTGCGCCAGATCAAGGCGCAGTTGCCGGCGTTGCAGGCGGTGCTGCCGTCCAGCGTCAAGCTGAGCCTGGCCATGGACCGCTCGCCAGTGATCACCGCCACGTTGCACGAAGCCGAGATGACGTTGCTGATCGCCGTCGGGCTGGTGATCCTGGTGGTGTATCTGTTCCTGGGGAATTTCCGCGCTTCGCTGATCCCGACCCTGGCCGTGCCGGTGTCGCTGGTGGGCACTTTCGCGGTGATGTACCTGTACGGGTTCTCGTTGAACAACTTTTCGCTGATGGCGTTGATCCTGGCCACGGGGTTGGTGGTGGACGATGCCATCGTGGTGCTGGAGAACATTTCGCGGCATATCGATGAAGGCGTTCCGCCACTGAAAGCGGCGTACCTGGGGGCCCAGGAAGTCGGTTTTACCTTGCTGTCGATGAACGTGTCGCTGGTGGCGGTGTTCCTGTCGATCCTGTTCATGGGCGGGATTGTCACCAGTTTGTTCCGCGAATTTTCCATCACCCTGTCGGCGGCGATCATTGTGTCGCTGATTGTCTCGCTGACCCTGACGCCGATGCTCTGCGCCCGTTGGCTCAAGCCCCACGTCAAAGGCCAGATGAGCGGTTTGCAGCGTTGGAGCCAGAAGGTCAACGACCGCATGGTCGCCGGCTACGCCACCAGCCTGGACTGGGTGCTGCGCCATCGTCGCCTGACCCTGCTCAGCCTGTTGCTGACCATTGGCCTGAACGTGGCGCTGTACGTGGTGGTGCCGAAAACCTTCATGCCGCAGCAGGACACCGGCCAGTTGATCGGTTTTGTGCGCGGTGACGACGGGCTGTCGTTCGGTGTGATGCAGCCGAAGATGGAGACCTTCCGCAAGGCCGTGCTCAAGGACCCGGCGGTGCTCAGCGTGGCCGGCTTTATCGGTGGTAACAACGGCACCAACAACGCGGTGATGCTGGTGCGCCTCAAACCCATCAGCGAGCGCAAAATCTCGGCTCAGGCGGTGATCGAGCGCCTGCGCAAGGACGTACCGCCGGTGCCGGGCGGGCGGCTGTTCCTGATGGCCGACCAGGACCTGCAATTTGGCGGCAGCCGCGACCAGACCAGTGCGCAGTATTCCTACATCCTGCAAAGCGGCGACCTGGCGGCATTGCGCCTGTGGTACCCGAAAGTGGTGGCGGCCATGCGCGAGCTGCCGCAGCTCACCGCCATCGACGCCCGCGAAGGGCGCGGCGCAGCGCAGGTCACGCTGATTGTCGACCGCGACCAGGCCAAGCGCCTGGGCATCGACATGAACATGGTCACGGCGGTGCTCAACAACGCCTACAGCCAGCGGCAGATCTCCACCATCTATGACAGCCTCAACCAGTACCAGGTGGTGATGGAGGTCAATCCCAAGTATGCCCAGGACCCGATCACCCTCAACCAGATGCAGGTGATCACCTCCAGCGGCGCGCGGGTGCCGCTGTCGACCATTGCCCATTACGAGAACAGCCTGGCGGACGACCGCGTCAGCCACGAAGGCCAGTTCGCCTCGGAAAACATTGCCTTCGACATGGCGCCCGGGGTGACGGTGGAGCAGGGCACCGCCGCCATCGAGCGGGCGATTGCCAAGGTCGGTTTGCCCGAAGGCGTGATCGCGAAAATGGCCGGCACCGCCGATGCCTTCGCGGCCACGCAGAAAGGCCAGCCGTTCATGATCCTCGGCGCGCTGGTGGCGGTGTACCTGGTGCTGGGCATCTTGTATGAGAGCTATATTCACCCACTGACGATTCTCTCGACCCTGCCCTCGGCAGGGGTTGGCGCGATGCTCGCGATTTACCTGACGGGGGGCGAGTTCAGCCTGATTTCCTTGCTGGGCCTGTTCCTGCTGATCGGTGTGGTGAAGAAGAACGCGATCTTGATGATCGACCTGGCCCTGCAGCTTGAACGCAACGACCGCCTGGGCCCGCTGGAGTCGATTCGCAGTGCCTGCCTGCTGCGTTTGCGGCCGATCCTGATGACGACCCTGGCGGCCATCCTCGGCGCCTTGCCCTTGCTGCTGGGCACTGGCGACGGCGCGGAAATGCGTCGGCCCCTCGGCCTCACCATCATTGGCGGCCTGGTGTTCAGCCAGGTCCTGACCCTTTACACCACCCCGGTGGTTTACCTTTATCTCGACCGCGCGCGCCACCGCTT
>JAFHKH010000493.1 GCA_016937595.1 Pseudomonas cedrina subsp. fulgida | reverse complement strand
ACGATTCGACAAGCCTGCTCGCCACAATAAAGAAAGGGGGTCGCCTTAACCTTAAATAGCCCCCCTTGAAGTTCATCCGTTAGCCGCGCTGATCGTCAAAGCATGCTTTTTTACCGTCCACCCGCTCCGACGCCCTAGGCACATTCACCGCCTGGCCCTCGGGTTTTTCCACATACCAGTAGCAATGGCTCACCGCCCGGGTAATGCCCACATATGCCAGGCGCAACACCTCGTCCTTTTGCGCATTGTCATAGGGCTCGTTGTCACCGTCCTTGCCCAGGCCGGCCATGCGGTACACCTGGTTTTTGTACGGTGAGCTGGTGACATGCTGGCAATCCCCAAGCAGGAACACCGCGTCGGCTTGCAGCCCCTTGGCACTGTGGTAGGTCAACTGCTTCAGCCTGCGGGCCTCGCGCGGCAAGCTGGAATCTACATTAACTACGGGCTGAATATGTTCTTTAATCAACAACTTATCGCTTCTTTTTCGATAAAGCATCAAGACTGAATCGCCCTTCTGATAGTGCTCCAGCAATTGCCGTCCCATGGCCGCGTCGTCCCGTTCCAGCACCTTGACCGGCACCAGCGCCTGGGGCGCCCCGCTAGCCTTGGCCTTCTTGCCGGGGATCGCTGGCGCGGTGCGCACGATGTGTTCGGCCGCGTCGATGATGTGTTGGTGGCTGCGGTAGTTCTCACCCAGCATCACGCGGGTGGTGGCCGGCGATGGAAACTCTTGGTTGAAGGCCATGAAATACTTGGGCGAACTCCCGCGCCAGCCGTAGATCGACTGCCAGTCATCCCCCACGCACAGCAGCGATGACTGCTGGGCGCCACGCCCACTGTGCATGGCCGGGCCACGGCTGCGGATCTCCCGCAGGCTGGCGCGGATCCACGAGACGATCTGTGGCGAAACATCCTGGAACTCGTCGACCATCAAGTGCGACATTGGCCGTAGCAGCGGGTCGCTGAGCAGCTTGAGGTTCTCCGGGGTATTTTCGCCAAACAGCGAAAACATGCGGTTATAGGTCATGATCGGCGGCGATTGGTCGAGCAGATGGTCTTCCAGGGCTTTCCAGTAAATGCTCAGGGCCTCAAAAAAGAAACGGTCCGGATCGTCCTTGGCAAAACTCATCTGCCCCACGGCGTTCGGCACGTCGAGGCCAAGGTTTTCGATAAACCCTGCCGCCGCCACGAAACTGTCCAGCAACGGCGCCGGGGACAACTCGCCCTTGACCTTGTAATCAAAGCCCGGCCCTGCGGCGGCATCACCGGCCAAGCTGCTTAACAGACGTTTTGAAGACTCATAACTATCAAGCCATATCAATGACTTATGACAGAAAGCTTGAAACAAGGTGCGCTTTACCGCCCACTCTGCGCGCACCGACAGTTTCGAGTTCGGCCGGCTGATCCCGGCGTTTTCCCGCGAGTCGAAGCCCAGTACCACCCAGGCGTCCAGTTCTGGAATATAGCCATGGCAATGGAACTGCGCGCCATTGATCTCGACTGTCTGGCGGTTGGGCTCAATGCCCTTGATCGGCCAGGCGCCCGCGCGAAACCACAGGTCCTCGATCACATCGCAGAGTTCTTCATCACGCTTGGCGGCCAGCTCGGTCACGGCCACGCGTTTTTGTACGTCGGGATGGTCCCGTTCCAGCGCCTTGAGCTGCAGCCCGTGGCGTGCCAGCGGCGCGATCAGCTCCCTAAAGCGCGCATGCTGGCCGTGCAGCCGGTGGTAACAGGCGTTCATCTGCTGGCGTTGGGCTTCATTGATGCGCAAGTCGAAGGGGTTGCTGTCGGCGTCCTCAAACCCCGTGCTGAGATTTTCGAACGCTTGCAGGCGCTCAAAGCCCGGCAGGCTGCGCACCATGGGCAGGATGCGCGAGTGGAAGGTGCGCACCACGGCCTGGGCTTCTTTAAAATCAAGGGGTTGGCCCCACAGGCTGAGGATCTCCATGAGTTTGTTGATGAAGTCTTTACGCGACTCGCGGGTGAAGGTCACTACGGTCATGGAGCTGAGTTCGAAGCCGAGGTAATGGGTGAGCAGCAAAATCCGCAGTACCAGTGAAGTGGATTTGCCCGCCCCGGCACCGGCGATGACCGAGGTCGATGGCGTGTCGCTGAAAATCATCTTCCATTGCGCGGTACTCGGCTGAGCATGGGCCGGCAGCAAGCGCGCGACATCGGCCTTGATACGCTTCTTCAACTCGGCGGTGAGCGGCAGGCGCCAATCGTCAAACAGATTGTCGTCTACACCTGGCGCACGGTGTTCATCCGGGCGGAAATCGCGGATCAGCAGAACCTGTCGGCCTTCCTCGATGCCCTCGGCCTTGCCCTCACGGTAGCCGTACTCGACGCCCGCCTCATGCCCGCTGCGAAAGCCATCGGCTTGCCCGTGCAGCCAGGAAAACCGGTGCTGGGCGCGCAAACGCGTGAGGCCATGGCCAAACAGGCGCGCGGCCAGGCGCTTGAGCCAAGGCATTTCAGCCAGTGGACGCAGCTCAACGGGAAGATCAGGGGGCAAATCAGACGGTTGTAGCGACACGCGGACTCCTGCGATGAAGGTGAGGCTGAAACATGGGCCATGGTCGCCGGAATCGACACTCAATTCCAGCCAATTGCTTTGCGGTCATGCAGTTAGGCGATGAAATGAAAGTCAAAACGCCAGCAACCAATCTAATAGATTGATAGGAATCAGGCATTTTTTACGCTTTTTATCGATCATGAGCTGCAGGATCATAGGTGCCATCCACAGGAGACGATCATGCTTGAACTTCGACCTTTCAATTCCCTGGGCGCCGCCGATCATGGCTGGCTTGATGCCCATCACCACTTCTCGTTTGCCGACTACCACGACCCCAGGCGCATGCACTGGGGCAACCTGCGGGTCTGGAACGACGACATCATCGCGCCAGGCACCGGCTTTCCGCAGCACGCGCATCGCGACATGGAGATCATCACCTATGTACGTGAAGGTGCGATCAGCCACGCCGACAACCTCGGCAACAAGGGCCGCACCGAAGCAGGCGATGTCCAGGTCATGAGTGCTGGCACCGGGATTGCCCACAGCGAGTACAACCTGGAAGCCACGCCGACCAAGATTTTCCAGATCTGGATTATTCCCAATGAAGCCGGTCTGCCGCCGTCGTGGGGTGCCAAGCCGTTTCCCAAAGGCGGCCTGGAAGGGTTTGTGACCCTGGCCAGCGGCAAGGCGGGAGACAGCGAGAGCCTGCGCATCCGTGCGGATGCACGCCTGGTGGCGGCGAACCTCAAGGCCGGCGAAAGTGCCGAATACAGACTGGAGAGCGGGCGTCGCGCCTACCTGGTACCTGCGACGGGCGTGATTGAAGTCAATGGCTTGCGTGCGCAAGCTCGAGACGGTGTTGCGGTTGAAGATGAGCAGGTATTGCGCGTGACAGCGATTGACGACAGCGAGATCGTGCTGGTCGACCTGGCCTGATCAAGGCCGAAACCAACCATCAAACTCCAGGGAATGAGCTTGTTGTGGCGAGTGGGCTTGTCGTGGCGAGCGGGCTTGCC
>JAFHKH010000492.1 GCA_016937595.1 Pseudomonas cedrina subsp. fulgida | reverse complement strand
CGAGGTGTCTGCATCGCAGGCAAGCCAGCTCCCACATTTAGATTGGGTTTACATCCCAGCGGGCTCAGTCGCCAGTCGCGATTGCCCGCTGTGGATCCGTAATCCACTCACTCCACGACCCCGCATACAACGTGCCCAGCGGATACCCCGCCAGACTCAGGGCAAACAGGTTGTGGCACGCCGTCACCCCCGAACCGCAATACGCCACCAGCTCATCCGCCGAGCGCCCTTGCAGTTGGGCGGCGAAGCGCTGCTTGAGCTGCTGCGCCGGCAGAAAACGACCATCACTGCCCAGGTTTTCACTGAACGCCGCACATTGCGCCCCGGGGATATGCCCGGCAACCGGATCGATGGGCTCGACTTCGCCGCGAAAGCGCGGCTGGGCGCGAGCATCGAGCAACGTCAATCCCGGCTGGCCCAGACGTTTTTGCAGGTGTTCGGCATCAAGCAGCAGGCGATTGTCCGGCGTACCGGCGAAAGTCCCAGGCTCAGCGACCGGCGCATCCAGGCTCAGGGGTAAGCCCGCGGCGTGCCAAGCCTTGAGCCCACCATCGAGGATAAACACGCCATCGCGTTTGCCCAGCCAGACCAGCAGCCACCAGGCCCTGGCGGCATAAGCGCCAGGGCGTCGTCGTACAGCACCACATCGGTGTCGGCGCTGATGCCCCAGACTCGCAACTGCCCAACCAGCGTATCCGCCGCCGGCAACGGATGGCGTCCGGTCACGCCCTTGATCACGGGCCCACTCAGGTGCGCTCGAGGTCCGCGTATTGCGCGCCCTCGATATGCCCTTCGGCATAGCTGCAACGCCCGTAGTCCGGGTCTTCCAGGGCAAAGCGGCAATCCAGGATCACACACCCGCCAGCCTTTTGGCGCTCGGCCAGTTGCTGGGGGCTGATCAATTGGGCAAGCGGCATGGCGGACTCCTGTGAACAGCTTCGAGAAAGGTCTTACTTCACTTCTTCCAATGCCTGATCCAACGGCACGTAGAATTCCTTGAACAGTGCATCGACCGCGTCCTTGGCCTGGGGCGTGACAAACCCGGCCTCCAACACCAGCACCTGGTACACCCCGCGCTTGATCGCCTCGGCGCTCAACGCGCGGAATTTTCATTGGTGGTGCACAAGAAACGCACCCAGGAAGTCAGGATAATCCAGGCATTGAGGGTCAGGGCCTCGGTTTGTATCGGATCCATCTTGAGGATGCCGGCATCGACGAACCCCTGGTAGATAGCGTTGCCCTGGATCAGGCAACGCTGGGAAAAACGTCGATAGCCAGTGGCAAGCTCGGGGTCGCTTTCCAGCAGGTGTTCGAGGTCGCGGTGCAGGAAACGGTAGCGCCACATGCCTGCGAGCAAGGCCTGCAGATAGAAGCGTTTGTCTTGCACGGTTGCGGCGCGGCCCTCGGGCGGGCGCAGGAAACTGTCCACCAGGGCTTCGTATTCGCGAAACAGCACGGCGATGATCGCCTGCTTGTTGGGGAAGTGGTAGTACAGGTTGCCCGGTGAAATTTCCATATGCGCGGCGATGTGGTTGGTGCTCACACTGCGCTCGCCCTGCTGGTTAAACAGCTCCAGGCTGGTTTGCACAATGCGCTCGCTGGTCTTTACTCGTGGTGCCATGGGGGATCAGCTTCTGTACACGTGATCAAGCATCTTACGACCTATTGCCGCAGGGATAAATCCACGTGTAGGCGCAATGACATTTGACAAATTAGAGTAATGACTCTAAAAGTTCAGGCAGACCTATAATAATCGGGAACGCCGCCATGTCTGCCAACGTTGCCTACCTGCAGGATTCGCAGGCGCTGGATCATCTGCAGGAGCTGTTCGATACCCAGCGTCGTGCCTACGCCGCCCACCCGATGCCGCCGGCCGCTCAGCGCCAGCAATGGCTCAAGGCCCTGCGCGATTTGCTCAGCAACGAGCGCCAGGCGCTGATCAACGCGATCAGCAAGGACTTCAGCCACCGCAGCGCCGATGAAACCCTGTTCGCTGAACTGATGCCCAGCCTGCACGGCATTCACTATGCCAGCAAACACCTCAAGGGCTGGATGAAACCTTCCCGGCGAGCTGTAGGCATCGCCTTCCAACCCGCTTCGGCCAAAGTCATCTACCAACCCTTGGGCGTGGTGGGCGTGATCGTGCCCTGGAATTACCCACTGTACCTGGCCATCGGCCCGCTGGTCGGCGCGTTGGCGGCCGGTAACCGGGTGATGCTCAAGCTCAGCGAATCCACCCCCGCCACCGGCGAATTGCTCAAGGCGCTGTTGGCGAAGATCTTCCCCGAAGACCTGGTGTGCGTGGTGTTGGGTGAAGCCGACGTCGGCATGGCCTTTTCCAGGCTGCCCTTCGACCACCTGCTGTTTACCGGCGCCACCAGCATTGGCAAGCATGTGATGCGCGCCGCCGCCGAACACCTCACGCCGATCACCCTGGAGTTGGGCGGCAAGTCACCGGCCATCGTGTCCGCCGATGTGCCGCTCAAGGACGCCGCCGAGCGCATCGCCTTCGGTAAAGCCTTGAACGCTGGCCAAACCTGCGTGGCACCGGATTACGTGCTGGTGCCCGAAGAGCGCGTCGACGCCTTTGTCGAGGCCTACACCAAGGCCGTCCGCGGGTTTTATCCGACCCTGGCCGACAATCCGGACTACACCGCAATTATCAACGAACGACAACTGACCCGGCTCAATGCCTACATCAAGGACGCCACCGACAAAGGCGCCACCTTGATTCCACTGTATGAGCAGGGCCAGGCACGACGCATGGCTCACAGCCTGTTGCTGAATGTCAGCGATGACATGACCGTGATGCAGGACGAGATTTTCGGCCCGGTGCTGCCGATCGTGCCCTATCGCGGCATCGACCAGGCCTTTGCCTACATCAACCAGCGCCCGCGCCCACTGGCCTTGTATTACTTCGGCTACAACAAACGCGAGCAAGAGCGCGTGCTCCACGAAACCCACTCCGGTGGCGTGTGCCTGAACGACACCTTGCTGCACGTGGCCCAGGACGATATGCCATTCGGCGGCATCGGCCCGTCGGGCATGGGCCACTACCACGGCCATGAGGGTTTCCTCACCTTCAGCAAGGCCAAGGGCGTGCTGGTCAAACAGCGCCTGAACGCCGCGAAGCTGATCTACCCGCCTTACGGCAAATCGATCCAGAAGTTGATCCAGACACTGTTCGTTCGCTGAAACCGCCACCCTCGGGATAACAATAACAATGAACCCCAGCCTGACTGAAACACCTGCGCTGTCACGGCGCGGCGTCTTGAAAATCGGCCTGTGCGCCAGCGCCTTCCTGGCCACCGCCGGGCTTGGCGCCAGCCTCAGCGGCTGCTCCAGCAGCACCCCTGCGAGCGGTTTTGCGTTGTTGCGCAGCAGTGACCTGCCGTTCCTGCGCGCAGTGATCCCGGTATTGCTCGAAGGTGTCGCCAGCGCCCAGGACGTCGCCAACGGGCTTGAAGACACGCTTAAAAAGCTCGACTTCAGCCTGCAACACCTGTCGCCGGAGATGTTCAAACTCACCCAGCAACTGTTCGATGTGCTCGGCATGGGCATCACCCGCGGACCGTTGACCGGGATCTGGGGCAGTTGGGAAAACGCCAGCAGTGAGCAAATCCGCAACTTCTTGCACCGCTGGGAAAACAGCTACTTGAACCTGCTGCGCATGGGCCAGGGCTCGCTGCTCAAGCTGGTGATCATGGCCTGGTACTTCCAGCCGGCGGCGTGGGCCCACTGCGGCTACCCCGGCCCGCCACGAATTTAGCCCTGACAACCCAATCAAAAATGTGGGAGCGGGCTTGCTCGCGAATGCGGTGCCTCAGTGAAAAATGTATTGGCTGACCCAGCGCATTCGCGAGCAAGCCCGCTCCCACAGGGGGTTTTCAGTGTTTCACCGAACTCAACTTCGTACAAAAATAAGAGTGCATTCCTATGCCCGTACCCGATCTGTTCCGCAACGGCATGGCCCGTGGCTGGAAAACCCACAATGGCGCCGCCCTCGACAGCGACCTGACCCTGGAAGCCGACGTAGCGATCATCGGCAGCGGCGCCGGTGGCGGCACGACCGCCGAGATCCTCAGCGCCGCCGGCTACAAGGTGCTGCTGATCGAAGAAGGCCCGCTCAAGACCAGCAGCGATTTCAAGCTGCTTGAAGACGAGGCCTACACCAGCCTCTATCAGGAAGGTATCGGCCGGATGAGCAAGGATGGCGCGATCACCATCCTGCAGGGCCGGGCGGTAGGCGGTACTACGTTGATCAACTGGACTTCAAGCTTTCGCACCCCGGACGCCACCCTCGCCCACTGGGCCAGCGAATACGCCGTCAAAGGCCACAGCAGCATCGAGATGGCACCCTGGTTCGAAAAGATGGAACAGCGCCTGGGCATCGCGCCCTGGGCCCTGCCGCCCAACGCCAACAATGATGTGATCCGCAAAGGCTGCGAAAAGCTCGGTTACAGCTGGCATGTGATCCCGCGCAATGTGCGCGGCTGTTTCAACCTGGGTTATTGCGGCATGGGCTGTCCGGTCAATGCCAAGCAATCGATGCTGGTGACCACCATACCCTCCACCCTGGAAAAAGGCGGTGAACTGCTCTACCTGGCCCGCGCCGAACGCCTCGTCTACAGCGGCGACACCATCAGCCGCCTGGAATGCGTGGCCATGGACAACCTGTGCGTGGCACCGACCGGGCGCAAGATCACGGTCAAAGCCAAGCATTACGTGCTCTCGGGCGGCGGTATCAACAGCCCCGCGCTGCTGATGCGCTCGAACGCTCCGGACCCGCACTCGCGGCTGGGCAAGCGCACCTTCCTGCACTTGGTGAATTTCTCCGCCGCGCTGTTTGATGAGGTCATCAACCCGTTCTACGGCGCGCCGCAATCGATCTACTCCGATCATTTCCAGTGGCAGGACGGTACTACCGGAAAAATGTCCTACAAGCTTGAGGCGCCGCCCTTACACCCTGCGCTGGCCAGTACCTTGCTCGGGGGCTACGGCGACCAGAATGCCCTGGATATGAGCCAACTGCCCAATACCCACGCGATGCTGGCACTGCTGCGCGACGGCTTTCACCCCGACAGCCCGGGCGGCAGCGTGGAGCTGCGCGGCGATGGCACACCTGTGCTCGACTACGCAGTGTCGGATTACGCCTGGGACGGCTTGCGTCGAGCGTTCCAAAGCATGGCCGAGATCCAGTTCGCGGCGGGCGCCAAGTCGGTCAAGCCGCTGCACCATGATGCGCGCTACGTGAAAACCCTGGCCGAAGCGCGCAGCCTGATCGACGATCTGAACCTGGAACTGCACCGCACCTGCCTGGGCAGCGCCCATGTAATGGGCGGTTGCGCCATGGGCGAAGACCCGAAAAACGCAGTGGCCGACAGCCTGGGTCGCCATCACCAGTTGCGCAACCTGTCGATCCACGATGGCTCGCTCTTCCCCACCAGTATTGGCGCCAACCCCCAATTGTCGGTGTACGGAATATGCGCCCAACTGGCGACAGCATTGGCCGAACGTCTGAAAACGGCATGAAAAAACCCTTTATTCGGCGTAGCTATCTACATAAGTTGACTTGGCCGACCGGGGTGGCTGCGATACCATCCGGTTCCCCAACGGACTCCGCCAGGACGACGCGATGAACCGAGTGTTGTACCCAGGAACCTTCGACCCGATTACCAAAGGCCATGGCGATCTGGTCGAACGTGCTTCTCGCTTGTTCGACCATGTGATCATCGCGGTCGCGGCCAGCCCCAAGAAAAACCCGCTGTTTCCCCTGGAACAGCGCGTGGAGCTGGCGCGTGAGGTCACCAAACACCTGCCCAACGTGGAAGTGGTGGGTTTTGCCACGCTGCTGGCGCATTTTGCCAAGGAGCAGAACGCCAATGTGTTCCTGCGCGGCCTGCGCGCGGTGTCGGACTTCGAATACGAATTCCAGCTGGCCAACATGAATCGCCAACTGGCGCCGGACGTCGAAAGCCTGTTCCTCACGCCGTCGGAGCGTTATTCGTTCATTTCCTCGACGTTGGTCCGCGAAATTGCCGCTTTGGGCGGAGATATCACCAAGTTCGTGCACCCGGCGGTGGCGGAAGCGCTGACCTTGCGCTTCAAGAAGTAAGACCGCTCGATCGGCGCCTGCTCGCACTGCGGGCGCCAATGCGGCACAATTGCGCGCATTAGTTTTCAGATGCCTTGGCTGACTGCCCTGGCAGGAGTTCCCATGTCCCTGATCATCACCGACGATTGCATCAATTGCGACGTCTGCGAACCCGAGTGCCCGAACGCCGCCATTTCACAAGGCGAAGAGATCTACGTGATCGACCCCAACCTGTGCACGCAATGTGTCGGCCACTATGACGAGCCCCAGTGCCAGCAGGTGTGTCCGGTGGATTGCATTCCATTGGATGAAGCGCATCCGGAGACGGAGGAGCAGTTGATGGAAAAATACCGGAAGATTACCGGTAAGGCCTGAAGCCTTGTGTTGGCTTGCTGCGATGGCGGCATCAGCCCTCACACAGCACTCAACGCTGACACTTGGGGCAAAACACACTCGCCCGTTGCCCCAGCACCACATTGCGCAACTCGGTCCCGCAGACCTTGCACGCCTCACCCGCCCGGCCATACACGAACAGCTCCTGCTGGAAATACCCCGGCTGCCCGTCGCCACCAATAAAGTCACGCAGCGTGGTGCCACCGCGCTCGATAGCAGCGGCCAGGATGCGCTTGATCTCAATCGCCAGCTTCAAGTAACGAGCCCGCGAAATCCCGCCGGCCTCGCGACGCGGGTCAATCCCGGCCGCAAACAGCGCTTCGGTCGCATAGATATTGCCGACGCCCACCACCACCGCGTTGTCCATCACGAATGGTTTGACCGCCATCGACCGTCCACGGGAGAGCTGGAACAAGCGCTCGCCATCAAACAAGTCGGTCAGCGGCTCCGGCCCCAGGCGGAGCAGCAGGGCGTGGTTGTGCGGGTCCTGGCTCCACAGCATTGCGCCGAAACGCCGCGGGTCGGTGTAACGCAGCGCCAGGCCGGACTCGAGTTCGATATCCACATGTTCATGCTTGGCCGCCGGCATGCCGACCTCAACCAGGCGCAGGTTGCCCGACATGCCCAAGTGGCTGATCAGGGTGCCCACTTCGGCATTGATCAACAGGTACTTGGCCCGCCGCTCCACCAGCACGATGCGCTGCCCGGAGAGGCGTACATCCAGGTCGTCCGGGATCGGCCAGCGCAAGCGGCGCTCACGCACCACCACACGGCTGACGCGCTGGCCTTCCAAATGCGGTGCAATACCGCGCCGGGTGGTTTCGACTTCGGGTAACTCGGGCATGTGTACCTCGTGGGGGATGGGTCAGCGCGCGCCCAGTTCGCGGATCGACAACTTCATGCTCTCGAAGTCGTAGTCAGAAAGGCCCACGTAGTCCAGCACCAGATGGCCGATGGCATTCCACTCGTGGTCTACGGATTGGTTGCCCAGCACGCGGCAGGACGAACAGATGTGCTCGGCCATTTTCAGGATCGCCAGCAGGTTCTTGAGCTGCGGCGTGCGCGAGGATTCATCGCTGAAAATCGCCAGCGCGTTGTGGTGGTTGGCAATGGCGTCGGTCACATGCTCCGGCAGGCGCCAGGATTTGGCGGTGTAGTAACCCACCACGGCATGATTGGTGTTGAACGCGTTGTTCTCGGTGTCCACTACGCGGCAGTCGGGCCCGGCACTGGCATAGGCCTGCTCCAGCACCGCCATGTAGTTGGGAAAACGCTTGAGCATGAGCGGCACGCCGCAATCGTGGAACAGGCCCAATGCATAGGCCTCGTCCACTGCCTGGGCGCCGGTGCGCTTGGCGAGGGTGAGGCAGGTCATGGCCACATCCTGGGCGGTGTCCCAGAAGCGGTTGAGCGTGACGATGGTGTCGTCGCTCATCTCGCCCTTGATCGACAGGGCATTGATCAGGTTGATGATCGAGCGGCTGCCCAGCAGGTTCACCGCGCGCTGGATCGAGGCGATCTTGTTGCTCAGCCCGTAATAGGACGAATTGACGATCTTCAGCAGCGCGCCGGACAGGCCCGGGTCCTGGGCGATCAACCGTGCGATCACTTCCAGATCCGGGTCGGGCATGTACTGCTCCATCTGCAAATCCACCATGATTTGCGGCTGGGGCGGCACGCTGATGCCTTGCAGGGCCTGTTGGATCTGTTCGGCGGAAAGCTCTTGGGACATAAGTACATACTCCGGGCTAGGCGGGGATTCTACCTTGTATGACGACTGGGTAGGCATTCAAATACCTGATTGAAGCGGGACCCCATGTGGGAGCGGGCTTGCTCGCGAATGCAGGATGCCAGTCGATACTTATGTGACTGCTGCACCGCCTTCGCGAGCAAGCCGCTCCCACATGTCCGGCGGCGCCGCTAATTCCTGCGCAACACGGTATACTCCCGCTCTTTTTTCCGGAGCGACGTCATGTCCCTGCCAAGCCTGCGCCTCAAAGCCAATGCCGATCGTCGTTTGCGCAACGGCCACCTGTGGGTCTACAGCAACGAAATCGACGTGGCGGCCACCCCGCTTCACGGCTTCCAGGCAGGCGACCAGGCTATCCTGGAAGCGGCCGGCGGCAAAACCCTGGGCATCGTGGCCATGAGCCCGAACAACCTGATCTGCGCTCGCCTGCTGTCGCGCGACATCAAATTGCCCCT
Source organism: Pseudomonas cedrina subsp. fulgida (assembly GCA_016937595.1). GTDB lineage: Bacteria > Pseudomonadota > Gammaproteobacteria > Pseudomonadales > Pseudomonadaceae > Aquipseudomonas > Aquipseudomonas fulgida. The sequence continues at coordinate 10,439 of JAFHKH010000492.1, read as the reverse complement.
GGACAAGTCGCTGCTGGTGCACCGCCTCAACGTTGCCCTGTCCTTGCGTGAGCGCCTGTTCGACAAGCCGTTCTACCGCTTGGTCTACGGCGACTCCGACCTGTTGCCGGGCCTGGTGGTCGACCGTTTCGGCGACATCCTGGTGGTGCAGATTGCCTCGGCGACCATGGAAGCCCATAAGGACGACGTGATCGCCGCACTGACCCAAGTGCTCAAGCCGAGCGGCATCCTGTTCAAGAACGACTCCGCCGCGCGCGACGCCGAAGGCCTCAACCGCTACGTCGAAACCGTGTTCGGCCTGGTGCCGGAGTGGGTCGCGCTGGAAGAAAACGGCGTGCAATTCGAAGCCCCGGTGATCCAGGGCCAGAAAACCGGCTGGTTCTACGACCACCGCATGAACCGTGCGCGCCTGGCCCCGTATGCCAAGGGCAAACGCGTGCTCGACCTGTACAGCTACATCGGCGGCTGGGGCGTGCAAGCCGCGGCGTTCGGCGCCAGTGAAGTGTTCTGCGTCGACGCCTCCGCCTTTGCTCTCGACGGCGTGGAGCGCAACGCCGCGCTGAACGGCGTGGCCGAGAAAATGACCTGCATCGAAGGCGACGTCTTTGAAGCGTTGAAAGAACTGAAAGCCAGCGAAGAACGCTTCGACGTGATCGTCGCCGACCCACCGGCCTTCATCAAACGCAAGAAAGACATGAAAAACGGCGAAGGCGCCTACCGCCGCCTCAACGAGCAAGCCATGCGCCTGCTCAGCAAGGACGGCATCCTGGTCAGCGCTTCGTGCTCCATGCACCTGCCGGAAGACGACCTGCAAAACATCCTGCTGACCAGCGCCCGCCACCTGGACCGTAATATTCAGATGCTCGAGCGCGGCGGCCAGGGCCCGGATCATCCGGTGCATCCGGCGATTGTGGAGACGCGGTATATCAAGAGCATTACGTGCCGGTTGTTGCCTAATAGCTAAGTGACACCGCGCTGTCCGAGCGAGCGCGGATCAAAATGTGGGAGCGGGCTTGCTCGCTCCCACATTTGAATCGCGCTGCTTCAGGAACATTTCCTACAACCTCAAGCCACATACATCCAAGAAACATCCCACCGTAGTTTTGATTGAATTCCATTTTTCGCAGCCTAGTATCGGTTTCTGGTTCACTCCGGAAAACACAACCAATGCCTGGGCCCACCCTCTCCCGCTTCATCCTCATCACCTGCATTTCCCTGATCAGCTTTTTCCCGATCAATATCCTTTTGCCCTCTTTTCCCGCCCTGTCCGCCAAATTCGATACACCATCGGCGGACATTGCGCTGTCCATCAGCCTGTTCACGCTGGTCTTTTCGATTTCCCAACTGATCGCAGGCCCGCTATCGGATAAGTGGGGCCGCAAGGAAGTGCTCATCGGCTGCATCACGCTATCGATCCTGGGGGCGATAGGTTGTGCATTGGCGACGGACTACCTGACCTTTCTGCTGTTTCGAAGCGTCCAGGCCATAGGGTGTGGTTTTTTCGTATTGGGCCATGCACTGGTGGAAGACCTGTTCGAGGAACAGGACCGCGCCCGTGTGCGCCTGTATTACATGACCCTCAGCGGTTCGTTTGTCGCCCTGTCACCGTTGATCGGCTCCTGGCTGCAAACCACGTTCGACTGGCAAGGCAGCTTCTACGGCTTTGCTCTGATGGCCGCGAGCATGTTGATCCATGCGTTCTGCATCCTGCCTTCCAAATCCGCCAGCCCGCATCGTGCGCCGATGCCCATCCTCGGCACACTCAAGGCTGTCGCCTGCAATCGCGACTTCCTGCGCTACTGGTGGATCGCCGCGCTGGTATTCGCCTGCTACTTCGCCTTGATCAGCGTGACGCCGCTGATTTTCATGGACGCACTGAAACTCTCCGAATACCAGTACGCGCTGGTGCTGATGGTATACGGCGTGGCTTACCTGCTCGGCGGTGGGGTGGCCTCGCACCTGCAAAAACGCATCTCGCTGTCCCGGCAAATCAATATCGGCCTTGGGTTGCTGCTCGTCGCGGGTGTGTTGCTGATGCTGATCGTCAGCTTTGAAGGTATCTCCACGGTGAACCTGCTGATCCCGATGTTGATCAGCGCCCTGGCCGTGACGCTGGTCCGACCCGCCGCCATTTCCGCGGCGATGCTGTTGTTCTCCAGTAGCGCGGGCACGGCGGCTTCGGCGGGGAACAGCATTATGTTCTTCACCGCCGCTGTCAGTAGCGCCGTCCTTGCGCAAACCGGAACTCATTTGCTGATGACGATTGCCGTGAGCTTCATCGTTTTCAGCCTGTGGGGTTCGCTGACAAACGCCCGCATCGCCCGCTGACACCTTCCACTGTAGGAGCGAGCTTGCTCGCGAAGATCGCCAACGATAACGCGGCGCTATCAGGTAACTCGGGGCGTCCATGCATTCTTCGCGAGCAAGCTCGCTCCTACAGCCAGATTGCGTCCCACAGCGGGTACTGGCCGATATGCTCGACCAAACCCGCTCGCAAAGGATTGGCAACAATGTAGCGAGCCATGGCCTTCATATCATCTTCGCGACGCAATGCCCGGTCGAAGTAGCCCTTTTGCCAAAGCGTTCCGAAGGATTGCCTTGCCTGGTTGATGGCACGGGCACTTCGCGATTTGGTTATTTGCATGAGTCTGGGCAAATCGCCGTTATGCAACTCCACCAACCAGTGGAAGTGATCGGGCATGACCACCCAGGCCAGTGACGTTGCCTCGCCTTCTTCCTGAGCCTTTCTGAATGCGCGGACAAGCAAGCGACCGATGCGCCAATCGTGAAAGATGAGTTGCCGTTGATGGGTGACCGCCGTCAGCAAGTAGATACGGCCCGATTCTGAATAGCGCCCAATACGAAGCCGGTGCGCGTGTTGCTGGTTGGACATTCCTTCGTCCTTCTTCTGTAGTTGAAGAGAAACGGTAGGAGCCTCCAACGTTTATCGGCGTTTAAAAAATGGGTCGGGATATGTCCGGGACTTTGTAGGAGCGAGCTTGCTCGCGAAGATCGCCAACGATAACGCGGCGCTGTCAGGTAACCCGCGTCATCTATACGTTTTTCGCGAGCAAGCTCGCGCCTACAGGAAGACGGTGTAGAATCGGCCCTATTCATCGCCAGTCATCCCCCGGCGGGTTTATGAGCTCGAGGCCCAGGCAAGCGGCGATCCCGCGATGCGAGTGGCAACTTCCGGACACACGGTCATTTTCTGAGTGTTCCAGATGTCAATAGAAGCTCACTTCCCAGTAGTACCTGATTAGTAGTTACCTGATTAGCCGCCCGGAGTGCTCCATGCCAGATTACCGCTCGAAAACATCCACCCACGGCCGCAACATGGCCGGCGCGCGCGCGCTGTGGCGTGCCACGGGGATGAAGGATGACGACTTCAAGAAGCCGATCATCGCGATTGCCAACTCGTTCACCCAGTTCGTGCCCGGCCACGTCCACCTCAAGGACCTCGGCCAATTGGTCGCCCGCGAGATCGAACGCGCCGGTGGCGTGGCCAAGGAATTCAACACCATCGCCGTCGATGACGGCATCGCCATGGGCCATGACGGCATGCTGTATTCCCTGCCGAGCCGCGAGATCATCGCCGACTCCGTGGAGTACATGGTCAACGCCCACTGCGCCGACGCCATCGTGTGCATCTCCAACTGCGACAAGATCACCCCCGGCATGCTGATGGCCGCCCTGCGCCTGAACATCCCAGTGATCTTCGTTTCCGGCGGCCCGATGGAAGCCGGCAAGACCAAGCTGGCCTCCCATGGACTCGATCTGGTCGATGCCATGGTGATCGCCGCCGATTCCAGCGCGTCCGACGAGAAAGTCGCGGAATACGAGCGCAGCGCTTGTCCGACCTGCGGTTCGTGCTCCGGCATGTTCACCGCCAACTCGATGAACTGCCTGGTCGAAGCCCTGGGCCTGGCCTTGCCGGGCAATGGTTCGACGCTGGCCACCCACAGCGACCGCGAGCAGCTGTTCCTGCAGGCCGGCCGTACCATCGTCGAGCTGTGCAAGCGTTACTACGGCGAGAACGATGAGTCGGTGTTGCCACGCAACATCGCCAACTTCAAGGCGTTCGAGAACGCCATGACCCTGGACATCGCCATGGGCGGTTCCACCAACACCATCCTGCACTTGCTGGCCGCGGCGCAGGAAGCCGAGATCGATTTCGACCTGCGCGACATCGACCGCCTGTCCCGTCACGTGCCGCAACTGTGCAAGGTCGCGCCGAACATCCAGAAATACCACATGGAAGACGTGCACCGCGCCGGCGGGATCTTCTCGATCCTCGGCTCCCTGGCCCGTGGCGGCCTGCTGCACACCGACCTGCCGACCGTGCACAGCAAGTCCATTGCCGAAGGCATCGCCAAATGGGACATCACCCAGACCGACGACGAAGCCGTGCACACCTTCTTCAAGGCAGGCCCGGCGGGCATTCCGACGCAAACCGCGTTCAGCCAGTCGACCCGTTGGGACACCCTGGACGACGACCGTGAAAACGGCTGCATCCGCAGTGTCGAGCATGCCTATTCGCAGGAAGGTGGCCTGGCCGTGCTGTACGGCAACATCGCCCTCGACGGCTGCGTGGTGAAAACCGCCGGTGTGGATGAGTCCATCCATGTTTTCGAAGGTCGCGCCAAGATCTACGAAAGCCAGGACAGCTCGGTACGCGGCATCCTCGCCGACGAAGTGAAGGAAGGCGACATCGTGATCATCCGCTACGAAGGCCCGAAAGGCGGCCCGGGTATGCAGGAGATGCTCTACCCGACGTCCTACCTGAAGTCCAAAGGCCTGGGCAAAGCTTGCGCCCTGCTCACCGACGGGCGTTTCTCCGGTGGCACTTCGGGGCTGTCCATCGGTCACGCGTCGCCGGAAGCCGCTGCCGGCGGTGCGATCGGCCTGGTGCAGGACGGCGACAAAGTGCTGATCGACATTCCGAACCGTTCGATCAACCTGTTGATCAGCGACGAAGAACTGGCGGCACGCCGGGTCGAGCAGGACAAAAAAGGTTGGAAACCGGTTGAAAAACGTCCACGTAAAGTGACGACCGCTCTGAAAGCCTATGCCTTGCTGGCCACCAGTGCCGACAAGGGTGCCGTGCGTAACAAGGCGATGCTTGACGGTCTGTAAGCGTCGTACATAAAAATGCCCCGCCAGGTGCGGGGCATTCTTTTGCCTGGAGAAAACCTCAGGACGCTGAAGATCAAACTGTGGGAGCGGGCTTGCTCGCGAATGCGGTGGATCAGTCACCTCATCTGTTACAGACCGATTGCATTCGCGAGCAAGCCGCTCCCACATTTTTACCGACGTACACCCGTGGTTACTGAATCTCCTCCGGCTTGACGATCACCCAGTTCTTGTCCGCCGTCACCGTCAGCCCTTCCTTGGCCTGCGCCGCCGCGTGCTTGGCGATCATGCCGTTAAGCTGCGTCATGTATTTATCCTTGCGGTTGATCCACAGATGGATGCCGCCCTTGGCCACGTCTACATCATGAAACAGCATGTAGCCATCGCTGGTCGGGGTATCGCCGCCGACCAGCACCGGCTTTTTCCATTCATCAATGTAGGTCAGGATCGCCGCGTGCTTGCCGGCCATCCAGGTGGCAGGGGTCCACAGGTATGGGGTCAGTTCGAGGCCGAGGTTGGCCTTCTCGTCATACTTGCCGGCGGTGATCTGTTTGCGCGCGGTGGTCAGCTCGCCGGTCTTGCGGTCCTTGAGCAAGGTACTCACGCCGATCACGTTCTGGGGTTTGACGTTATAGCCGTACTTGGGATCGGCGGCGACCATGCGCACCAGCTCTTCCGAGGCGGCGGTCATCACGTACACTTCGATGCCGTTTTCCATCAGCTTGTTGTACAGCTCGGCCTGGCCGGTGAAGACTTTCGGCGGTTGCACCTCGGACTGCTTCACTACGTCGCCTTCGAAATAGCTGACGGGTACCGGCTTGCCGGACGCCATCAGCTCATCGACCTGCACCTTGAGTTCCTTGAGGGTGAACCCCGAAAACACCTGGGCGACCCACGGGTAGCAGACCATGTCATCCACTTCGCAGAGGCGATAGTAGTAACTGAACAGGCTTTCCTTATGGTCGGCGGTGTCTTTGAACGGCATCAGCTTGAGCGACGGGTCCAGGCTGTCGCGGGTGATCAGGCCCTTGTTTTCCATGTAAGGCAACAGCGACTCTTCAAGGTCGTAGCGGTAGCTGGTGTTGTCCATGTCGAACACCGCGAAATTGCCCTTGTTGGCGTTGGCGGCGATCATTTCGTTCAGTTGCTTGGCGGCAGGCGCGGGCCAATGTTTCAACTCGGTGGCGGCCATGGCGTGCCCGGCAAGGCCCAGGCACAGCGCGGCGGCGAACAGTCTCGAAGCGAGCTTCATATGCGTTTTCTCCCCTGAGTTAAAAACATCGACGCTAACAAATCCCTGTGACAGTTAGCGCACGAGTGCGACCGCCCGCGTCGTGATAACGCCAAGGGCATGTGCCTGAGCGCCAATTGCTTATTCCAAAAACGACAGTCATCATTCCACATTGGTATTAAATCAATATATTTCAAACTGTTAGGCTGCCCGGCTCGCAATCGCAGGCTCGCGCGATTGGCTGCCTTATCAACGGAGCTGCAATGAATCTACCCTTGATTCTCAACCTACTGGTGTTCGTGGCCCTGTTGCTGGGCCTGGCGCAAACCCGCCGCACAAACTGGAGCCTGGCCAAGAAGGTGCTCTTCGCCCTTGTGCTTGGCGTGGTGTTCGGTACCGTGCTGCACACGATCTACGGCGACGGCCATCCGGTGCTCAAAGCGTCCATCGGCTGGTTCGACCTGGTCGGTAACGGCTATGTGCAACTGCTGCAAATGATCGTGATCCCGCTGGTATTCGCCTCGATCCTCAGCGCCGTGGCGCGCCTGCATAACGCCTCGTCCCTGGGCAAGATCAGCTTCCTGACCATCGGCACGCTGCTGTTCACCACCGCTATCGCGGCGCTGATCGGTATCGGTCTGACCAACCTGTTCGGCCTCACCGCCGAAGGCTTGGTGGCCGGTACCCAGGAAATGGCGCGCCTGCAAGTGATCCAGAGCGATTACGCCGGCAAGGTGGCCAACCTGAATATCCCGCAACTGCTGTTGTCGTTCGTGCCGGCCAACCCGTTCGCCGACCTGGCGCGCGCCAAGCCGACCTCGATCATCAGCGTGGTGATTTTCGCCGCGTTCCTGGGGGTTGCCGCACTGCAATTGCTCAAGGATGACGTGGAAAAAGGCCAGAAAGTGCTCAACGCCATCGACACCCTGCAAGCCTGGGTGATGCGCCTGGTGCGCCTGGTGATGAAGCTCACGCCCTACGGCGTATTGGCGCTGATGACCAAAGTGGTCGCCGGCTCCAACCTGCAAGACATCATCAAGCTCGGCAGTTTTGTGGTGGTGTCGTACCTGGCGCTGGGCCTGATGTTCGTGGTGCACGGCCTGCTGTTGTCCCTGGCCGGGATCAACCCGCTGCGGTTTTTCCGCAAGGTGTGGCCGGTGCTGACCTTTGCCTTCACCAGCCGCTCCAGCGCGGCGGCGATCCCGCTGAGCATCGAGGCGCAGACCCGCCGTTTGGGCATCCCGCAATCCATTGCTGGGTTTGCCGCGTCGTTTGGCGCGACTATTGGCCAGAACGGTTGCGCCGGTCTGTATCCTGCGATGTTGGCGGTGATGGTCGCACCGACGGTGGGCATCAACCCGCTGGACCCGCTGTGGATCGCGACGCTGGTGGCGATTGTAACCCTGAGTTCGGCCGGCGTTGCCGGGGTGGGCGGCGGAGCGACCTTCGCCGCGCTGATCGTGCTGCCGGCCATGGGCTTGCCAGTGTCACTGGTGGCATTGCTGATTTCGGTGGAGCCGCTGATCGACATGGGCCGCACGGCGTTGAACGTGAACGGCTCGATGACGGCGGGGGCGATTACCAGCCAGGTCATGGGGCAGACGGATAAGACGTTGCTGGATGCCGATGAGCATGCCGAATTAGCGCAGGCCTGACGGCCGACTCAACTTGTAGGAGCGAGCTTGCTCGCGAAAAACCAGAGGACGCCGCGTTCACCCAGAATGCCCGCGTCATCGTTAACGTTCTTCGCGAGCAAGCTCGCTCCTACAGCTCAATACCCTCCAATACCCGCTCCGCCAGCAACTGCGCCACTTCAATCAACTGCGCAACACCCAGCGCACCTTCCCGCCGCGTACTGTCCAGCTCAAAGGCAACGTTGCAGGTCAGCGCGTGAGCTGAAGCCAGTGTTTCGGTGAGGTTGACCAGTAGATCTTCGGTGGGGATACCGTCTTTTACGCGTAATAGCACGACGGGTGCGCCGTTGGAATCGAGTGGCGGATTTGGGGTGGGTTTAGTCAGTGTGAAGCTCCGGAGAGTTATAAAGGAGCTGCCACTGATCGCCGCGACGCGATGGAAGGTGGCAGCTGTACGCAGGTTCGCGGACCGACTCTCCAGAACATCGGCATACCCGAAGGTATCCCGCGCACAGCCGCCATAGCGCCGCACAGTAGACGATAAAAAAGCGTCAACTGAAAGGAGACGATGACGCTTTTGCGTCTGGAGAAGCACGGGCCGCGACGCCCGACCGCTGCGTTTGTAGCGGTGTACGGAGACTAGGCAGCCGGCTTCCTAGGGGTAACCTCAAAACCTTGTCGGAAATTTCTTTATCTGATCGTTCCCACGCTCCGCGTGGTAATGCAGCCCTGGACGCTCTGCGTCCGCTGTTGAAAGCGGACGCGGAGCGTCCCAAGAGGCGTTCCCACGCGGAGCGTGGGGACGATCTCAACGCCCGACCGCTGCGTTTGCAGCGGTGTACGGAGACTAGGCAGCCGACTTCCTAGGGGCAACCTCAAAACCTTGTCGAAAACTTCTGTCACTGGTGGCACTGCTGATTTCGGTGGAGCCGCTGATCGACATGGGCCGCACGGCGTTGAACGTGAACGGCTCGATGACGGCGGGGGCGATTACCAGCCAGGTCATGGGGCAGACGGATAAAGCGTTGCTGGATGCCGACGAGCATGCGGAATTAGCGCAGGCCTGACGAAATCGGCTAGCAGGGATCTTGCTTCCTGCTAGCTCAATCGATCGGCAGCCTTTCGATAAGCTTCTTCCCGCTCACGCTTGTCGACGGCAACGACAAATACCGTGATCTCCTGCTCAATCACTTGATACACCAACCGATAACCGCTGCTGCGAAGCTTGATCTTGTAGCAATCGGGCAAACCATGCAGGCGGCTGGCCTCAATACGTGGATTGATCAAGATCTGGGCCAGCTTCTTTTTGAACTGTTGGCGAACGGTATCACCGAGTCTTTTCCATTCCTTTAAAGCGCGAGCATCGAAATCGAGTTCATAGGTCATCCAGTGAAACCTTCACCCGCTGAGGCGCAGACAGCCGTTCCCGAACGGTTGCCAACAATGCCTCATCATCTTCAGTCATGAGAACAGGCTTGAAAGGTAACTGGCCGCGCTCTGCTACGTACTGCAAGGCTTGACGCATTAATTCCGATGGGGTGACGCCGAGCTTTTCCAGTTCGTGATAAGCACGAGCCTTAAGGTCGTCGTCGATACGTACGTTGATAGAGGCCATGGGGCAGCCCTCACTGTAAAGACACTGGTCGTTACAGTGGCGCATAAAGATTTGTTTTGCAAGCCTGACTAATCGGTGCCAGTCAGACCTTTTCCCACACCTCAAAGGTGTACGCCGGCTTATCACCCTCAGCCGCATTCTCGACATTCGACACGAGCTTCCACTGGTTCATATCAAACGCCGGAAACCACGCATCCCCTTCCGGACTCAACGCCACCCGCGTCAAATACAGGCGATCCGCCCATTCCAATCCCTGCGCATACAACTGCGCACCACCGATCAGCATCAGCTCATCCACGCCCTGCTCCAGTGCCCAGGCCTCGGCGCGCTGCACCGCAGCCTCCAGTGACGGAAAAACTTCCGCACCTTCCAACACCAGGTCGGTCTGACGGCTGACCACCAGGTTCAAGCGCCCCGGCAGCGGTCGGCCCAGGGAGTCCCAGGTCTTGCGCCCCATGATGATCGGCTTGCCCAGGGTGGTGGCCTTGAAATATTTGAAATCCCCCGGCAAATGCCAGGGCATGCTGTTGTCGACGCCGATCACGCGGTTTTCACCGAGGGCTGCGATCAGGCTTAAAGGAAGAGTTTTTTTCATGGCGACGAGAATACCAGAGCCACGACCCAGCGGTTATGCTCCAAGCTCATTGACTCAACAGGAAGGCGCGTGACTGCACTGACTCCTCTGCACACACTCTGGCTGACAGAAACCGTGCGCCTGCGTGAAGAGCACGCCGGCCCCCTGGAAGACCTGGAAGCCAACCGCCTGGCCCGCACGGCCGGTGGCGACTTGCCCACGCGCATCCAGCACCGCGCCCTGCACCTGGCC
>JAFHKH010000491.1 GCA_016937595.1 Pseudomonas cedrina subsp. fulgida | reverse complement strand
AGCAGGCTCGCCGCCCACACCGCTATGCGGTTGACCCACAGCATGAAGCGAAAGCCGTAGATGCACACCGTCAGCACGAGCAGCGCGAATACGCCGTAGGCCAGGCCCAGGGTCAGGTCGGTTTCCGGCAAGCCGATCAGGCGTTTCGCACCGCCCACCAGCGCATCGCCTGAACTCCACACCGACAGTGAGAAGAAGGCAATCGCCGTCAGCAGCGACAGAAACGAGCCGACAATCCGCCCGTGCACGCCAAAGTGCGCGCCGGAGGATACGGCGTTGTTGGTGCCATTGAGCGGCCCGAACAGGCCCATGGGCGCAAGGATCAGCGCACCCACCAGCACGCCCAGCACAATGGCCCAGACGCCCGCCTGGAATGACAGGCCGAACAGCACCGGGAAGGCGCCCAGCACTGCCGTGGCAAAGGTATTGGCGCCGCCGAAAATCAGGCGGAACAAGTCTTTGGGGCCGGCCGTACGTTCGTGGTCCGGGATCTGTTCGACCCCGTTGGTTTCTATCTGGCGAATACGTTTATCGTTGTTTTTATTATGCATGATCAGCTCCGATCACATTGGCTAAGGGGGCGGCAGCCCTTCCGGCATAGCGGAAAAAAGTTCGTGACAGGCCAGCCAGAGGCCTTTTTCTTGTTGTGCGTGCGCGAAGGCCGCTACCCGGTCGGCGGCGGCTTGCAGCACGTCGTGCGTGCTCATCAGCGATGCGCCACGCCGGGCAGCACGCAGAGCATTTCGTACAGCAGGTTGGCGCCCAGCAACGAGGTGTTGCCGGTGGTGTCGTAGGGCGGCGAAACTTCTACCAGGTCGCAACCAATCAGGTCGAGGCCCTGGCAGCCACGGATGATCTCGATTGCCTGGATCGTGGTCAGCCCGCCGATTTCCGGTGTGCCGGTGCCAGGTGCCCAGGCCGGGTCGATGCCGTCGATATCAAAGCTCAAGTACACCGGGCCGCCACCGACTTTTTCGCGCACTTCGGCCATCAATGGCGCGAGGGAGTGATGCCAGCATTCTTCGGCCTGGACCACCCGGAAACCCTGTTTGCGGCTCCAGTTGAAGTCTTCGGCGGTATAGCCCTGGGCGCGCAGGCCGATCTGCACCACGCGGTCGCAATCGAGCAGGCCTTCTTCCACTGCGCGGCGGAAGGTGGTGCCATGGGCGATTTTCTCGCCGAACATATGGTCGTTGACGTCGGCGTGGGCATCGATGTGCACCAGCCCGACCTTGCCGTGTTTCTTGTGGATCGCGCGCAGGATCGGCAGGGTGATGGTGTGGTCGCCGCCCAGGGTCATCGGGATGACGTTGTGCTCGAGGATCTCATCGTAGGCGGCTTCGATGATGCGCACGGCGTCGAGCAGGTTGAAGGTGTTGATCGCCACGTCACCGATGTCCGCCACCGACAGCGAGTCGAACGGCGCGGCGCCGGTGGCCATATTGTAGGGGCGGATCATCACCGATTCGGCGCGGATTTCACGCGGACCGAAACGGGTACCGGCACGCAGCGAGGTGCCGATGTCCAGGGGCACGCCGACAAAGGCGGCGTCCAGGCCCTTGGCCGTTTGCAGGTGAGGCAGGCGCATCATGGTGGCGATGCCGGCGAAGCGCGGCATTTCGTTGCCGCCCAGTGGTTGATGGAAAATCTTGTCCACGGGAGTGCCTCATCGTTGTTGTGTTATTAGCGGCCGATTCTGCGAAATACAGGCGGGCGAAAGAATCGGCAGGGGCAAATACTTAGTTCAGATTTTTCTAAACCAATGCCTGAGGTAAACTCGTTCCAAAATGTGGGAGCGGGCTTGCTCGCGAAGGCGTGTGTCAG
>JAFHKH010000490.1 GCA_016937595.1 Pseudomonas cedrina subsp. fulgida | reverse complement strand
AGCCCGCTCCCACAGTTGCATGTGCATTCGATCAGGAATAGGCCGCTCGCGCCACCGGGCAACTAATCCGTTCACGAAACGCCAGGTAATGCTTGAGCACCTGCACCGGCGCCTCGATCTGCGGGTAGTGGCCGATATTGGCCAGCAGCACCGTGTCGGCGTGGCGCACCAATTGGTGGTAACGCTCCACCATATGAGCGCCGGAGATCGGGTCGATCTCGCCGTCGATCACGCGCAACGGCACGTGCCCCTGTTGCATCGCCGCGACCCAACGCTCACGCAGTCGCCGTCGCTGGGGAAGGTAACCGATGAGTTTGTGCAGGATTCGCGTGCCTTCGTGACACTCGATCAGGCTCCAGAAATCATCCAGGGCGCTTTCACTGGGGCGCGTATTGGGGCCGAAGATCTGGTTGAAACTGTTCGCCAAGGCATTGCGCCCGAACGCGCGGCCGACCATCCACCCCAGGGGGCTGAGCAAGAGTTTTTGCACCAGCGTCGACCGATGGGTTTCAGGGAACAGCCCACCGTTGAGAAACACACAACTGGCCATGTGAAAACGACCTTCGTAGTGCCGCGCCAGCAATTCCTGGGCAACGCTGTCACCGTAGTCATGGGCCAACACGTGCACCGCTTGCTCGATACGCAAATGTGCCAGCAGCGCCTGCTGCAAGTCCGCTTGTTCCAGCAGGCAGTAGCCATGGTCCAATGGCTTGGCCGAGTCGCCGAAACCGAGCATGTCGCAGGCGATCACCAGGTTGCGCTGGGCCAGGGGTTGCCACAGGTAATGCCAGTCCCAACTGGCGGTGGGGAAGCCATGGATCAGCAGCAACGGCTCACCCTGCCCTGCCACCCAATAACGGATGGTGCGGCCCTGGAAGTCGAATGTCTGGCTGCGTTTGCGCCAGACGCTGAGCGGGATCTCGGCCAGTGGCATCAGTTTTTATACCCTGGGTCTCGACTGTCCAACGTGCGCAACAACGCCGGCCAGGCCAGCGCGCCCCCCATGCCTTGCGCGCTCTTGGTGACCGCCGCCGCCATCGCCTTGGCACCCGCAAGTATCTGCGGCCCGATGGGTATCAACTGCGCGCCGCCCTGTTGTGCCAGGACCTGGATATCGCAGGCGCGCTGGAAGATAAACATCATCAGGAAGGTATCGGCGATGGTGCTGCCGCAGGTCAGCAGGCCATGGTTATGCAGCATCAGGAAATTGCTTTGGCCAAGATCGGCCTGCAGGCGCACCTTTTCTTCAGGGTTCAACGCCACCCCTTCGTAGGCGTGATAGGCCAGGCTCGACAACACGAATATCGACTGTTGGCTGATCGGCAACACGCCTTGCTGCTGCGCCGCCACCGCGACACCGGCGGCGGTGTGGGTGTGCAACACGCAGGTCACGTCGTGACGCACTTCGTGGATGGCGCTGTGGATGGTGTAGCCCGCCGGGTTGATCTCGTAGGGGCTGTCCATCAGCTTGTTGCCTGCCTGATCGACCTTGACCAGGCTCGACGCGGTGATCTCGTGGAACATCAGCCCATAAGGGTTGATCAGGAAGTCATCAGTACCCGGCACCTTGGCCGAGATGTGGGTGAAGATCAGGTCGTCCCAACCGTACATCGCCACCAGGCGATAGCAGGCCGCCAGGTCGACGCGGGTTTGCCACTCGGCAGCGCTGACCTGATCTCTGACATGCAGTGATGCAACGGGGGCTAGGCTCACGGTAACGACCTCCTTGGCACACTTTCTTATTATTCTTTAAGTGAGGGGCCAGTCTAGTCAGACCTCAACGCCGCCGTAGTTGCCTTGGCAGCCAGCTTGATGACCCTACGAGTCAGCGTTGAGAATAGTCCAAATTCGTACACGCGACGCCAGAGAAGTGCCGTCAATAAAGCCACGCAACGGGCCTGCCGTGGGCGTTTGCGGTCAACCGCGCAGTGCCGTGATCAGTTCGGCCAGCCAGGGTTCGGCGTCGGCTTCCGGGGTGACGCTTTCGCTGGCGTCCAGGCGCAGCATCGGCAGCACTTCGCGCACGCCCAGCTCACCGAACAACTCGCGCATCAGCTCACCACCGGCGCAGAACGTGTCGCCATAGCTGGCGTCGCCCAGGCCGATCACCGCACCGGGCAGACCGCGCCAAGCGGCGGGCAGCCGGTCGCGGATGCTCGAATACAGGGGTTGCAGGTTGTCAGGCAACTCGCCCATGCCGGTGGTGGACGTGACCGCCAGCAAGGCCTGCGGTGCAAATGCCTGCACCTGCGCCAGGTCGGCGCGCGGGTTGTGCCAGGCCTCGAAACCGGCTGCTTTGAGGAGATCGGCGGCATGGCGGGCCACTTCTTCAGCGGTGCCGTAGACCGAGCCGGAAAGGATGGCGACTTTCATCAATCTGATCCTGTAGTTGAGCGAAAGCCTGGGATATTAGCAGCTGACGCAAATTTTTTCGGCGCACCGCGTGCAACATTCAGGCGTTGCCATAAACTCGAAGCTCCACAACAAGCCATGGACCGCTCAATGATCAATGCCAAGCTGATGCAACTGGTGATCAACGCCTCTAACGACGGTATCGTCGTCGCCGAACGGGAAGGCTTGGACAAGCCACTGATCTACGTCAACCCGGCATTTGAACGCATGACCGGCTACACCCTGGATGAAATCCTCTATCAGGATTGCCGCTTCCTGCAGTCGGGCGACCGCGATCAGCCGGCCCTGATGGCGATTCGGGAGTCATTGAAAGAGAGCGGTGCCTGCCGTGAGATCCTGCGCAACTACCGCAAGGATGGCAGCCACTTCTGGAATGAACTGTCAGTTTCAACGGTTTATAACGAGGCCGACAGGCAGACCTATTTCATCGGTGTGCAGAAGGACGTCACCTTGCAAGTCAAAGCCCAGCAGCGCGTCGCCCAGTTGGAAGTTGAGTTGGCCATGGTGAAAGCCGAGCTGGCGTCGCTCAAAGCGACGGGCGGATCTAACAAAACTTAGGAAAAGGCTTCAGCAAGAGAGATAATGGCACTTTAACACTCCACCTATTGAGCAATAGCGATGCCACGCAATGCGCTTCTGACCCGCGATGAGCTGGATTTCATTCAGAGCATGCAACACAACCCGCAACTCAATGTGCGGGATGCATCGTCGAGCCTGACGGTCAACGGTGGCGCGCAGATCCGCGACTTGCTCACCCGCCTGGCCGCCCATGACCACCTCACCATCCAGGCCCAGTTCGACAACCAGCAACTCACGTTTCCGCTGCACCTGGTGGAAGATGAGTTTCATGCGGTGCACCTGCGCCTGGGCGTACCGAGTATCTACGAAGACGGGCCGATGATTCGCCCCTGGCGCCTGGTGCTTGAAACGCCAGTGGCCCTGGAAAATATCAGGGGCAACCCGGGGTCGCTGTGGGTACGCGAAGTGTCGTTCAAGGGTGTGCTGGTAGAGGCTCGCGGCCGGGTCAAACCGCCCAGGACCTTTTCGCTGTGGTTCAGCCCTTCGGGCTATGAACGCATTGCGCTGCGCGGAACGTTCGAACGGGAAACCGCGCGCGGACTATTGGCCTATCGGTTGAGCCAGGGCGACGCCGATGAAACCGAGCGCTTGCGTCACTTCATCCTGCACCAGCACCGTCTGGCGCATCCGGAAGTGCATGCCTGATATCAGGTGTCCAGGCCGCCGTTCAGGAACAGCTGCAAGCGGCGCTGCATCAGTTGCCCCTCATTGCCCAGGCAGCCGATTGATGAGCCTGCCAGGCTTTCCTGCGCCAAGTCCGCTGCATCACCGGCCAGTAACAACGGGCAATTCAACGTCAGCGCCAGCCGCTTGAGCCGCTGCGGCAGATCATTGCCGGGGGCGCGATTGGAAAACAGCACCAGGGCTTGCGGCTGGGTCTTTTCACAGATCAGTGTCAACTCATCGAACGGCTGGCCCACGCCCAGCAGTTTCAACGCGAGTTGGTCCGCAGCCATCAGAAGACCTGCAACCAATAACTCCAGCTCGCGGCATTCGCCGGCAATCGCCGCCACCAGCACGCGCGGGCCCGGGTACGGCGGCGGCCACTTGGAGGCGTTGCGCGGTGCGCGAGCGCAGGAAGCCGTCGAAGAACAGCCATTCACTGGCTTGGCCGAAACGCCCCTGATGACGCAACAATTCCTGCCAGAGCGGCATGAGGATGTCTTGAAACACGCTGGCCAGCGGGTACGCGCAACAGAGCTGGCCGTACAGCAGGTCCAACTGGCGGTCATCGAATGCGCTGATTGCCATGCGCACTTGGCATTGCCACTGGCGCCACTCAAGCGCAACGTCTGAAACCGCGCCGGGTTCGCCGAGGCGCTCGCCTCGCGCGAGGAGCCTGGCGACTTTACTCACCGCCACGCCCCGTTCGATCCAGTCGAGAATCCGGTGCACCGTGTCGATATCATTGCGCGAATACAGCCGGTGCCCGCTTTCGGTGCGGGTGGGCTGGATCAGACCGTAACGCCGTTCCCAGGCACGCAGGGTCACCGGGTTGACGCCGGTCAGCCGAGCGACTTCACGAATCGGAAAAAGGTCACCGGGACCGGGGGCACTTACTGGGTTTTTTTCACGCTGGGGAGCAATAATTTCGGGCATCAGAGGTCAAGAACATCCGCGTCGATGTGGATCTTATTTAACGCTTATTCGGCAGGCGGATTCAAGTTGCACGCGGGCCGACCAAATATCTGGCGTATTTCGCCAAAACAGGAATAATCCTTGCCTGTTATTCCCACGTCGCTGCAGTACCCCGCAGCCTCGTTTGTGCGCCGCCTACCCGGCACAACGCACCCGTCTATCTGGAGATACACAATGTCTACCTCTCCCGTCACCCTGATGGTTGCGCGCCGCGTGGCCAAGGGTCGCTACGAAGAACTGATGGCTTGGCTGCGTGAAGGCGAGCAATTGGCCACCGACTTTCCCGGTTACCTGGGTTCGGGCGTGCTGGCACCGCCGCCCCATGATGATGAATTCCAGATAATCTTCCGCTTTGCCGATGAAAAGACCCTGCACGCCTGGGAGTTTTCCGCGTCCCGCAGTGCCTGGTTGAGCCGTGGCAGCGAGTTGTTTGCCGACCCGTCCGAGCACCGTGTACGTGGCATCGATGGCTGGTTCGGCGCGGCAGGCGCGCGGCCACCACGCTGGAAGCAGGCTGTGGCGATCTGGCTGGCGTTTTTCCCGGTATCGCTGCTGTTCAACTTCGTGTTGGGCCCGCTGCTCAATGACCTGGCGCTGTTGCCCCGTGTGCTGGTGAGCACCCTGGCGCTCACGCCCTTGATGGTTTACCTGTTTATCCCGTTGTCCACGCACCTGTTGGCGAACTGGCTGCACCCAACCCCGGTGCGCAAGGTGCGTGAAGCCGCCGCTTGAGCACAGGGGCGACGCGCGCTGGTATAGTCTGACTCTGCCAGCGACTCGAGCCTCCCATGACTGCTACGAACGCCCCGATCCTGATCACCGGCGCCGGCCAGCGTGTCGGCCTGCATTGCGCCCAGCGCCTGCTGGACGAGGGCTACCCGGTGATTTTCAGCTACCGCAACGAACGCCCCGGCGTGCAGGCGTTGCGCGCGCGTGGCGCGGTCGGCATCTTTGCGGACTTCAGCGATGAAGCCGGGATCCTGGCGTTTATCGCTGAACTGAACACCCATACCCAAAGCCTGCGCGCGATCATCCACAACGCCTCGGCCTGGGTCGCTGAAACGCCTGGCGACGAAAGCCGCGCCTTCGTCGACATGTTCAGCGTGCACATGCTTGCGCCGTACCTCATCAACCTGCATGGTTCACCCTTGCTGCAACGCTCGACACCGGCCGACATCGTGCATATCAGCGACGACGTCGTGCGCAAGGGCAGCCGTCAACACATCGCGTACTGCGCGACCAAGGCCGGCCTCGACAGCCTGACGCTGTCGTTTGCCGCGCAGTTCGCACCCTCGATCAAGGTCAACGGCATCGCCCCGGCGATGGTGATGTTCAACCAGGGCGATGACGACGCCTACCGCGCCAAGGTGCTGGCCAAGTCGGCCCTGGGCCTCGAGCCCGGCCCCGAGGTGATCTACCAGAGCGTGCGTTACCTGCTGGACAACCCCTATGTCACCGGTACCACCCTGACCGTCAACGGCGGGCGGCATATCAAGTAGCCGTTTTTGAGGATGTTGTATGACTTTGTCCCTGCCACAACACTACCGCGAGATCCTCAAGGGTCTGGGTGAAGACCCCGAGCGCGAAGGCTTGCTCGACACCCCCAAGCGCGCGGCCAAGGCCATGCAATACCTGTGTCATGGCTACGAACAGAACCTGGAAGAAATCGTCAATGGCGCGCTGTTCGCCTCTGACAATGACGAGATGGTGATCCTCAAGGACATCGAACTCTATTCATTGTGCGAACACCACTTGCTGCCCTTTATCGGCAAGGCGCATGTCGCCTATATTCCGACCGGCAAGGTATTGGGCCTGTCAAAACTGGCGCGCATCGTCGACATGTTCGCGCGGCGCCTGCAGATTCAGGAAAACCTCACGCGGCAAATCGCCGACGCCATCCAGGACGTGACCCAGGCCGCCGGCGTGGCCGTGGTGATCGAAGCCCGGCACATGTGCATGATGATGCGCGGCGTGGAAAAACAGAATTCAACCATGAACACCTCCGTGATGCTCGGCGCGTTCCGCGAGTCGACCACCACGCGCATGGAGTTCCTGCAATTGATCGGACGGAGCAAGTAGCAATGCCACAACTTCAACCAGGCATGGCCCGCATCCGGGTCAAGGACCTGTGCCTGCGCACCTTTATCGGCATCAACGAGGACGAAATCCTCAACAAGCAGGATGTGCTGATCAACCTGACCATCCTGTATGCCGCCCAGGAGGCCGTGCGCGACAACGATATCGACCACGCACTGAATTACCGCACCATCACCAAGGCGATCATCGCCCATGTCGAGGGCAACCGCTTTGCCCTGCTGGAGCGCCTGACCCAGGAGCTGCTGGACCTGGTGATGAGCAATGAATCGGTGCTGTACGCCGAGGTCGAAGTGGACAAGCCCCATGCGTTGCGCTTTGCCGAATCGGTGTCGATTACCCTGGCGGCCAGCCGCTAACCCCTGAATTGTCAGTGAGCCTTATGAACGACCAACAACGCCTCGAACTCGAAGCCGCCGCCTTCCGCAGGCTGGTGGCCCATCTGGACAGCCGCAAGGATGTGCAGAACATCGACCTAATGAACCTCGCGGGTTTCTGCCGCAACTGCTTGTCCAAGTGGTACAAGGCCGAAGCCGATGAGCGCCAGATCGAACTGAGCCTCGATGACGCCCGCGAAGTGGTGTACGGCATGCCCTACGCCGAGTGGAAAGCCCAGCACCAGAAAGAAGCCAGCGCCGACCAGCAGGCGGCGTTCGCCAAAGGAAAAACCCATGACTGACCTGAACACCCTGCGCGCCAGCCTCAACAGCGGCGAACATGTTTTTGCCGATACCCTGGCGTTTATCGCCGCCGGTTACGACTATCAACCGCAAGCCTTCACCAACGGCGATGTAGAAAACGCTGCCGGGCAGAACGAAGGTTCATGCAAGACCTTGGGTCTGGCGTTGCTGGAAGGCTTGAGCGACCTGGAAGCATTGCTGGCGTTTGGTGAGCATTACCGTTCGGTGGTGGCCACGCCTGAGGGCAATGACCACGGGAATATTCGGGCGTTGATTGCTCACGGTTTGGCCGGTGTGAAATTTACTGCGCCCCCCCTGACCCGCCGCTGATTCAATTTGAAAACCCGGTCAATGTGGGAGCCGGGCTTGCCCGCGATGGCGGTGTGACGGATACACCGCCATCGCAGGCAAGCCAGCTCCCACAGTGATTGGGTTAGCACTTAAGGATTGCGGTGCTGTTTAAATCCCATGCATAAAAAAACCGGCCTCGCAGCCGGTTTTTTGGTTCAACAGGTTCAGAACGAAGCGTTCTGCAAGCCGTCGAGGTAACGCTCGGCATCCAGTGCCGCCA
>JAFHKH010000049.1 GCA_016937595.1 Pseudomonas cedrina subsp. fulgida | reverse complement strand
GGAATGCCGCCTGGGACGCTCTGCGTCCCGGTGAACAGTTCGATGTATACAGGTGACGCAGAGCGTCACGGGATGCATTACCACGCGGAGCGTGGGAACGAGCAAGATGACTGAACACATCCTCAGTTGCGCTGATCCGTTGCCTTTCCTCGGCATAGAATACGGCCTCAAAAAACGACGCTAACTTAAGCAGCTCGTCCAAGAACGGCGCCTTATGGAAATAACCCGTCGAGCGATTGATCAGGCAAACGTCATAAAAACCCCTAAAAGGATTTTTCCTACGATTTCTGTAGCTTGCAGTTGCTATAACGCATCGCTAGCCTCTCGAAGTCGCTGATCATCAGCGATCAGGCTTGGTCGCCTGGATTAGAATGGCGCACAGTGCCGCGCAAGCGGCATTATTGTGTTCGCGTTATGGCGAGCTGTGCGTGGGAGGGCTCAGGCCCTGCCGGGTTTCCATTCCCTGGTCGACCAACCTGCGTACAGCTCGCCTCCCTTTTGCTTGGTCGCAGATAGGGTGAGCTCCTACTGAATGGAGATTTACCGCATGAAAAAAGTTACTCCGAATCCTCCGCCGTCTCGCTCGGATGACACCCAACAACCCCCACCCCACCTAATCTTCACCGTCCGTCCCGGCCTCAGCACCGAAGCG
>JAFHKH010000489.1 GCA_016937595.1 Pseudomonas cedrina subsp. fulgida | reverse complement strand
AGGTTCGGCTGGGCAAGTGGGCAGCGCCGGGCCAGGTGTACTGCCTGGCACTGGCGATCATCGGCAGTGGCATTCCGCTGGGGATGCTCGGCTATTGGCTGGCGGTGGGTTCCTCCGCCGCATTCCCGCTGGCGCAGATCAGCGAGGCGTTGCTGTCTTCATTGGCCTTGTCTCTGGGCGGCGCAGCACTGTGCCTGGTGTTGGCGGTGCCGGTGGGGCTGCTGGTGGTGCGCTATAAAGGCCAGTTGGCCATCTGGGCCGAGCGCCTGCCGTACTTGCTCCACGCCTTGCCGGGCCTGGTGATCGCACTGACCCTGGTGTATTTCGCCCTGCACTATGTGCCGGCGCTGTACCAGACGTCGGCGTTGCTGTTGATTGCCTATGCACTGCTGTTTTTGCCGCTGGCCCAGGCGCCGATTCGCACGGCGCTGCACAAGGCCGCGCCGCAGCTGGAAGAGGCGGCGCGGACACTGGGGGCGTCGTCGTTCAGTGCGTTTTGCCGGGTGACCTTGCCGATTATCTTCCCGGCGCTGGGCGCGGCATTTGCGCTGGTGTTTCTGGATGCGATGAAA
>JAFHKH010000488.1 GCA_016937595.1 Pseudomonas cedrina subsp. fulgida | reverse complement strand
TCGACCGGTGGCGGTTCGTCGCCAGTGATGGCGCGGTATTCCGGGTGATAGATCTCCAGGCCCGATGCACCGGGCCGCGCCTCGCCGTAGCAACGCACGCGGGTGCCGCGCTTGAGGCCTTCCTTCTGTGCGTTGCTGAAATGGTAGAAGCGCAGGCTGAGGCCGCCGGTGCCGTCTTGCAGACGCACCACCAGGCTGCGGCGCTTGCCCATCACCACATCGGCACCGCTGACGGTGCCTTCGACCACCGCGTCCTGCCCAGGGCGCAACTGGCCGATCGGCACCACGCGGGTTCGGTCCTGATAACGCAGGGGCAGGTGGAACAACACGTCCTGGAGGTTCTCCAGGCCGACCTTGGCGAGTTTCTCGGCCATGGCTTCACCGACACCCTTGAGTGCCGTCACCGACACCTGCGACAGCTCAGTCATAGCGTGGCTCAGCTCGCGGCAGTCGGCTTGGCCACCGAACAGAGTCGGATCGAGTCAGCGAGGATCTCAATCGCTTTGGGCCGTGGGAAGCTGGCGCGCCAGGCGATCGCCACGGTGCGGAACGGCACCGGAGGCGTGAGTGGACGCACTTCGATCACGCCGGGGGCGTAGTGATGGCTGTCCACTGCCGACAACGGCAGGATCGAAATGCCCAGGCCGGACGCGACCATGTGGCGAATGGTTTCCAGGGAGCTGGATTCCACGGTGGTGTGCTTGGCGCCGTCGTTGCCCTTGGTCAGGGTCGG
>JAFHKH010000487.1 GCA_016937595.1 Pseudomonas cedrina subsp. fulgida | reverse complement strand
GGGTTGGTATTGACCACGACCAGCCCCGCGCGCAAGGCGCCGAACACGGCAATCGGGTAATGCAGGACGTTGGGCATCTGTACCGCGATGCGGTCGCCCGGCTTGAGGTCGGTGTGCTGCTGCAGGTAGCCGGCGAACGCCGCGCTCTGGCGCTCAAGCTCGGCGTAGGTCAGGGTGATCCCCATGTTGGTGAATGCCGGACGGTCGGCAAAAGCCTTGCAGGAGCGCTCGAAGACTTCGACCACCGACTTGTAGGCCGCAAGGTCGATGTCATTGGGAACGCCCGCTGCGCGTTTGTCATTCCAGAAATCAGGTTGCATTATTCTTGTCCTCTTACCTGAGTGTGTCCGGCCGCTTACGTGCTGCAACAAGAAGCGGAGCTTCGAGGACGTTAGCAGCTATGGCCAAACAGGCAAATACAGGAAATAGCGTCATTTATTGTGTGAATCTACCTACAGGGGCCTGCACTGATCAGGCGTTGACCGTGGGATGCGCTATACACTGCAACGACGCCGAGCAGATCTTGAGCAAAGGAGCCGCCATGAACCACAGTACCTTCTGGCTGACCGCGAATGACCACAGCCGCCTGTACGTCAATCAGTGGATGCCGGACGGCCCGGCCAAGGCGGTGGTGATGCTGTCCCATGGCATGGCCGAGCACAGCGGGCGCTATGCGCGCCTGGCCGCGGCCTTGTGCGCCGCCGGCTACGGCCTGTATGCGCCGGACCAGCGCGGCCATGGGCGCACCGCCGATGAAGGTACCCTGGGCTTGTACGCCGAGCAGGATGGCTGGAGCAAAGTCGTCGGCGACCTGGCCAGCCTCAACCAGCATATCGGCCAGCAACAGCCGGGGCTGCCGATCTTCCTGCTGGGCCACAGCATGGGCAGTTACATCGCCCAGGCGTATCTGCTGCACCACAGCGCCAGCCTGAATGGCGCGATCCTCAGCGGTTCGAATTTCCAGCCAGTGGCGCTGTACCGCGCGGCGCGGGTGATTGCGCGGGCCGAACGGCTGCGCCAGGGCGCGCGTGGGCGCAGCGCGTTGATCGAGTACCTGTCGTTTGGCTCATTCAACAAGGCGTTCAAGCCCAATCGCACCGCGTTTGACTGGCTCAGCCGCGACCCGGCTGAAGTCGACCGGTACATCAACGACCCGCTGTGCGGTTTCCGTTGCACCAACCAACTGTGGGTCGACCTGCTCGGCGGCTTGCAGCAAATCAGCAAAGCGTCCAATCTCGCCCAGATCGACCCGGGCCTGCCGATCCTGGTGATGGGCGGCGAATGTGATCCGGTGAGTGAGGGCAAGCGTCTCAACAGACTGGCCCATGCCCTGCGTGAAGCCGGCTGCCAGCACCTGCAACTGACTGTCTACCCGCAGGCGCGTCATGAAGTGTTCAATGAAACCAACCGCGATCAAGTCACAGAGGATGTGCTGATGTGGCTCGACCAGGCGCTGACCCTGCGCAG
>JAFHKH010000486.1 GCA_016937595.1 Pseudomonas cedrina subsp. fulgida | reverse complement strand
CAGCGTGAGCGGTTGATGCAGCAGATTGACAAGGACCTGAACAACACCCTGTTGTATGTCGTATCGGGATCTGTCTGACCCGGAGCTGGAAGAATTCGCCACCTTTGCCGAATCGCCGGAGGGCAAGGCGTATTACCAGGCGGCGCTGGCGGCCATACGCGCCGGACTTGCAGTCGGCCAAAGCACTTCAGCACTCCCACATTTAGGCCTCATCCAGTCAGATGTGCCGTCAAGTACTTGAAATACTCTTCGCGAATCTGCGGAATCTCATTCGCCAAATGATGCCTGCCACGCGCCAGCATCAACACCTCGGGCTGGTCGAACTTGCTGCGCAGCACCTGCAGGTTATGCTGCCAGTCCACCGTCATGTCTTCCTCGCCCTGCACAATCACCGGCCGCCTCGGGCTGCGCGGCGCGGCTTCGATGCGTTTGATCCAGCGCGCCAAAGCCCCCACCCAGGCGGTCGGCAGTTGACGTGGCTGCAGCGGGTCGGCTTCAAGGAAGGGTTTGAACGCAGGATCGTGGGTGTTCTCGCTGAACCGCCGCGCGATGCCGTTGACGAACGGCGCAGCAGGTAGTAGCTGACTTGCGACCACCCCCAGGCACGGGGTCGCACCAAGGGCGACAGCAGGAACGTCTTGCCCTGGGCCGGGCTGTCGGCGCCATGGTTGAGCAGGTGATCCACCACCACCGCCCCGCCGGTGCTTTGCCCGAACAAGTGCCAGGGCTGCGGCAGTTGCAGCGCCTCGGCCTGCCTGAACAGGGCCTGCACCACGTCCTGATACACCGAAAACTCATCGATGCTGGCGCGCGGCCGCTGGATAAACCATGCCCAGGCAGGTCGCAGGCGATCACCACCAACCCCTGGTCCAGCGCCCAATCCACCACATGGCGGTACAGCCCCATGTGGTCATAAAAGCCGTGGAACAGGAACATCGTGGCCACCGGCACTGGCGGCCACCACACCTGGGCGACCACCTCAAAGCCATTCACCTCGAAACGCCCCAGCCGGCTCACCACCGGGACGCTGCGGGCCGCCAGATCCAGCCCATAGAAACGCTGGTAGACCCGCGCCTCGGCCGAAAGCGGTTGCGCATCCACCAGGGGCCGCAAGCTGTCGCGCAGATGATCGGGGTCAAAGGTCACAGGCATAAAGGGTTCCAGACTCACGGCAAGATGAAGATCGAGCTGCGATATTCATCTGTCAGGACAAGCATGGCAAGCTACGCGACCTTCGAGGATACATCTGAATGCGACAGCCCCACCGCACCGCCTTGTTCGCCAGCCTGGTCCTGATTATCTGCGCCGGCGTGCTGTGGTCGGCCTATGACTGGTTCCAGGGCCGCTACCTGCGTGCCTTCAGCGAGCACACGGCGGTCTTTTCCGGTGACCCGCTGAGGCTGCGGCCGGGCTCGCGGGCCGGGTGCGATCCGCCTGGTGCATTTCTGGGATCCGGCCTGCCCGTGCAACGTCGGCAACCAGCAGCACCTGGGCGAGTTGATCGAGCAATACGCGCCTGAAGGCGTCGAGTTCTACGCCCTGCAAAAACCCGGCAGCCACGGCCAACTGCCCAACAACCTGCGCAGGATGAAAATCCTCGACGCCTTGCCCGGCGCTGGCCAAGTGCCGGCCAGCCCAGCCGTGGGCATCTGGGATCGCAGCGGCAAGCTGGCCTATTTCGGGCCTTACAGCGAAGGCCTTACGTGCACTGCCAGCAACAGCTTTATCGAACCGATCTTGAAGGCCCTTGAAGCGGGGCGCACGGTGAATGCCACGCACACCCTGGCGGTGGGCTGCTATTGTTCGTGGCCAAAGGGCCCGTAGCTGCCAACCCACTCTCGGTAAGGAATGTCCATGAAGCGCATCTTGAGGACCCTCGCGGTGCTTGCAGTACTGATCGCCCTCGGCGCCGGCTGGTACGTGTACAGCAAGCAGCCCACGCGCCAGGGCACGGTGACGCTGGCCAACCTGCTGGGCCCGGTCACCGTGCGTTACGACGACCGCGGCGTGCCGCACATTCGTGCCGAGAACGAAACCGACCTGTATCGCGCCCTGGGTTATGTGCACGCCCAGGACCGGCTGTTCCAGATGGAAATCATGCGGCGCCTGGCCCGTGGCGAGCTGGCCGAGGTGCTGGGGCCCAAGGTGCTGGAGACCGACAAACTGTTCCGCAGCCTGCGCATTCGCGAGCGCGCCGACACCTATGTGGCGCAGCTCGATCACACGTCGGCCCACTGGAAGGCCTTGCAAGCCTACCTGGACGGGATCAACCAGTATCAGGACAGCCACGCGCGGCCGATGGAGTTCGACGTACTGGGCATCCCCAAGCGGCCGTTTACCGCCGAGGACAGCATCAGCGTCGCCGGGTATATGGCCTACAGCTTTGCTGCTGCGTTTCGCACCGAGCCTCTGCTGACTTACGTACGCGATCAATTGGGCAGCGATTACCTGAAAATCTTCGACCTGGACTGGCAGCCCCAAGGCGCCCTCAACCTCGCCGCCAGTGACTGGCAAGCCCTGGGCGCCATCGCCGCCCTGAGCGAACAGGCCCTGGCCGACAACGGCTTGCCGCAGTTCGAAGGCAGCAACGCCTGGGCCATCAGCGGTCACCGCACCACGAGCGGCAAGCGTTGCTGGCGGGTGACCCGCACATTCGTTTTTCGGTGCCGTCGGTCTGGTACGAAGCGCAGTTGTCGGCGCCGGGTTTCGAGTTGTACGGCTATCACAACGCGCTGGTACCGGTGGCGTTCCTGGGGCACAACCTGGATTTCGGCTGGAGCCTGACCATGTTCCAGAACGATGACCTCGACCTGATCGCCGAGAAGCTCAACCCGGACAATCCCAACCAGGTCTGGTACCACGACCAATGGGTGGACATGACCCGCACGGAGCAGCAGATTGCGGTGAAAGGCCAGGCGCCGGTGACCTTGACGCTACGCCGCTCCCCCCATGGGCCGATCATCAATGACGTGCTTGGCGAGAACGCCGGCAAAACGCCAATCGCGATGTGGTGGGCGTTCCTCGATACCCAGAACCCGATTCTGGAAGGTTTCTACCAGCTCAACCGCGCCGATACCCTGGCCAAGGCGCGCGCGGCGGCGTCGCAGGTGTCGGCGCCGGGCCTGAATATCGTGTGGGCCAATGCCAAGGGCGATATCGGCTGGTGGGCGGCGGCGCAGTTGCCGATTCGTCCGGCCGGCACCAACGCCGGTTTTATCCTCGACGGCAGCACCGCCCAGGCCGACAAGCTGGGCTTCTACCCGTTCAGCGCCAACCCGCAGGAAGAGAACCCGGCGCGCGGTTACGTGGTGTCGGCCAATGCCCAGCCGGCTTCACCGACCGGCATGCAGATCCCCGGCTATTACAATTTGGCCGACCGTGGCCAGCAATTGAACCTGCAACTGAGCGACAACCGCCTGAAGTGGGATGTAGACAACAGCCAGGCCTTGCAGTTGGGCACCACCACCGCCTTCGGCCCACGCCTGCTGACGCCGCTGTTGCCGGTGCTGCGCGAGGTGGTCAAGGACCCGGCACAGTTGAAACTGGTGGAGCAACTGGCCGCCTGGAAAGGCGACTACCCGCTCGATTCCACCCGCGCCACGCTGTTCAACCAGTTCCTGTTCAACCTGGCTGACGCGGCCTTGCGCCCGAAGCTTGGCGACGCCATGTTCAAGACCCTGCTCGGCACCCGCGTGATCGACGCCGCCCTGCCGCGCCTGGCCGCCACGCCGGATTCGCCGTGGTGGGACGGCAAGCGCGCCGACACCGTCAAGCTCGCCTGGGACAACAGCCTTGCGCACCTCAAGGCCACCTTCGGCGATGACCCGAGCCAATGGCAATGGGGCAAGGCCCACACCCTGACCCACGGCCACCCGCTGGGCTCGCAGAAGCCACTGGACCTGATCGTCAATGTCGGTCCGTTCCCGGCGCCAGGCAGCCACGAAGTGCCGAACAACCAATCGGCCAACATCGGCCCGGCGCCTTGGCCCGTCACCTACGGGCCATCCACCCGCCGCCTGATCGACTTTGCCGATGCGGCCCACGCGCTGACCATCAACCCCGTGGGACAAAGCGGTGTGCCGTTTGACCGGCATTACGGTGACCAGGCGCAAACCTATATCGAAGGCGGTTACGAACAGGCGCACTTTAGCGATGAGGACGTCACCGCCAATACGCGCGGGACGCTGAAGTTGCTACCAGCCCGATAAATGTGGGAGCGGGCTTGCTCGCGAATGCGGAGTATCAGTCAACTAATCTGGCGACTGACACACTGCATTCGCGAGCAAGCCCGCTCCCACATTGAGTCCAGGGCGATGCTACTACCGGCCTACAGCGGGACTGCAAAGTTAAGCCGGAACTGTTGCGGTGTAACGCCCAGCCGGCGGTTGAACACACTGCGCATGTGCTGGGCATCGCGAAACCCGCATCGATAGGCCACGGTCTTGAGCGGCACGGCGCTGCTTTCGAGCATCACCCGCGCCGCGTCCACCCGCGCTCGCTCGACGAACTCCGCAGGCGTCATACGCGCCTCACGGGCAAAAACCCGGGAGAAATTGCGCGCACTCATATTGGCCGCCCTGGCCAGGTCGGCAATGGTCAAATCCCCTGTCAGGTTCGCCAACACGTAGCGCTGCACCTGCGCTACCGCAGAAGTCGCTTCGGCGTGGGGCGTCAGGAACGGGCTGAACTGCGACTGCCGCCCGCACGCTGGGTGAACACCACCAGCCGCTTGGCCACGCTCAGCGCGACATCGGGGCCGTGGTCCTGGGCCAGCAAATACAACGACAGATCGATACCCGCCGTCACCCCCGCCGAGGTGTAGAGGCGACCGTCCTGAACATAGAGGCGGTCGGCCTCGACCTGGGCGTGGGGCACAGGCGCGCCAGCTCGGCGGCATCGTTCCAATGGGTAGTAACGGTCTTGCCGTCCAGCAACCCGGCGCGGGCCAGCATGAAGGCGCCGTTGCAGATCGAACCGAAGCGCTGCGCACGCGCGGTCGCGCCACGCAGCCACTCATCGAACGGCGCGCCGAAGTCTTCGAAAGGAAGCCGCGGGCCGCCGGCGACCAGCAACAGGTCGTAGGCTTGCAGGGCTTGGCTGTAATGCCGGTGGGCCTGCAGCGACAGGCCGTTGGAGGCGGCCATATTGCCGTGGCCGAGACCAATGACCTCCAATTGGTAGTGCTCATGCGGCGGCAAAAACCGGTTGGCCTCGCAGAACACGTCCATCGGACCCGTCACATCCAATGACTGGACGCCGGGGAAGATCACAATGGCGACAGTTTTGCCCATGCACGACACCTTTTCCAACTGGATAAACACAAATCCCCTGTGGGAGCGGGCTTGCTCGCGAAGGCGGAGTGTCAGTCAACACCTGCATTAACTGCAAAACCGCTTTCGCGAGCAAGCCCGCTCCCACATTTGATCTCCCTGAGCCTCAAGAGGCTCCTTCCACCTGGCGCGATGTGGCGGCACATTGGCCGGGATCACTCCCCTGCCGCGATAGCCCATCGGCGGGTGCACGACCAGACTGGAGCCTTTCCAGAGGAGAACCACCATGAGCACCACTATCGCCGGCATCCAGATCCCCGACAGCGCTTTGGCCAGGGCCGCCACCGACTACATTCGCGACGTCGAATCCGACCTGCTCTACCACCACTCCCGCCGGGTATTCCTGTTCGGTGCGTTGAGCGGTGAGCGCAAGCAACTGGCCTACAACCCCGAGTTGCTTTATGTCGGCGCGATGTTCCATGACCTGGGCCTGGTCGAAGGCCACCGCAGCGACGACCAGCGGTTTGAAGTCGACGGCGCCAACGCGGCCGCTGCCTTCCTCAAGCCTCATGGGCTGAGCGATGACGATATCGAGCAAGTGTGGCTGTCCATCGCGCTGCACACCACCCCAGGTGTACCGCAGCATCTGCGGCCGACCGTCGCGCTGGTGACTGCCGGGGTGGAGATGGATGTGCTGGGCATGGACTATGCCGCGTTCAGCACCCTGCAACGCGAAGCGGTGGTGCATGCGCATCCACGCGGCGAAGGGTTCAAGGAGTGCATCATCTGCGCCTTCGCCGACGGCTTGCGCCATCGGCCGCAGACCACGTTTGGCAACGTGAAGACCGACGTGCTGGCGGATCAGGAGCCGGGGTTCAAGCCGATGAACTTTGTGGAGGTGATTCGTAAGTCGCCGTGGGCCGCTTAATAGTTGACTTGAAATGCAATCAACTGTGGGAGCGGGCTTGCTCGCGAATGCAGTCTGTCAGTTGATGAATAAGTCGACTGACACTCCGCATTCGCGAGCAAGCCCGCTCCCACATTTTTGACCCTGTTTCGTCAGTCAGACCGGGGCAGGCGCGCGGCGCTTGTCCGGCTGCTGCCAGCCATCGGCAGCCGCTTCTTCGATGGCTTGCTGGATGGCCTTCTTGCGGTGTTCCTCGGCACGACGGCTGAAGAACCACACCAGGAAGGTCACCAACGACACCGCCAACAGGATCAGGCTGGCCACGGCGTTGATCTCCGGTTTAACCCCAAGGCGCACCGCCGAGAACACTTCCATCGGCAACGTCGTCGAACCCGGCCCGGAGACGAAACTCGCCAGTACCAGGTCGTCCAGGGACAGCGCGAACGACATCATGCCGCCCGCCGCCAACGACGGCGCGATCATCGGAATGGTGATCAGGAAGAACACCTTCCACGGCCGCGCGCCCAGGTCCATCGCCGCTTCTTCGATCGACAGGTCCAGCTCACGCAGGCGCGCCGACACCACCACCGCCACATACGCCGCACAGAATGTCGTGTGGGCGATCCAGATGGTGACGATGCCACGCTCCTGGGGCCAACCGATCATCTGCGCCATGGCCACGAACAGCAGCAACAGCGACAGACCGGTGATCACTTCCGGCATCACCAACGGCGCCGTCACCAGGCCGCCGAACAGCGTGCGGCCCTTGAACTGACTGATGCGCGTCAACACGAATGCCGCCAACGTCCCCAGCGCGACCGCAGCCACCGCCGTGTAGCAGGCGATTTCCAGCGAGCGCGCCACCGAGCCCATCAACTGGGTGTTGTCCAGCAGGCCCACGTACCACTTGACCGACCAGCCGCCCCACACCGTCACCAACTTGGACTCGTTGAACGAGTAGATCACCAGGATCAGCATCGGCAGGTAGATGAACAGCAAGCCCACGACCAGCATGAAGCTGGAGAAACGAAAGCGTTTCATATCTTGCCCTCCAGCTCTTTGGCCTGGCTGCGGTTGAACAGGATGATCGGCACGATCAGGATCGCCAGCATCACCACCGCCAGGGCGGAGGCCACCGGCCAGTCACGGTTATTGAAGAATTCCTGCCACAGCACTTTACCGATCATCAGGGTTTCCGGGCCGCCGAGCAGTTCAGGGATCACGAACTCGCCCACGACCGGGATAAAGACCAGCATGCAGCCTGCGATGATGCCGTTCTTGGACAGCGGCACGGTGATCTTCCAGAAGCTGTTGAAGGTGCTTGAGCCCAGGTCGGACGCAGCCTCCAGCAGGCTCTGGTCATGCTTCACCAGGTTGGCGTACAGCGGCAGGATCATGAACGGCAGGTACGAATAGACCACGCCGATATACACCGCAATGTTGGTGTTGAGGATCTGCAGCGGTTCGTTGATCAGCCCCATCGACATCAGGAAGCCATTGAGCAGACCGTTGTTGCTCAGAATGCCCATCCACGCGTACACGCGGATCAGGATCGCGGTCCAGGTCGGCATCATGATCAGCAGCACCAGCACGGTCTGCATCTCTTTGCGCGCCGTCGCAATGGCGTAGGCCATCGGGTAGCCGATCAGCAGGCACAACAGCGTGCTGAAGAACGCCATCTTCAGCGAGCCCAGGTACGCGGAGATGTACAGATCATCGCCGGCCAGCAACTGGTAGTTGGCCAGGTTCAGCACCAGTTGCAGCTTTTGCTCAACGTAGGTGTAGATCTCGGTGTAGGGCGGGATCGCCACGTCGGCTTCGGCAAAGCTGATTTTCAGCACGATGAAAAACGGCAGTGCAAAAAACAGGAACAGCCACAGGAACGGAATCCCGATGACCACCTGCTTGCCGGTGGGGACAATGCGATCCAAGCGCCGCTTGAACTTCTTCATGTTCATGAGCGAAGTACCACGCCGCTGTCGTCTTCCCACCACACGTAGACCTGGTCACCCCAGGTCGGACGCTGGCCACGGCGCTCGGCGTTGGCCACGAAGGACTGCACCAGCTTGCCGCTCGGCAGTTGCACGTAAAACACCGAGTGACCGCCCAGGTAGGCGATGTCATGCACCTTGCCGCTGGACCAGTTGTGCTCGCAGGTCGGCATTTCGGTGGTCACCAGCAGCTTTTCCGGGCGGATGGCGTAGGTCACCGACTTGTCTTCCACCGCGGTGGCGATGCCGTAGCCGACGTAGATATCGCGGTCCAGGTCGGGGCACTTGAGCACCGCGTGGCCCTCGGCGTCATCCACCACTTGGGTGTCGAAGATATTGACGTTGCCGATAAACTCGCACACCAGGCGGCTGGTAGGCGTTTCGTAGATATCGATCGGGCTGCCGATCTGCGCGATCCAGCCCAAATGCATGATCGCGATACGCTCGGCCATGGTCATGGCCTCTTCCTGGTCGTGGGTCACCATCACGCAGGTCACGCCGACGCGCTCGATGATCTCCACCAACTCAAGCTGCATCTGCGAACGCAGTTTCTTGTCCAGGGCGCCCATCGGCTCATCGAGCAGCAACAGTTTTGGCCGCTTGGCCAGGGAGCGGGCCAGGGCCACACGCTGGCGCTGGCGCCGGACAACTGGTGCGGCTTGCGCTTGGCGTACTGGCTCATCTGCACCAGCTTGAGCATCTCGGCCACCCGGGCGTCGACCTCGGCCTTGGGAATCTTGTCCTGCTGCAGGCCAAAGGCGATGTTCTGCGCCACGGTCATGTGCGGGAACAAGGCGTAGGACTGGAACATCATATTGATCGGCCGCTCGTAGGGCGGCATATCGGTGATGTCCACACCGTCGAGGTAGATGCGGCCCTCGGTCGGGCGCTCGAAGCCTGCGAGCATGCGCAACAGGGTGGACTTGCCCGAACCCGAACCGCCGAGCAGGGCGAAGATTTCGCCCTTCTTGATTTCCAGGGACACATCGTCCACGGCAATCGTCTCGTCGAACTTCTTCGTGACCCGGTCGATTTTGACCAGCACCTTTTTCGGTGTCTGGTCGCCCTCGAGGGCTTTCTTATAGGCGCCGGAGGCAACTGCCATTTACGAAACTCCCAACAAATTTGCAGTTCGCTCCAGGTGAGCGAACTTGGATAGTTTGAGCCTTACTTGCCCGTCTTGACCTTGGTCCAGCTGCGGGTCATTAAACGCTGCACTGCAGGGGGCAACTCGAAGTTGACGAATGTCCTGTCGAGCACCGCCTGCGGTGGGTAAACCGCTTCGTCGGTGCGTATCGATTGCTCCATCAGCTTGTCCGCCCCAGGGTTGGGGTTGGCGTAACCGACATGATCACTGACCTGGGCGATCACCTCAGGTTGCAGCAAATAATTGATGAACGCGTGGGCCTCCTTGACGTTAGTCGCGTCCTTGGGGATGGCCAGCACGTCAAACCACAGGTTGCCGCCTTCCTTGGGAATCACGTAGGCAATGTTCACGCCCTTGCCCGCCTCGCTTGCGCGGGCCTTGGCCTGGAACACATCGCCGGAGAAACCTGCGGCTACGCAAATGTTGCCGTTGGCCAGGTCCGAGATGTATTTGGAAGAGTGGAAGTAGGTCACGTAAGGCCGCACCTTCAGCAGCTTGGCTTCGGCCTTCTTGTAGTCTTCCGGGTTGGTACTGTTGGGATCCAGGCCCATGTAGTTGAGCACCGCCGGCAGCATCTCATCCGCCGAGTCCATGAACGATACGCCGCATGTGGCCAGCTTCTTCATGTTTTCCGGCTCGAACAGCACGGCCCAGGAATCGATATGGTCGACGCCCAGCACTTGCTTCACTTTATCGACGTTGTAGCCGATGCCGTTGGTGCCCCACAGGTACGGCACGGCGTACTGGTTGCCCGGATCGTTCTTTTCCAGGCGCTTGAGCAACGCCGGGTCGAGGTTGGCGTAGTTCGTCAGCAGTGACTTGTCGAGCTTCTGGAACGCCCCGGCCTTGATCTGCTTGCCGAGAAAGTGGTTGGACGGCACGACCACGTCGTAGCCGGTACGCCCGGCCAGCAGCTTGCCTTCCAGGGTTTCGTTGGAGTCGAAGACGTCATACACCGGCTTGATGCCGCTGGCCTTTTCGAAGTTGGCCAGGGTGTCGTCACCGATGTAGTCCGACCAGTTATAAATATGCACCGTCGGTGCGGCCTGCACGCTGACAGCCAACGTGATACCCGCACCCACGAGCATGGCTTTGCGAAATAAAGAAATTGGCACGTGGAGGTCCTCTAAAATTGAAGTCGTTGCCCGGCAACACAACCGGCGCGCAACTTACCCTCGATAAACCGATCCGGCAAAACGTTCTGTCACTTAATTTGTGGGCGCTGGCTTATGTGGGAGCGGGCTTGCTCGCGAATACGGAGTGTCAGTCACCGAATCTGTTGATTGGTACACCGCCTTCGCGA
>JAFHKH010000485.1 GCA_016937595.1 Pseudomonas cedrina subsp. fulgida | reverse complement strand
CCAGCGGAGGCTGGCGAAGGCGGCGGCACTGCTGGCATCTTCTCGCCTGACCCCGCTTCGCAGCCTCGCTAAAGCTCGACAGCTCCCACAGGGGATTTGCTGTGTGGATTGGATGCGGCGTTCGCACAGCCCAAGGCGCCAGACTGTTGCAAACGAACCCCTCAGTTGCGCTGCAACAGCGTATTCGGCGCAACGCCAAATGCCTTGCGAAACGCATGGCTGAAATGGGAGAAGTCTGAAAAGCCGAAGTCGAGCGCGGCCTGCGAGACGCTGCGCACCTGGCCGCGCTCGATCGCTTCACGGCTCGCGTTCAGGCGTTCTTTCCAGATTTCGGCAACGGGTGTCTTCTGGTAGCGCGCGAAAGCGCGAGTAACGGTGCGCGTGGACACGTTGTGGGCCTGGGCGATGAGCTCAATCGACAGGTCCGGCTCGGTCAAGTGCCGTTGGATGTACTGCATGATGCGGCCATACAGGTCCAGTTCCTGATGGGTCGTTTTCAGGTCCTGGAGTTCCAGGCTGATAACAAGCAGATCAAGCAAGGCCTCAGAATAACGATTCGAAATGCCCGTGTCCTGCAACGACGCCTGCGCGGACGCCGCCTGGCGCAACATTTCGCGCAACGGGATGACGCCAGGGCGTCGGTCATCGAGGACCATTGCGGTGTAATCGGCGATGCGCGGCAAGCGCTCGGTCAGCAAGGCACGAGGAATGCGCACCAGGTGGTTTTCGGTACCACCGAAGCTGAATCGAAACGCCTGATTTGCGTCATAAAGAAACAAATTTCCAGCCGCCAGGTTGGTTTTTCGCGCGCCCTGCTCGAGCTGCCCATGTCCATTTCGGGCGAAACCCAACCATAAATCTTCGGCCGGACCGCTACGCAAATGCCGCTCCGAACGTTCCCAATAATGCAGCGGCGATGACAGCGAACAGATGTCCAGATTACCCACGGTATTGATGGCGAGCGCGCCATCGAAACTGCTCTGCGACAAGGGTTTACTGTCGGCTGCCAGGCAATGGCGGCAGACCACTTCTTTCCAGTAATCAAAGCGACGGGGTGCGGCAACGGCAAGGGTCGAATACTGAGTGCTTGGGTTCATGGCACTGGCCTCGGTGCAGCGATACGGTAAGAGCTGGATAAGCGTTAACTGGCTGTTCAGCCAAGCAATTATCAAGCCAGGCGCATTTCCGATGATGCATGAATAGGGTGAAGTGAGCGGGCTTGCCCAATGCCATTCAGTTAAGCGCAGATCCCCTGTG
>JAFHKH010000484.1 GCA_016937595.1 Pseudomonas cedrina subsp. fulgida | reverse complement strand
CCCGCTCCCACAGGGGATCGGTGTTTGATTCAGTTCTGATACTGGCTGAGCAACCGCTCCATCCGCGCATCCATCCGGCGTTTGATCTCGGTTTCGATATGCGGGGCAAAATCGTCGATCACGTCCTGCAGGATCAATTGCGCGGCGGCGCGCAGTTCGGCGTCCAGGTGCAACAGCAGGGCGTCCTGGGTTTTTTCCGCGGCAGGCGGTTCGGCCGGCGTGGGGGCGGGCTTGCCGTCGGACATTTCCAGCAACATAGGAATCTGCGCCACCTCATTGACCAACTCGGTCAGAAGTGGCGGCTGCAAGCCATCATCACCCAGCAGTTGGCGGATCGACTCCAGGTCGTCCAGTAGGTGGTCGTCTTTTTTCAGCGGTTTTGGAGTGTCCATCATGTGCTCAAAGTCGTTGTAGCCGGTGATCTTGCAGAGGATAGCCCTGTTCGCGGTAGAAACGAAAACTCTCCCGCGCGGCCTGACGAATCGCCGGCTCTTCCACCACCACTTCCGCTATGCGGGCGAAGGCCTTGGCAAAGGGCGGTACTTTCAGGTCCAGGTTGACCAGCAGGTCATGGTGATCGCCGCAACTGTCGCCCAAACCCAGTACCACCAGGCCTTCAGGTTCAGACTCGGCGGGACCGTGGGGCACGAAGCTTTCGCCCTTGAAGCGCCACAGGCGGGCATCCAGTTCGTCGCGCTGGGTGGCATCGCTGCAATGCAGGTAGATGCGGTGGCCCATGCGCCAGGCTTTTTCGCTGAGCTTGCAGGCAAAGTCCAGGCGCGCGAGCGGGTCGGCGCTGGGCAATATATAGAAGTCGACTTGGGTCATTGCGGTTCCTGAGACCGGGACGGCGTGATGGCCGCCCCGGAATGTGTAGGAGCGAGCTTGCTCGCGAAAAACCTGAG
>JAFHKH010000483.1 GCA_016937595.1 Pseudomonas cedrina subsp. fulgida | reverse complement strand
CAGCGCCGTATGACCCGTGGCCGGCGGCTCGCCGGGCAAGGCGACCGAGCCCTGCCGGACGTCCAGGGCGTCAAGCGGGGCAGGCGCAGTCGCCGGGCGGCGCCAGGCATCGAGGCGGGCGGCGAGGTCATTCGGTGCGTGCTCGTCCAGCGCTTGCAGCCTGGGATTGGCGGGCGCAGCGGCGTGCAGCAGCACCATGGCCATGTTCAGCAGCAGGTCAATCAGCGCCAGCTCGCGCGTCGTCGGGTCACTGCTGTTGAGCCCGGCGAGGTCCTGTTCCAGGCTGCTGACCATCACCATCATCCATCCCGCCAACATCGCCGGGCCACGCAACAGCGGCAACAGCAAGGTGTTGAAAAGCAGCCAGGCACCTTCCAGCAGAATTGCCCAGCGACTTTCGGGGTTAGACACCGACTGCCGATCCGCCAGATCCACCAACGCACGCGCGGTGCTGCCGAACAAATGGCTGGGCAGTTGGCCGTTGACCTGGGATTGCAGCCACTCCCCGGCGCCTTCGTCCAGGGCCAGGGTGGCTGGCGCGGGTTTCTCATAGCGCGCCGTATCATCGCCGGCCAGGAAGTGCAGAATGTGCGGTTCCTTGATGCCGCCGTTGGCATACACCGCGCGGGCCTTGTCGCCAAGCCAAGTCAAGACGCTGTCCTGCAACGCGCCAGGCGTGGCAATGGCGTCCAGCAGCGCCTGGCGTGTCGGGTATTCGTACAGGCAATCGGCGTACAGCGGTCGATACAACAGATGCGGGCCGGTGCTTCCCTCTCTGGGCTCGATGATGAAGACGTTGCTCACCGTGTCGGGTGCGGCCTGGGCTTCTCGGTGCAGGGCCAGCGGGCGCAATACGATTTCCACGCCGTCGACCCATCTGTGCGCAGGGGTTTGCCCCATCAGCGCCTTGACGTAACGATAGCCGGTGGTGGTCACGCCGTATTGACGGCGTATCTTGAACTCCAGCGCCTGCATCGGCAGGCGTACCTTCAGTTCCCGACAAAACAGCAATTCCCGTTCCCGGGCGTCGTTGCTGTCGCCCAGCAGGCGTTCGCGCAGGGCCTGCGGGTAGGTGCTGCCGATGTCCACGCGTTGAATCAAGCCCGTGCTGCCCAGCAGGTAGTCGGGTGTCAGCCAGTCGGGCAAGGCGTCGCCCGTCGTCGAGGTCACCGTCAGTGTGCCCTTGGGCTTGCCGGCAAGGTTCTTCAGGGCCAACTCGGTCAGCGAGAGCCGCTCATGCGCGATGAACCCGGCGCCGCCCGGATAACCGGCTGCCACGGCAAAGTCCAACACCACCGCGTCGGGGTCGCAATCGCCGTGATCGGCCTGCATGCGCGCGCGCAGCGCGTTGCGGCTGAATTGATGAATAGTCTCAATCCCTTCATTGAACCCTCGGCCGCGATTTTTCTTGAGCACCTGCGCCATGTCCTGCAAATGCCGGTGATAGGCAAATCGGTCGTCCGCACTGGCCTCCTGAAGCCAGTCGGGCAATTGTGTGTTGATTTTTTCGAGCGCGGCGCTGGATGACTGGCTCAGGAGCAGCGCCGGGTCGGTGAGTTTTTCCAGGCGCAGTGTCAGTGCTTCTTCGCTTTGTCCCTCAAACGACAGGGAGGCCAGCGCTTCAAGCTGCTGATTGAGGATCAGCCCGGCCTGTTGTTCAAACACGTTGCCGTAGGGTTCGTTACGCCGCCAGGTCAGGCTGTCGAATTGAAACTGGCGCTTGAGTTTTGCGCCCCAGGCCTTGCTGAACTCATCCATGCTGGCAAACCCTTCGAAGGTGCCATCGAGGTTGCACAGCAGCACGTGTCTATCGCGTACCAGCAGCATGTCGGGCGTCAACAGGCTGAGATCGCTGCCTGCTCTGTGCAGGGTATTTTCAATGAAGTACACGTAGGTCGGCGGGGTTGATCGCTGCAGGCGCGTCTCCAGCTCGGGCCAGGCGGCGACCGTCGCCAGCATGTCGCGCTGCGGGTCGCTCAGGCCTGCCTGCGCCGTCGCCGCGGCGACCATTTGCCCCTGCAAAAAATCGCCGAGCCACTGCCAGCGACTGTGGCCGTGGCTGTCGGGCGCGTTCCAGTAGTCGGCCAGCGCTTGTTGATAGTCGATGTAAAGGGTCGAGCGCAGCTCATCAATGATTTGCGCGATGACGTGCAGGTCGATGTCCGGCGGCGCGGGGGTGAGGAAAAATGCGCGTCCAAAGCGCGGCTCGAAGTCCAGCGGCCGGGGATTTTGCAGATGCGCGATGGCCACATTCAACAGCAGTTGCAGCGAGTGGCCGCCCGAGGCCATCGGGCTGGCCAGTTTGAGGTGTGTCAGGTCCAGCTTGAGCGTGGGGAAACGCTCCAGGAGACGGCTATTCAAGCCATTGAACACCACCGACACCAGGCTTGGGCGGCTGGCGAAGTGGTTATGAACGGCCCGAGCGGGCAGTTGGCTCAGGGCCGTGAGGGGAGCAGGGGTGGGCATGACGAAATCCTTGTACCTGTACAAACCGTTGTTGGGTGTGCACAGGGAAGCGCATTTCGTCGTCGCCGTTGCGGTAGCGGAGCACCGCCCTCAGTTGGCGGGCCTAGTTGTCATAACCCAGGTTCGGCGCCAGCCAGCGCTCGGTCACGGTCAGTTCCTGGCCCTTGCGCGCGGTGTAGCTGTGCACCTGGTCTTTGTCGACCTTGCCCACGGCAAAGTACTGCGCCTGCGGGTGGGCGAAGTACCAGCCGCTGACCGCTGCCGCCGGAAACATCGCATAGTGTTCGGTGAGGAACACACCGCTGCGGCCGGCATGCATCTCCCGCGCCTCGGGGTCGAGCAGTTGGAACAACTGGGCTTTCTCGGTGTGGTCCGGGCACGCCGGGTAGCCGGGGGCAGGGCGGATGCCGCTGTACTGCTCCTTGATCAGCGCTTCGTTGTCCAGTTGCTCGTCCTTGGCGTAACCCCAATAGTCCTTGCGCACCTGCTGGTGCAGCCACTCGGCGCAGGCCTCGGCCAGGCGGTCGGCCAGGGCCTTGACCATGATCGAGTTGTAGTCGTCGCCGGCGTCCTGATAAGCCTTGGCGACTTCTTCGGCGCCGATGCCGGCGGTGGTGATGAAGCCCCCGATGTAGTCGGTCACACCGCTGTCCTTGGGCGCCACGAAGTCGGCCAGGGAGAAGTTCGGCTTGCCGTCGGTCTTGATGATCTGCTGGCGCAGATGGTGCAGCTTTGCAATCGGCTGGCCGTCGTCGCCGTAGACTTCCAGGTCATCGTCCTGCACCTGGTTGGTCGGCCAGAAGCCGAACACCGCGCGGGCGCTGATGAGTTTTTCGTCGATCAGCTTCTTGAGCATTTCCTGGGCATCGGCGTACAACGCGGTGGCCGCTTCACCCACTACTTCATCGGTGAGGATGCGTGGGAATTTGCCGGCCAGGTCCCAGGAGATAAAGAACGGCGTCCAGTCGATGTACTCGGCCAGAACGTTGAGGTCGATATTGTCCAGCACCTTGGCACCGGTAAACGTCGGCACCACCGGGGTGTAGCTGCTCCAGTCGAACTGCGGCTTCTTGGCGATCGCCGCCGGGTAGCTCAGGCGTTCGGTACGGGCGCTGCGGTTCGAAGTGCGCTCGCGCACGTCGATGTACTCCAGGCGGGTTTTCTCGACAAACGCCGGCTTCAATTCCTTGGACAGCAACTGCGTGGCCACGCCCACCGCGCGGGAAGCGTCGGTCACGTAGATGACGGCATCGTTGCTGTACTTGGGCTCGATCTTCACCGCCGTGTGGGCCTTGGAGGTGGTGGCGCCGCCGATCATCAACGGCAGGTGGAAGTCCTGGCGCTGCATTTCGCGGGCCACATGCACCATCTCATCCAGGGACGGCGTGATCAGGCCGGACAGCCCGATGATGTCGCACTTCTGTTCCTTGGCCACCTGCAGGATCTTCTCCGCCGGCACCATCACGCCGAGGTCGACGATGTCATAGCCGTTGCAACCGAGCACCACGCCGACAATGTTCTTGCCGATGTCATGCACGTCGCCCTTTACCGTGGCCATCAGGATCTTGCCCTTGGCTTCGGGCTTGTCGCCTTTTTCCAGCTCGATGAACGGGATCAAGTGGGCCACGGCCTGCTTCATCACGCGGGCGGACTTCACCACCTGGGGCAGGAACATCTTGCCCGCGCCGAACAGGTCGCCGACGATGTTCATGCCGGACATCAGCGGGCCTTCGATCACTTCGATCGGGCGTGCGAACGACTGCCGCGATTCCTCGGTGTCTTCGACGATGTGCGTGGTGATGCCCTTGACCAGTGCGTGTTCCAGGCGCTTGTTGACGTCCCAGCCGCGCCACTCTTCGGTCTCCGCTTCCTTGACGCTGCCGTCGCCCTTGTACTTGTCGGCGATGGCGAGGAGGGCGTCGGTCCCTTCCGGGGTGCGGTTGAGCACCACGTCTTCGACGGCATCGCGCAGCTCGGCCGGGATCTG
This sequence comes from Pseudomonas cedrina subsp. fulgida, assembly GCA_016937595.1. Classification (GTDB taxonomy): domain Bacteria; phylum Pseudomonadota; class Gammaproteobacteria; order Pseudomonadales; family Pseudomonadaceae; genus Aquipseudomonas; species Aquipseudomonas fulgida. The sequence goes on along the minus strand of JAFHKH010000483.1, from coordinate 1,242 downwards.
GTCGTAGATCTCCAACTGGCCGGCGTTGACGATACCCATGGTCAGGCCGTTGCGGATCGCATACAGCAGGAACACCGAGTGGATCGCCTCGCGCACCGGGTTGTTGCCCCGGAACGAGAACGACACGTTGGACACGCCGCCGGAGGTCAGCGCATACGGCAGCTCGTCGCGGATGTAGGCACAGGCGTTGATAAAGTCGACGGCGTAGTTGTTGTGTTCTTCGATGCCGGTGGCGACCGCGAAGATGTTCGGGTCGAAAATGATGTCTTCCGGCGGGAAACCCACTTCATTGACCAGGATGTCGTAGGAGCGTTTACAGATTTCCTTCTTGCGCGCCTCGGTGTCGGCCTGGCCGGCTTCGTCGAACGCCATGACCACCACCGCCGCGCCGTAGCGCTTGCACAATTTGGCGTGGTGAATGAACTGCTCCACGCCTTCCTTCATGCTGATGGAGTTGACGATGCCCTTGCCCTGGATGCACTTGAGGCCCGCCTCGATCACTTCCCACTTGGAGGAGTCGATCATGATCGGCACGCGGGAGATGTCCGGCTCGCCGGCAATCAGGTTGAGGAAGGTCACCATGGCCTTCTTCGAGTCCAGCATGCCCTCGTCCATGTTGATGTCGATCACCTGGGCGCCGGCTTCCACCTGCTGCAGGGCGACTTCGAGGGCTTCGGTGTAGTTGTCTTCCCGGATCAGCCGGGCAAAACGCGCGGAACCGGTGATGTTGGTGCGTTCGCCGACGTTGACGAACAACGAGCTGCGATCGATGGTGAACGGCTCCAGGCCCGACAGGCGGCAAGCCTTGGGGATGTCCGGAATCGGGCGCGGTGCATACCCGGCCACGGCCTTGGCGATGGCCTCGATATGCCCCGGCGTGGTGCCGCAGCAACCGCCGACGATATTGAGGAAGCCGCTCTGGGCGAATTCTTCGATGACCTTGGCGGTTTCCGACGGCAGCTCGTCGTATTCGCCGAATTCGTTGGGCAGGCCGGCGTTGGGGTGGGCGGAAACGTGGGTGTTGGCCTTGTTCGACAGCTCTTCCAGGTACGGCCGCAGTTCGCTGGCACCGAGGGCGCAGTTCAAGCCCACCGAGAGGGGCTTGGCGTGGGCCACGGAGTTCCAGAACGCTTCGGTGGTCTGGCCCGAGAGGGTACGGCCGGACGCATCGGGTGATGGTGCCGGAGATCATGATCGGCAGTTCGATATCCAGCGTTTCGAACACGCCTTGCACGGCGAAGA
>JAFHKH010000482.1 GCA_016937595.1 Pseudomonas cedrina subsp. fulgida | reverse complement strand
TTGACGCTGGTGACAGGCGGCCAACGCCATCCGCGCGAAACCAGCGCATCGGGTGACAGCAATATGGTGGTCCCCGGCGGTCGCAACCGCTTCGTCCTGCCAGGGCTGAAGTCGGCACCGGCCGGCGCCATGACCGTCGAGTTCCAGACCCTCGATGACTATGGCGTGCGGGTTTCCCACACGGCGGATATTCCACGATGACCTCCCAGCCTGGGGTGCGTGGGTCGGCGAACAGCGGGCCGACGGACTGCAAGCGGCCATCCGCCTGGCGCAGGCGGCCCAAGGCCTCGACGCCGGCGATGCGGCCCGTGGCGGTGTCGATAAATGGTTGGAAGCAGGCGAGCGGTTGCCCGTCGATCACGGGGCCTCCTTAAGAGAGGTGGCGAAAAAAGGCCCGGCCCTCGAAAACGGGGGCCGGGCCAGTTCTGTTAGCAAGAATGCAGCCAGTACGCTCAGCTTTTACGCGAACTGCCCTGCATGGCCAACTTGATCAGCGGGATCAAGCCGGCGCCGAGGCGCACCAGGCGCGTCATCCCGCCGATGCCGCCACCCTTGGCGCCCTTGCCCGTGAAGAACCCCATCAGAGTCACGGCGGCCACGCCCCACAGCGGCGCGTGCTTGATGCCCAGGCCGCCCTGAAAACTCTGGCCCATGTTGCGCACCTTGTTCAGCGGCAGCATCAATTGCTGGGACTCGTGGCGGATCTCCTGACGGTGCATTTCCATGCGCAGGCGAATCAAAGCCTTGCGCATTTCTCGGCGGGAGGTTTGCTGGTGTTCATTCGAGTTCATGGCAGCAGGCGCTCCCGGTCATTGGCCAGCTCTTCGAGCGTGGCGTGGAACGGCGTGGACTCATCGAACACCGCGGCTTTCAAGCGCACCCCGCAGAATGCGGCGGCCAGGGTATAGAACACGCAGAGGCTGATGATGCCGGTCAACCGGTAGCCAGTGTCCCACACCAGGATCATCACCAACGTCGACAATCCCACCAGCAACAGCAGCGCAAACACCAGCGCCAGGCCGGCAAACAGCAACAGGCTGACGGTGCGGGCCTTCTGTTCCTGCAATTCGATGCCGAACAATTCGACGTGGCTGTGCAGCAAGCCCAGCACGGCCGCGCCCAGACGCCTTGAGGTTGAGCCCGTGGTCGAGCTGGATTCGCCGATAGACATGGGATTAGCGCCTTGTGGCCAGCAGGCCGATCAAAAAGCCCACGCCGGCGGCAATACCCACCGACTGCCAAGGGTTGGCCTGCACGTAGTCTTCAGTGGCGGTGACCGCCGCCTGGCCGCGTTCGCGCAGGGAGTCTTCGGTCAGCTTCAGGGTTTCACGGGCCTGCAGCAGCGAGTCCTGGATTTTGGCGCGCAGCTCATCTGCCTGATCGCCCGCGAGCGCCTTGGTGTCGTTCAGCAACCTTTCGGTGTCAGTCACCAGGGTTTGAAAATCCGCCATCAGTATTTCCTGGGCAGTCTTTGCAGTGCTTCGGGCCATGGTTATCTCCGTGAATGGCTGATCGGTATGTAGTGGTTTCGAGTCACCGGCATCGGTGAAGGTTCAGTGCAATTGTCTGGTACAGCTTTTGCTATGCCTTGGTGCGCGGCCAACGAGTCTGCGCTGAATCCGGGCGGTGAGGCAGCAAGCCTTGAAAAACCTTACCCTAATTAACTGAAATACGCGGAAAAACCCTGTCGGCAACGGCCTGTTGTAGTGATCGCTGCGCTAAAGCGGCTCACGCCCCCTGAAGAGGGGTGGGGCAGCAGGTGCCAATTTAGTGCGCGAAAACCTGGCTTGACCCGCTTTGGTGCTTTTTTGCCTTGACTGAAGGCCTGCCAACTTCCATGGAAAATCTGCAAAGTGCGGTGGACACCCTCGTCCACAGCTCCAACACCCTGTTTATCCTGATCGGTGCGGTCATGGTCCTGGCCATGCATGCCGGCTTCGCGTTCCTGGAAGTCGGCACGGTGCGCCAGAAGAACCAGGTCAATGCATTGTCGAAAATCCTCAGCGACTTCGCCATCTCCACCCTGGCCTATTTCTTTATAGGCTATTGGATCTCCTACGGCGTGAGCTTCCTGCAACCGGCGGCGGTGATCAGCGCGACCACGGTTATGGCCTGGTGAAGTTTTTCTTCCTGCTGACGTTTGCGGCAGCGATCCCGGCAATCATCTCCGGTGGCATCGCAGAGCGTGCAAAGTTTGCTCCACAGCTTTGCGCCACGGCGTTGATCGTGGCGTTTATCTATCCGTTTTTTGAAGGCATGGTGTGGAACGGCAATTTCGGCCTGCAGGCCTGGCTGCTCGCGACTTTTGGCGCCAGCTTCCACGATTTCGCCGGTTCCGTGGTGGTGCACGCCATGGGGGGCTGGCTGGCGCTGGCGGCGGTGTTGTTGCTCGGCCCGCGCAACGGGCGCTACCGCGAAGGGCGTCTGGTGGCGTTCGCGCCGTCGAGCATTCCGTTCCTGGCGTTGGGGTCGTGGATCCTGATCGTCGGCTGGTTCGGTTTCAACGTGATGAGCGCCCAGACCCTGAACGGCGTGAGCGGCCTTGTGGCGGTCAACTCGCTGATGGCCATGGTCGGCGGCACGGTCGCTGCGTTGATCATCGGCCGCAATGACCCGGGCTTTCTGCACAACGGCCCGCTCGCCGGGTTGGTCGCCATCTGCGCGGCTCCGACCTGATGCACCCTGTGGGCGCGCTGGTCACCGGTGCTGTCGCCGGCGGGTTGTTCGTGTGGTGTTTCATCGCGGCGCAGGACCGCTGGAAGATCGACGATGTGTTGGGTGTGTGGCCGTTGCATGGTCTGTGCGGGGTGTGGGGCGGCATCGCCTGCGGCATTTTTGGCCAGACGGCGCTGGGTGGGCTGGGCGGTGTCAGCCTGATCAGCCAGTTGATCGGCACGGCCCTCGGCGTGCTGGTGGCGCTGGTCGGCGGCTTGCTGGTGTACGGCGTGATCAAGCGTGTCACCGGGCTGCGCCTGAGCCAGGAAGAAGAGTATTACGGTGCGGACCTGTCGATCCACAAGATTGGGGCGGTCAGTCAGGATTGATAGAACTCGCTCCTACAGTCGGTCGTGTATGGCTTAGAATGATTGCCCCCGTTCTTTGAGCGAGTCCATTGCCATGCTTCCTGAATGCCAGTTGTTCGGCACCCTGGGTTGTCATCTTTGTGAGATTGCCGAAGCCGAAGTCATGCCTCTCGTCGAACATGGCTTGCTGGTGGAACTGGTGGACATCACCGACCCCGACGACCTGACCGACGTCTATGGCCTGCGGATTCCGGTGCTTCGCCGGGTAGATACCGGCGCTGAACTGGATTGGCCCTTCGACACTGAGCAGGTGGTCGCCTTCCTGCGCTGACATTTATGCGATGGCGGGTTTCCGAATATTACGTTACTGTATGTTTGTACAGTGATTGAATAGAGGGAACGCCCGTGGTGAATGTTGAACAACTGAAAAGCAGCGTCAATCGCATGTCCGCCGAGGTCGTGCGCGACGCGGTGAACGAGCTGCGCCTCGATGGCCTGGTCACGGAAGGCAAGACGCCGTTTAACAAAGTGCATTTCAATACCTGCTTCGCCGAGATCGAGGCGTTGTTCCAGCGCGCCGGCTATCACAAGCAACTGGATGTGGTGGGTTACCAGGGGTTGCTGTATGCGTTATACGATCCGGGCCGCTGGGAAGCGGTGGACGTACTGCGCTGGCTCAAGGAATTCACCGAGGCGGCGAGTGCCTCGAAAGTCCTGCGGGCGGAGTTGCTCAAGGCTTGAGATCGGCCCTAGGCTCAATCCTGCTCCATGCGGGATAATGCCCGCCTGTTTTTCCTGGCGTCGAGCATGTCCATGTCCACATCCGGTTTTTCCGCGTCCCAGCACCAAGCCAGCACCTTGTACTTGCCGCCCGGCGCCTGGACGACGGTGCTCGATTGCCTGTGCGAACACTTCCCGGCGATTGGCCGTGAACACTGGCTGGACCGTATCGCCCGAGGCCGGGTGCTGGACATCAACGGCAGCCCGATTGCCCTGGACCTGGCCTACAAGGAAGGCCTGTGCATCTACTACTTCCGGGAGGTGCCGAACGAGAAGGTGATCCCGGTGCAGGAGACCATCCTGTATGCCGACGAGCACCTGGTGGTCGCGGACAAACCGCACTTCCTGCCCGTGACACCGGCCGGCGAGTATGTCGAACAGACCTTGCTGCGCCGCCTGATTCGTCGCCTGGGCAATCCGTCGCTGGTGCCCTTGCATCGCATCGACCGGCATACGGCGGGGTTGGTGCTGTTCTCGGCCAACCCGGCCAGCCGTTCCGCGTATCAACAACTGTTTCCTGCGCGCAAGATCGATAAATTCTACGAAGCCATCGCCCCGGCCCTGCCGGACCTGACGTTTCCCCTGGTGCATAAAAGCCGCCTGGTCGATGGCGAACCGTTCTTTCGCATGCAGGAAGGCCCAGGTACCGCCAACACCGAAACGGCGGTGCAGGTGCGGGAAACCAACGGCGACCTGTGGCGCTATGCCCTGTTCCCGATCACCGGCAAGAAGCACCAGTTGCGCGTGCACATGACTGCGCTGGGCGCGAGTATCTGCAATGACCCGTTCTACCCGGACGTGATCAAGGACGCCGTGGACGACTATGCCCACCCGTTGAAACTGCTGGCCCAGGGCGTGCGGTTCATCGACCCGGTCACCGGTGGCGAGCGCAGCTTTCGCAGCCGGATCACCCTCGACTGGTAACCGCCGGAAACGACAAGGCCCGCGCGAGGCGGGCCTTGTTGGCAAACGCTGAGACTTACAAGTCTTTAACGGTACGAACCTGGTCTTTGTTGATGCGGGTGCGCTTGCCGTCAAGTTGTTCGAATTCGTAGAAACCCGAATCTTCGTTGTATTTCGGGGTGTCGACGGCCTGGATTTCGCGACCGTCATTCAGGGTGATCACTGTCGGCGAGGCGCAACCGGCGAGGGTAGCGAGGCCCAGTGCAAGCATGAGAGCGGCGATGGTCCGTTGAGTCATGAGGTTGTCTCCGAGAGAATACTTTTTAAATGCTGACCTTGTGACGCACGGAGCGCCGACAAAGTTCCTTGTGCGAGGTTCATTCTGACACGCCCGAGTGCGTCTGTAACAGCGCAGGCGTATTCAGGTTGGCCAGGCGCGGGTCATCCGCCGGGCATTCAAGGCCCACGCCGCCCAATTGCAGGAAGAGCTTGCGCGGGCTGCGTTCACCGGCGTGCCAGGCGCTGTTCACCGCGTCGCGCAGGGCGGTCGGCAGGATGCAGATCAGCGGTTCCCAGAACTCGCCATGGCGCACCATCACGGGCAGCAGCGGGTTGCGCTGCGCCGTCTCACGCAGCTCGGCGAGCAGTCGGGCATCAATATGCGGCACGTCGCACGGCACGATCAGCAGGTGCCCATGGCGCGCGACGGCGAGTCCCGCACGGATGCCGGCGAGCGGGCCGGGAAAGTCCGGGCTCTCGTCATTCACCAACCGGTCGGCATACCCCGTGTACTGTTGCAGGTTGCGGTTGCACGAGATGATCAGGTCGTCCGTGAGCGGCCGCACCAGGCGCTGTAAATGCGCGATCAAGGGCTCGCCGCGCCATTCCAGCAGGCCTTTGTCCTGGCCGCCCATGCGTTGGCCGCGGCCACCGGACAGCAGCAGGACCGAACAGGGCCGAGGGGGGACGAGTCGATAGGCATGGCGGTTCCGCAGCGGCAGCAAAAGGGGGGCCTGTGATATAACATCGGGCTGTTCCTTCGACAACCGGACCGTGCCATGAAAGCCAAGGCAGATGCGCCCTTCGTACCCCTGAATATCGCCGTATTGACCGTCAGCGACACCCGTACTCTCGAAACCGATACGTCCGGCCAGGTCTTCGTCGACCGCCTGACCGCCGCCGGCCACGCCCTGGCCGAGCGCGTGCTGCTCAAGGACGACCTCTACAAGATCCGCGCCCAGGTCGCCCACTGGATCGCCGAAGACGTGGTGCAGGTGGTGCTGATCACCGGCGGCACCGGCTTCACCGGCCGTGACAGCACGCCTGAAGCGGTCAGTTGCCTGCTGGACAAACAGGTCGACGGTTTTGGCGAACTGTTCCGCCAGATTTCCGTGGCCGATATCGGCACCTCCACCGTGCAATCCCGCGCCCTGGCCGGCCTGGCCAATGGCACCCTGGTGTGCTGTCTGCCGGGTTCCACCAATGCGGTGCGCACCGGTTGGGATGGCATCCTCGCCGAGCAGTTGGACAACCGCCACCGCCCGTGCAACTTCGTGCCGCACCTGAAACAGGCCGCGCCTTGTGAATCCCGTGGGTAAGCCTGGCAAGAGCGGCGCCCTGATGCCGGTGGAAGCCGCGCTGGAGCAACTGCTGGTCATGGCCGCAGCCGCGCCGATCCGCGACCGTTTTGGCCACGTGATCGGCGGAATGAGCGTGTCATTCCCCTGCTTTCGGTTTCGCGAAGAACTCAAGCAGGACTACGTCAATCGGCTGATGGAAGCCACGCAGCAGATTTCCCGGCAATTAGGCTGGCCTGCGCAAGCGCTGATGTAGCTCACCGGTTGCGGCCGGCAGACAGGGCTCGATCCGCTGGCCGCGGCAGCGAAGCGACTGCGCAATGCAGGCGTGAGGCCGAGGAATATGAGTGATTGCAACGTTGAGCGGGATGGGATCCATATTTTT
>JAFHKH010000481.1 GCA_016937595.1 Pseudomonas cedrina subsp. fulgida | reverse complement strand
GAAGTGGCCAAGGTCCTCGACGGCCATTACCTGGTGGAAAACCGCTTCCTGCTGCAGGCCGAAGTACGCCGCCACGGCGAGGCCATCGGCCAGGGCGATGCCCTCAACGACGTGGTGCTGCACCCCGGCAAATCCACGCGCATGATCGAATTCGAGCTGTATATAGACGGCCAGTTCGTGTGCAGCCAGAAGGCCGACGGCCTGATCGTCGCCACGCCGACCGGCTCCACGGCCTACGCGCTGTCGGCGGGCGGCCCGATCATGCATCCCAAGCTGGATGCCATTGTGATTGTGCCCATGTATCCCCATATGTTGTCGAGCAGGCCCATCGTGGTCGATGGCAATAGTGAGTTGAAAATCGTGGTGTCCAAAGACATGCAGATTTACCCGCAAGTCTCCTGCGACGGGCAGAACCATTTCACCTGCGCCCCCGGTGACACCATCACCGTGAGCAAGAAGGCACAGAAGTTGCGATTGATCCATCCGCTGGACCACAACTACTACGAAGTGTGCCGCACCAAGCTGGGCTGGGGCAGCCGCTTGGGGGGTGGAGGCGACTGATGCTCGATCCCGCGCGTAGCTACGACCTGATTGGTGACGTGCACGGTTGCGCCCATACCCTGGAGCACTTGCTCGACCTGCTGGGCTACCACAAGCAGGGCGGTACCTGGCGTCATCCGTCACGCATGGCGGTGTTCCTCGGCGATATCATCGACCGTGGCCCGCGTATCCGTGAGGCGCTGCATATCGTCCACGACATGGCGGTGGCCGGCCAGGCGCTGTGCATCATGGGCAACCACGAGTTCAATGCGCTGGGCTGGACCACCCAGGCGCCGCCCGGCAGTGGCAAGCAATTCGTGCGCGAGCACACCCCACGCCATGCGCGCCTGATCCAGGAAACCCTGAGCCAGTTCGAGCAGCACCCCGCCGACTGGCGCGACTTCCTCGACTGGTTCTACCAGATGCCGCTGTTCGTCGACGCCGGGCGCTTCCGTGTGGTGCATGCCTGCTGGGACCAGGGCGTCATCGAACCGCTGCGTGCAAGTTTTCCGGACGGCTGCATCGACCCGCACTTCCTGCAGGCCGCCGCCGTGCCGGGCAGTTTCGCCTGCAACGCGTTCGACCGTCTGCTGCGCGGCACCGACATGCGCCTGCCCGACGGCCTCACGCTGACCGGCGGCGACGGGCTGACGCGCTCGTTCTTCCGCACCAAGTTCTGGGAAGACGACCCGAAAACCTACGGCGACATCGTCTTTCAGCCCGACGCCTTGCCGGAGCCGGTCGCGCGTACGCCATTGTCCCCCACGCAAAAGAATGCCCTGCTGCGCTACGGTGTCGACGAGCCCTTGCTGTTCGTCGGGCACTACTGGCGCAGCGGCACACCGGCGCCGATCCGCCCCAACCTGGCCTGCCTGGACTACAGCGCGGTGCTGTACGGCAAGCTGGTGGCGTATCGCCTGGACCAGGAAACCCGCCTCGACCCGCGCAAGTTCGTGTGGGTCGATGTCGAGCGGCCGCAGGTGGCTCCATGAGCCCCTGCGCTGCACACGCACTGTTGAGGACCTTGCATGGATGATTCGACGCTCGACCAACTGGAGGCTGCGCTGGCCGCTGCTCCCGGTAACGTCGCACTGCTGACGGTGCTGCTCGGTGCCTGCCTTGAACGGGGCGAGCATGCGCGCGGCCTTAACCTGCTGCCTGCCGGCTTCGAGCAATGGCCGGACGCCTCGGCCCTGAAGCTGGCCGCGGCGCAACTGCTGCTGGCTGACGGTCAGGCGCTAAAGGCGTTGCCCCTGATCGACGGGAATGACCCCGCCGCGCGCCTGCTCAAGGCCCGCATCCTCGCGGCACTGGAGCGCTTCAAGGAAGCCCAGGTGGAATACCGCGCGGCGGTGGACGCCAACCCGGCCCTGGAAGACATGGCGTTGTGGCGCCGCTTGAATGTGTCGGTGGTGGATTTTCCCGGCGCCGAAGGCCGCCCGCGCCTGCGGGTGATCTCCAATGACGACACCGATCAGAGCGAAGTAGTGCGCCTGCTGGTGCCGGAAAACGAAACCCTGACCTTTGATGATATCGGTGGCCTGGATGAGCTGAAAAAGACCATCCACAAAAAGATCATCCTGCCCTACCAGAAACCCGGCCTGTTCCAGCGGTTTCGCAAGAAAGTCGGCGGCGGCGTGCTGCTGTATGGCCCACCGGGTTGCGGCAAGACCATGTTGGCCCGCGCCACGGCGGGTGAGTGCAAGGCCACGTTTTTCAATGTGGCGATTGCCGACGTGCTCGACATGTACATCGGCGAATCCGAGCGCAAGTTGCACGCGCTGTTCGAACAGGCACGGGCGCAGGCGCCGGCAGTGATGTTTTTCGACGAGGTGGAGGCGCTGGGCGGCAAACGCGCCAATACCCGCGAATCGACATCGTCCAAGCTGGTGAGCCAGTTCCTCTCCGAGATGGATGGTTTCACCCATGACAACCACGGCGTGCTGATCCTCGCCGCGACCAACGTACCCTGGTCGGTGGATTCGGCGTTCCGGCGCCCCGGTCGGTTCGACCGCGTGCTGTTTGTGCCGCCACCGGACCGCCCGGCACGCGAAAGCATGCTCAAGTCGATGATGAAAGGTCGGCCCATGGCCGACGACATCGACTTCGCTTTCCTGGCCAAGAACACCTCGGGCTTCTCCGGCGCCGACCTCAGCGAACTGGTGGAGACCGCCGCCGATGAGGCCATTGAGGCGTCCATCGAGAGTGGCGCCGAGCAGTCGATCTGCGACCGGCACTTCAAGCAGGCCTTGAAAGAGGTGCGCGCCACTACGCTGGAATGGCTGACCACCGCGCGCAACTACGCGCGTTATGCCAATGAAGGTAACCAGTACGACGAAGTGCTGGCCTTTCTGGACAAACACGGGAAGGGCCGCTGATGGCGCAGTACGGTGGTTATCGCATCGAAGACGAACCGCGCCCGGGCGCCTTGGCCAAGTGGGCGGTCTCGCCATTCTGGCCGTTGCTCGGCCTGATGCTGGGTGGCGCATGGCTGGGCTTGCCGTGGTTCGTGTTCAACTCGATTGCGGTCGGCAGCCCGACGCGCGTGCGCGAGTGGGTACTGGCCGGCGTGGCGCTGGTGGGCAGCGTGGTGATCGGTTTTGTGCTGCTGCAACTGGTGGGCGGCGGTTATCTGCAGACCCAGGCGCAGATCCAGTACGCCTTGCTGGTGCTGGTGGTGTGGAAACTCGCGCTGGGTTACCTGCTGTATATGCAACAAAGCGCGACCATCGAGATTTACCAGTACTACGGCGGTGAGCTGAACCGCTTTGGTCTGCCCTTGGCGTTGATGGGTGGCTTCGTGCTCAAAGGCATGGTCGTCAAATGGCTGCCGTACACCCTCTGGTATCTGGTGGTGAGCTGATGAATACCGACTATCTGCTGCACCTGGCTTACCAACGCTTGCAGGCTGACCACAATGACGGCGCAATCGACGCGCTGCGTCAGCTGCTGGCCAATGATCCGGATTCGGCCGAAGCCCACGCGCTGCTGTCGATCTGCTTGATGAATATGCGCCGCGTGCACGCCGCCAGGCGCGAAGTGCAACTGGCCCTGGCCTTGGATGCGCAATTGCCGCTGGCGCACTATGCCGCCGCACAAGTGGCCATCGCATTGCGCAAGTTCAAGCTGGCGCAGGAGCATGTGACCCAACTGCTGGACATGGAACCGCTCAACCCGGTCAACTACCGGTGCCTGGCGGATCTCTACCAGCTCACCGGGCGTCTGGCGCAAAGCCGCGAGCCGCTGGAAAAAGCCTTGGAGCTGGGCCCCGACGATCCCGCCAACCTGGTGGCGATGGCGCAGTTCCACCGCGCCAGCGGCCATTGGGACCAGGCTTATCAGTTCGCCCGCCAGGCGTTGCAGGCCGACCCTTCAAATGCAGCGGCGGTGGTGGTGCTTGGGCATCTGTTGCTGCGCGAGGGGGATATCAATGGCGCGCGCGAGCACGCGATCTGGGCGCTGCAGGAAAACGCCACCAATGTCGCGGCGCTGCACCTGCTCACGGCTGTCAAGGCGCGCAGCAATGTGTTCCTCGGCACCTGGTGGCGTTTCAACAGCTGGATGAACGAGCGCAGCGCCACCCACGCCGTCGTCCTGCTGTTGTGCATGTTCGTGGTCTACCGTGTAGCGGTGATCAGCTTGACCGACCAGGGCTATCCGCAAGTGGCCGAGATGGTCAATTGGCTGTGGCTGGCGTTTGCCGCCTACACCTTCGCCGCGCCGCAGATCTTCCGGCGCTTGCTGGACAAGGAGCTTGTGCAGGTCAAGCTTTCCAAGGAATTCTGACGGGCTGGGCCCCGTCACCCGTACTCGCTGAACCTCAGAGGTTGTTCACATGTCATCGTTTGTTGAAATGATCGAAAACATCACGCCGGACATCTACGAAAGCCTCAAGCTTGCCGTGGAAATCGGCAAGTGGTCCGACGGCCGCAAGCTCACCGCCGAGCAGCGCGAGCTGTCGTTGCAGGCGATGATCGCCTGGGAGCTGCAGAACCTGCCGGAAGAGCAGCGCACCGGCTACATGGGCCCGCAGGAATGCCAGTCGAAATCGACCACCGTGCCGAACATCCTGTTCAAATCGGATGCGATCCATTGATTGAAATCGGTCGTGGTGCAGTCAGCAAGATGTCGGCGCAACTCGGTGAGCCGACCGTTCAATATGCGTTTCGCCTGGGCGACACCGAGGTGCCGGTCAACCCGTTGATCGGTACGCACGTGCGCCTGGAGTACCTCGGTGCCATTCATTGCAGCCATTGCGGGCGCAAGACCAAGACCAGCTTCAGCCAGGGTTATTGCTACCCGTGCATGACCAAGCTGGCCCAGTGTGACCTGTGCATCATGAGCCCCGAGCGTTGCCATTACGACGCCGGCACCTGCCGCGATCCAGGCTGGGGCGAGACCTTCTGCATGACCGACCACGTGGTGTACCTGGCGAACTCGTCGGGGATCAAGGTCGGCATTACCCGCGCCACCCAGTTGCCGACGCGCTGGCTCGACCAGGGCGCCAGCCAGGCGCTGCCGATCATGCGCGTGGCGACCCGCCAGCAATCGGGCTTCGTCGAAGACGTATTGCGCAGCCAGGTCGCCGACAAGACCAACTGGCGCGCGCTGCTCAAGGGCGATGCGCAACCGGTCGACCTCAAGCGCGTGCGTGACGAGCTGTTCGCCTCGTGCGCCGAGGGCCTGTTGAACCTGCAGGAACGCTTTGGCATACAGGCCATCCAAACCATCGCCGACATCGAACCGATCGAAATCCGCTACCCGGTCGAGCAGTATCCGGCCAAGATCGTCAGCTTCAACCTGGACAAGAATCCGATTGCCGAAGGCACGCTGCTGGGGATCAAGGGTCAGTACCTGATCTTCGACACCGGCGTTATCAATATTCGCAAGTACACGGCCTACCAGCTCGCCGTGCATCAGTAGAAGGATGCCCCCATGCGCACCGAACAACCGAAGATGATTTACCTGAAGGACTATCAGGCGCCGGACTACCTGATCGACGAGACGCACCTGACCTTCGAGTTGTTCGAGGATCACAGCCTGGTCCACGCGCAACTGGTGATGCGCCGCAACCCCGAGCGGGGCGCGGGCTTGCCGCCGTTGGTGCTGGACGGCCAGCAGCTTGAACTGTTAAGCGTGAACCTCGCCGACCAGGCGTTGACTGCGGCTGATTATCAACTGACCGACAGCCACCTGACGGTGCAGCCCAAGAGTGCGACCTTTACCCTCGATACCACGGTCAAGATCCACCCGGAAACCAACACCGCCCTGGAAGGCTTGTACAAATCCGGCAGCATGTTCTGCACCCAGTGCGAGGCCGAAGGCTTTCGCAAGATCACCTACTACCTCGACCGCCCGGACGTGATGAGCACCTTCACCACCACGGTGATCGCCGAGCAACACCGTTATCCGATTTTGTTGTCCAACGGCAACCCGATCGCCAGCGGTCCCGGCGAAGACGGCCGCCACTGGGCGACGTGGGAAGATCCGTTCAAGAAACCCGCGTACCTGTTCGCCCTGGTGGCCGGTGACCTGTGGTGCGTCGAAGATACCTTCACCACCATGACCGACCGCACCGTGGCGCTGCGTATCTATGTCGAGCCGGAAAACATCGACAAGTGCCAGCACGCCATGACCAGCCTGAAAAAATCCATGCGCTGGGACGAAGAAACCTACGGGCGCGAGTACGACCTCGACATCTTCATGATCGTCGCGGTGAACGACTTCAACATGGGCGCCATGGAAAACAAGGGCCTGAATATCTTCAACTCCGGCGCCGTGCTGGCCCGCGCCGAAACCGCCACCGACGCCGCGCACCAGCGGGTCGAGGCGATCGTTGCCCACGAGTACTTCCACAACTGGTCGGGCAACGCGTGACCTGCCGCGACTGGTTCCAACTGTCGCTCAAGGAAGGCTTCACCGTGTTCCGTGATTCGGGGTTCTCCGCCGACATGAACTCGGCCACGGTCAAGCGCATCCAGGACGTGGCGTACCTGCGCACGCACCAGTTCGCCGAAGATGCCGGCCCGATGGCCCACGCCGTGCGCCCGGACAGCTTTATCGAAATCTCCAACTTCTACACCCTGACCGTGTACGAAAAAGGCTCGGAAGTGGTCGGCATGATCCACACCTTGCTCGGCGCCGACGGCTTTCGCAAAGGCAGCGACCTGTACTTTGAACGCCATGACGGCCAGGCCGTGACCTGCGACGATTTCATCAAGGCCATGGAAGACGCGAACGGCGCCGACCTGACTCAGTTCAAACGCTGGTACAGCCAGGCCGGTACGCCGCGCCTGGCGGTGAGCGAGTCGTTTGACGCAGTGGCGAAAACCTACAGCCTGACCTTCCGCCAGAGCTGCCCGGAAACCCCGGACAAGGTGGAAAAACTGCCGTTTGTGATTCCAGTGGAGCTGGGCCTGCTGGATGCGCAGGGTGCGGGTATCGCCTTGCGCCTGGCCGGTGAAGCGGCTGCCGGCGCCACCTCGCGCGTGATCTCGGTGACCGAGGCCGAGCAAACCTTTACTTTCGTGGATATCGCCGAGCAGCCATTGCCTTCGCTGCTGCGCGGTTTCTCGGCGCCGGTGAAACTGAGCTTCCCGTATACCCGCGACCAACTGATGTTCCTGATGCAGCATGACAGCGACGGTTTCAACCGCTGGGATGCCGGCCAGCAACTGGCGGTGCAGGTATTGCAGGAACTGATCGGCCAGCATCAACAGGGCCAGGCGCTCAAGCTGGATCAGCGCTTGATTGGCGCGCTGCGCACGGTGTTGAGCGATGAGCGCCTGGACCAGGCGATGGTCGCGGAAATGCTGTCGTTGCCGGGCGAGGCGTATCTCACGGAAATCAGCGAAGTGGCGGATGTCGACGCCATCCACGCCGCCCGTGAATTTGCGCGCAAACAACTGGCCGACAACCTGCATGAAGCACTGTGGCTGCGTTACCAGGCCAATCGCGAGCTGTCCAAGCGAACGCCGTATGTCGCGGCGGCCGAGCACTTTGCCCGTCGCGCGTTGCAGAACATCGCGCTGTCGTACCTGATGCTCAGCGGTAAACCTGAAGTACTGGCGGCGACGCTGGACCAGTTCGACACCAGCGACAACATGACCGAGCGCCTCACCGCGCTGGCGGTGCTGGTGAACTCGCCGTTCGAAGCCGAGAAGGCCCAGGCGCTGGCCGTGTTTGCGGAGAACTTCAAGGACAACCCGCTGGTCATGGACCAATGGTTCAGCGTACAGGCCGGCAGCACCTTGCCGGGCGGACTGGAGCGGGTCAAGGCGTTGATGGAACACCCGGCGTTCACCCTCAAGAACCCGAACAAGGTGCGCGCCTTGATTGGCGCATTTGCCGGGCAGAACCTGATCAACTTCCATGCGGCGGACGGTTCGGGTTATCGCTTCCTGGCGGACCTGGTGATCCAGCTCAACGGCTTCAACCCGCAGATTGCTTCGCGCCAGTTGGCGCCACTGACCCGCTGGCGCAAATACGACAGCGCGCGCCAGGCGCTGATGAAAGCGGAACTGGAGCGCATCCTCGCGTCTGGCGAACTGTCCAGCGATGTGTTCGAAGTGGTCAGCAAAAGCCTTGCCTGAGCCGCTTGGCTGATAGGGGAGGTGCTGGGCTTCACAGAGGCAGCGATAGCGGTGTGCCAGGCGAATAAAAGGCCAGCCATGCCGCCGCCTTCGCAGCCTCGC